>JALELB010000003.1 GCA_022768805.1 Ruminococcus sp.
AATCCTGTATCTGCGAATCGCTCGCAATTACTTTCGTACGTTTTTAAGTCTTGTCTGACTTCCTAAACTCAATAGATCTTTCGATCCTTTGAATCTTCAAGGGTTTTTCGTGTTTCGTATTGTTCAATTTTCAAGATACCACATTTCCCGCTCTGCGGGGTACTTTTTTATTCTATCACATTTATTCGAGCTTGTCAACCCCTTTTTTCGAATTTTTTGAATTCTTTTTCAGAGGTTTTCACTCTCATGTGACAGCTTTAATATCATACCACGAGCGATGCAAAATGTCAAGCGTTTTCGCGAAAAAACAATGCACAAACAAAGCTGTTGAAAAACGGTTTTGTTTGTGCATTCTGAAATACTATTTGGTCAGTTCTGCTGCGGGCTTCATCTGTTCCACCCGGATCCGGGAAATCCAATTGTCTTCCGTCTGTAAAACCGTCAGCTTCAGCCCCTGATACTCGATTACCGGGCGCTCCTGCTCCTCCGGAATCCGCCCCAGCAGATCCACCATCAGTGCGCTCATGGTGTCATACTGGTTATCCTCCGGAACGCTCACCCCCAGCTTGGGGAGAATATCCTCCGGATCCGCCGCTCCGTCCACGGAATAGCCCCCGTCCGGCAGCTGCTCCAGCTCTGAGGCCTCATTATCATACTCATCCTGGATGCTGCCCACAATCTGCTCCAGCAGATCCTCCATGGTAACAATACCGGCAGTCCCCCCGTATTCGTCGGAAATCACCGCCATCTGCTGCTTGGCCCGGGTCATCTGCTCAAAAGCATCTCTGCACCTACAGGTTTCCGGCATATACAGCGCATCCCGCCGGAACTGCTCCAGGGTGAAATCCTCACAATGCTCGCAGCCCACCAGGCACAGCAGATCCTTCACATACACAATGCCCACAATGTTATCAATGGACTGCTCATACACCGGAATCCGGGATACGCCCTCGTTGATGGCCAGGTACACAATATCCCCGATTTTTGCATGCAGCTCTGCCCCGATAATATCTGTCCGGTGGGTCATGACCTCGGAAACCACCGTGTCGCCGAAGTCGAAGATGTTGTTGATCATCTCCCGTTCGCTTTCCTCGATGGCGCCGGTTTCGTTTCCCGCCTCCACCATCATCCGGATTTCTTCCTCCGTCACGCTGTCCCGCACGTCATCCGTGGGCAGACCGCACAGCTTGCAGGCCAGAAAGGTAATTCCCCGGGCCACCCATGCCACCGGAGTCAGCAGCCAGGTCAGCAGCCGCACTGTGCCCACACAGGTGACCGCAAAACCGTCAATGTGCCGGTGAACCAGCCGTTTGGGCAGCTGCTCCGTCAAAGCAGATATCAGCACCGTCACCGCCAGCAACAATGCCAGCAGCAGTCCGGCCAGGAGCCACCCTCCCGCCGGGCCCTGCAGCAGCTGTCGTTCCAGACGGGAGTCCAGCACTGCATCCAGCAGTCTCACCGCCAGAATGGAAATCATCACACAGGACAGTGCCCGCTGCATGGAAAACGCCAGCATCATCTTCTGGGGTGCTTCGATCATCCGAAGCAGTCTTGCATACTTCGGTTCCGTTTCTGCCAGGGTCTTGACCTTGCTGTCGTTAACCTCTGTCACCGCATACTCACAGGCCGTATACCATCCCTTGAGCAGGGCAAACACCACAATCAGCAAAATGTAAATCCATATTCGACTGCCATCCGGCTCCATAGTATCCTCCGACCGCTGAAACGGTCTCTCCTTTCTTTTACACGATCCATATGCTTTCAGTATAGCGAGGTTCAGCTTATTTGTCAAGGCGCTGCACGCCCGTACCCGTGCAAAGTCCCGTCATTTCTTTATTCCGGATGGCTGCCATCAGCTCCCGGATGCTGTGTACCGGATGGGGCAGGAGAATGCCGCCCTTCAGCGCCTCCTGCTGGTGCGCATCCGAGCCGGATACCCCGGTGAGCCCATAGGTGTCCGCATACCAGGCGGCACGTTCATTATACGCCGGATCTTGGTGGGAGGTATTGTAAATCTCCACCGCATCCTCCAGCTCCGGCACCAACCGCATCACATGCACATACCATGCCTCCCGGAAGGGATGGGCGTGAATGGTCATGCCCCCCTCCGCCCGGACCAGCTGCAGATAGTCATACAGGGGCAGCCTGTGTACATCCGGATGGGCCAGCAGCCACTGGGTGTCCAGCCCGTAGGTCAGGAAGTCGGAACCGCTGTAGCCGAATTCCCAGCCGAAGAAGACGTCAAGCCCCAGCTGCTCCCCCCGCTGCTTTGCATGGAGATAGCCCTGCTCCAGAAGCTGTACCTTTTCCGCCCAGGGCAGCTCCGGGGAGGCGGTGGTATTGCCGTTGAAGAAATGATCCGTAATCACCAGCCCTGCATAGCCCCGCCGGGCGGCAGCCTCCGCCATTTCAGCGCCGGTTGCCTGTCCGCAGGCGCTTCCTTCTTTTGTATGCACATGCAGATCATACTTATAGGTTTCCATGCTCACTGCGCCTCTTTCGTTTTCCGGAATTCCAGATACTCCTCATAGGTGCCCTGCCGGTCAATGCAGCCCTCCGGGGTCAGCTCAATGACCCGGTTTGCCACGGTCTGGAGCATCTCATGGTCGTGGGAGGAGAACAGCACCACGCCCTTGAAGCTTTCCAGCCCGTTGTTCACTGCGGTGATGCTTTCCAGATCCAGGTGGTTGGTGGGCTGATCCAGCACCAGCACATTGGAGCCGTACAGCATCATCCGGGAGAACATACACCGAACCTTCTCACCTCCGGACAGCACCTCCACCGGCTTGAAAATGTCATCCCCGGAGAAGAGCATCCGTCCCAGGAAGCCCCGCAGATAGGTTTCGGTTTCATCGTTGGCGGAAAACTGCCGCATCCAGTCCAGAATGGACAGCTTACAGCCGTTGAACAGCGGAGAGTTGTCCACCGGGAAGTAGGATACGGAGGTGGACACGCCCCACTTGAAGCTGCCGCTGTCGGGCTGCTCCTCCTCCATCAGGATTTTGAACAGCATGGTAATGGCGTGCTCATCCTCGGAGATAAAGGCCACCTTATCCGTGCGACCCAGGGTGAAGCTGACATGATTCAGCAGGGGCACTCCGTCCACAGTCTTGCACAGGTTGCTGACCTGGAGAATCTCCTTGCCCAGCTCCCGGTCCGGGGTGAAGCCGATAAAGGGATACTTCCGGCTGGAGGCGGGCAGCTCCTCCACCGTAAGCTTTTCCAACAGCTTCCGCCGGGAGGTTGCCTGGTTGGACTTGGACTTGTTGGCAGAGAACCGCTCAATAAAGGATTTCAGCTCTGCAATCTTCTCCTCCGCCTTCTTGTTCTGCTGCTTGATCATCCGCTGCATCATCTGGCTGGACTCGTACCAGAACTCATAGTTGCCCACGTACATCTTGATTTTGGTGTAGTCGATGTCCACAATGTGGGTGCAGACATTGTTCAGAAAATGCCGGTCATGGGACACCACCAGCACCGTGCCGAAGTATTCCGCCAGAAAATCCTCCAGCCAGCGGATGGCTTCAATGTCCAGATGGTTCGTGGGCTCGTCCAGCAGAATAATGTCCGGATTGCCGAACAGGGCCTGAGCCAGCAGCACCTTCACCTTTTCGTTGCCCGTCAGGGTGGACATCTGCTGGTACAGCAGGGACTCATCCAGCCCCAGCCCCTGGATCAGCTTGGATGCATTGGCTTCCGCCTCCCAGCCGTCCAGCTCTGCAAATTCCCCCTCCAGCTCTGCTGCCAGCTCCCCGTCCGCCTCGGAAAAATCCTCCTTGGCGTACAAAGCATCCTTCTGCTGCATGATTTCATACAGCCGGGCGTTGCCCATAATCACCGTATCCAGCACCGTATAGGCATCATAGGCAAAGTGATCCTGCTTGAGCACGGAGATCCGCTCGGTTTTGGGGATGATGACCTCCCCGGTGGTAGGCTCCAGATCCCCGCAGAGAATCCGCAGGAAGGTGGACTTGCCTGCACCGTTGGCGCCGATGATGCCGTAGCAGTTGCCGTTGGTGAATTTCAGATCCACATTTTTAAAGAGGGTATTGCCCCCGAACTGAAGGCTTACGTTGGAAACAGTAATCATGGTACTTCCTTTCTGAGGTGCCGCAGAGGCATATTTTCACATAACTGATAATCAGTATACCACATTTCCGGCGCCAGTGCAAGCCGGGCAAAAAGAAAAGCCGCGGTTTCCCGCAGCCTTTCTTTGTATTCAGGAGATCAGCCCACCATGGACGAAGCAATGGTAATCAGAATATCTACTGCGTCGCCAACGGAAAGATTGGAGTCTCCGTTCATGTCCGCCAGCTTTTGCTGCTGTTCGGTCAGGGGATTTTCACCGCCGGCAGTCACCTCTGCACATGCCTGCAGCACGGTAACTGCATCCGCAACGGTCAGAGAGCCGTCCATATTCACGTCGCCGGGCTTGTAGTCCGGAGTAGTGGCGCCGCTGACGATTACGCCGCCGCCGATAAAGACAACCTCCAGCGGAGTACCCTCCTGGTCCACAATGTCGCATTTCTCCGTGTCAAAGCTGATGGGGTGGAGGCCGTTGGCGGCATCCTCATCAATGGTGAACTGCAGAGTCACGAGGGTTGCGCCCTCCTGGGCAACTGCATTTCTGCCGTCCCCTGTGTTCCACACATACGTAAGGGTGGAGGCATTCCACTGGGGCGCCCCTTCGTATGCGTCTCCCGCAATACGGCGCTTGATGGTGATACCCGGATCCGCCTGCAGCTCCAGTACCATGCCCGCAGTACCTGTGTCGCCGGTGATGGTGATGGGCACATTTACGGTATCGCCGGGCTGACCCTCTACGGTACCGATGGTATATACAATGTAATCACTTACTGTGGCTGTGTAATTTGCCAGCTGACCGCTGACTCTTTCATACTCTGCAGCGCTGAGCTTGTCTGCGCTGTCTGCAAGCACCTGGCTGAACCGGGCGCAATAGCCGCCCTCAGCCTCCAGGCTGTTCAGGATTTCTGCTGCAATCACCGCATGTCCCAGAGCATTGGGATGGATGTCCATCTGGAAGAAGCCATTCTCCGGATCCATGTTGGTGTATACCCACTCGGTATCCTTGAAGGCAGCGTTTACGTCCGTATAAATCAGACCCTCTGTCTGCATCAGTGCGTTGTTCAGGGTCAGCAGCTGCTCGGAAGCAAACTTGCGGATCTGTGCCAGCTTGGCGGAATAATCCACGCCGTTGATTACCGGATCCTGCAGATTGACGGGATTGTACACAGTCTGTACCACGATCTGTGCATCCGGGTTCTGCTCCAGCAGTCCTGCCTCGATCTGCGCAATGTTCGCCTTGTAGGCATTGGCAGTCTTGTTCAGCAGGGAGGTGAGCTTCAGGATCATGGTGGTCTGCAGATCATCATCCACTGCAACCACGGTCTTGATGTACTCCTTCAACGTCAGGGAAGTGCCATTCTTGGCGTTGTAGGCATCCAGCAGGGAATACAGATAGGTCTCCACTGTGTCGATCAGGTCGTTGCCGCCGATAGACACACAGATCAGGGAAGCGTCTGCAATATCCGCAGCAACAGCTTCCTCACTCAGCTGTTCCAGCAGCTGGGCTGTGGTGAGACCCGGCTGTGCGTTATTGACCAGCTCCGCATCCAGGTATTCGCTGATGTAATCGCCGTAGCAATACTCTCCCTCGGCAAGCCCGTAGCCGGAAGCAATGCTGTCACCCAGCAGCAGAACCTTATCGGCTTCTTCTGCTGAAGCGTTGGTCATCACAGCAGCAGGCAGCAGGGACATGCACATTGCCGCCGATACCAGACCGGACAGCAGTCTTTTTGCATTCTTCATTTCTATTACTCCTTTCATATACACGGCTCCGGCCGTTTTTCGCTGACACCGCACAGACTGTACGGTGCTGTGCTTCTATTATACTGGATCCGGCGAAAAAAAGCAAGCATTTTTACCAATGGAAATGCAGTAAGAATCCTCCTGCGGGCCTACAGTTCTCTTGTCACATTCCTCAGCCATTTTTTCTGTCGGTACCGGAGGGTGGTGATGGGCACCTTGATGACCTCGTCGCTCATGAGCACCACATATACCGCCTCCACAGGCAGCTTCAGCACAAAGGCGCACAGGGCCCCTAGCAGGATGGAGCCGCCCCACATGGTGCTCACATCAATGATGAGTCCCAACCGGGTATCTCCTCCGGCACGGAAAATCCCCACCACCATGGTGGTGTTGTAGGCCTGGAGAAAGACGAAATAGCTCATGACCAGCATCATCACCGTCAGATAGCTGTGGGCCTGCTCCGACAGGGTCATGACCCGGTGCATCACCGGCAGTGCCAGCAGCACCACCCCGGCTGCCGCAGCTCCGGCGACAAGGGTAATCCGCACCAAGCGTCCTGCATAGGTCTCCGCTCGCTTGACGTCCCCCTCCCCGATGGTTCTGCCCAGCAGGATTGCCGTTGCATTCGCCACGCCGAAGGCCACCACCGTGGCAAGATTCCGGGTTACCTGGGCAACGGAGTTGGCTGCCACCGCAGGACTGCCCAGATGGCCGATGATGACGGAGTTCATGGAAAAGCCTGCGCCCCACATGAGCTCGTTCAGGATCACCGGCAGGGCATAGTGGAGAAAATCCTTGAACAGTACAGCGTCCCGGACAAAGAGATTCCGGAACCGCAGATGCACCTGGTGATCCTTCCGCCGGGCATAGAGCAGCACGATCACCAGCTCCAGCATCCGGGCAGCCAGGGTTGCAGCTGCCGCACCTACGATGCCCAGCGCCGGAAGACCCAGCAGACCGAAAATCAGCAATGCGTTCAGCAGCACATTCAGCACCAGGGATACAGAATAAACCACCGTGGAAATCACCACCCGCTCCACGCTGCGCATAATATTCAGATAGATAATGGTGACTGCCATGATGGGAAAGGTAAGGGACAGCACCCGCAGGTACCTGGCCCCCTCCGCCGCTACCTCCGGCTCATCGGTAAAGATCCGCATGCACAGCTCCGGCACACAGACTCCCGCCAGGGTGAATACCACGGACACGCACAGGGAAATCCGCATGGCGATGCCCATAATCCGTTCAATGGCGGCGGTGTTTCCCCTGCCCCAGTACTGGGCAGTGAGCACAGCCGCCCCGGAGGTAATGCCAAAAAAGATCAGGGTCATGATAAACTGCACCTGTCCTGCCAGGGAGGCACCGGACAGTGCGGTTTCGCTGACCTTGCCCAGCATGATGACATCCGCCGCATTCACTGCCACATTGATTAAATTCTGCAGGGCCATGGGCACCACCAGCGCCGTCACCATGCGCCGGAACTGCCGTTTTTCCGCCCTGCTTCCCAAAAGCTCTGTTTCTTCCATCGTCCGACCTTTCTCTCTTTTCCGGGTCAGCTGTCCCCGTCCTTATCCCGATAATAGGCAATCATCAGCTGTACCACCCGGTCATAGCTGTGAATGCCGTCCTCCACACCGTTGAGCTTCATGCTGGCATCCGTCAGGGTATCGTTCATCTGCTCCACAGCCTCGCTCAGCTTCTGCTCCGCTTCGTCCGCCTGTTCATCCGCTTCCCGGATCTCCGGGGGATAGTATTCGTACAGATCCCACCACATGTCCCCAGGCACCATGGTTTCGATCTGGTTGATCCGTTCCTCGTAAACATCCGGGTCCAGTTTCCACACCTCATCCCACAGATACTCCAGGGCAAACAGATACCCGCTGTACCGGAACATACTGTCCGCCGAGCCGATGCATGCCAGATAGGCAAGGAAATTTGCCTCATCCTCCGGCAGAAAGCCCTTGGTATGGGCAAGCTCGTGGCATAATGTCACCGGCAGGTGGGAATCCGTCAGCAAGGGAGAGCAGGTCGCCTCCATGGTATAGGGGTAATACAGACCGATGGTGCCCCCATAGCGGAACAGCTTTACACAAAGGAACCGCTTCGGGACAGGATATGCACCTGCCAGCTCCGGATGACTGTCGGAAAGCCGGCCCATGGCTGCCGCCGCTTCTGCATTCAGATCCATATCCGCCGGCAGAACCGGGCGGCCCGTTTCCGGATCCCTGGGCAGCTCCCCGATCTGCTGTGCCATCTGGCGGACCACCTTTTCGTAAGTGTCCAGCAGCTCCTCTGCGGTGGCGGTTTCCGATGCGCCGTATACCTCCGACAGCTTTGTGCAATGATAAAGCGGGAAGCAGTTCAAGGTCTGCAGGGTCATGACAATCAGCACGGCCCAGGCAATGAACCGGCGCCAGAACCAGCCCAGCCTCCGCCGCCAGGGCTTATAGCACAAGCCCGCCAGCAGGCTGAGAGGCAGCACCAGGAACAGCAGCACTGCCCCAATGATGGCAAGCACCTCCCCCAGGGGAATGGACACCGGACTGGTCAGCGCCATGGGCACCCGGGATATGTAATGGAACACATACAGCCGGTATGCGTCACATAGCGCCGGACTGATCCAGGCAATTCCGTTCACTGCCGCCAGCACCACAGCCCATATCAGCAGCCCCTTCCAGAGCCGGGGCATTCCGCTGCACCTGTGTGTCATAACATACACCTCCGATTCTATCAGCTTACTATACCATATTCGACATGTTTCGTCAACCGTCCCCCCCGCCGAACGATCAGCCCTCCCGCAAGGCCTATCCCCGGTTTTTCAACATAAAGCGCATGTTTTCTCGGTATTCTTACCAGAATATAACTTGACGTTTCCGTGAGAATCCTGTATACTTATAAATAAGTACAAGAAAAAGTCACTTATGCCTGAAAGGAACAATGCTATGCGGAAAACGAAAATCGTTTGTACAGTGGGCCCTGCAACGGACTCCATCGATGTGCTCCGGGATCTGATGAAAAGCGGCATGAATGTGGCACGCTTCAACTTTTCCCACGGAGACTATGAAACCCAGAAGCGCCGCTTCGATATGGTATGCCGCCTGCGCAAGGAACTGGATCTTCCCATCGCCACCATGCTGGATACCAAGGGGCCGGAGGTTCGGCTGGGCAGATTTGAACAGGATGCGCCGGTGAAGATCCAGGATGGGGATACCTACACCCTGACCACCCGGGAGATTCTCTGCAATGCAAGGGAGGGCTGTGTTTCCTTCAAGCGGCTGCCCCATGACATCAGCGCCGGCAACCGGATCCTCATCAATGACGGCGTGGTAGAGCTTCTGGCAGAAAAGGTTACGGAAACCGACATTGTCTGCCGGATTATCCACGGGGGCGTGCTTTCCAACAACAAGGGCATCAACGTGCCCGGGGTCAAGCTTAGCATGCCCTTTCTCAGCGATGCAGATATGAACGATCTGGAGTTCGGCGCCAAGCAGGGCTTTGACTTCATTGCAGCCAGCTTTGTGCGCACCGCCGCAGACATCAATTACCTGCGCAAATTTACCCAGAGTCTGGGCTGGTTCGACGTGCGCATCATTGCCAAGATCGAGAACCTGGAGGGTGTGGAGAATATCGACGAAATCCTGGAGGCGGCAGACGGCATTATGGTTGCCCGGGGAGATATGGGGGTAGAAATCCCCTTTGAACAGATTCCCGCCATCCAGAAGGAGCTGATCCACAAGGGCTACAACGCGGGCAAGCAGGTGATTACCGCCACCCAGATGCTGGAATCCATGATTAGTAATCCCCGCCCCACCCGTGCGGAAATCACCGATGTGGCCAACGCCATTTACGACGGCACAAGCGCCATTATGCTCAGCGGCGAAACTGCTGCCGGCGCCTTCCCGGTGGAATCCGTCAAGACCATGGCGCTGATCGCCCAGACCACCGAAGACGACATTGACTATAAAAAGCGCTTCTCCCGCCGGGAGGCTGACGTATTCTGCAATATTGCAACTGCCATTTCCCACGCCACCGTAACCACCGCCCACGACCTGAACGCAAAGGCCATTGTCACGGTGACCAAGCAGGGCCAGACTGCCCGGCTCATCAGCAAATACCGGCCCACCTGTCCCATCATCAGCTGTACCCCAAGTCAGCGGGTCTGCCGCCAGATGAATCTGTCCTGGGGGGTTATGCCCCTGATGATTCAGGAGGAAACCAATTCCGACGAGCTGCTGCAGCACGCTGTGGATTCTGCCAAGAAGGCGGGCTACATCCACACCGGGGATATGGTTGTCATCACAGCCGGGCTGCCCCTGGGCATTTCCGGCACCACCAACCTGATGAAGGTGGACAAGGTGGATTGAATCGTTTGCCCGGCCTCTCATTCCGCTGGATGAGAGGCTTTTTTGTTTTCATTTGGTATACTTTTAGTATAATTTGCTTTTTTCATAAATTGTTGTTGATTTCATGCTGTTGCTTTGTATGACTATACAAACTTATCCGGACAAGCTCCATCTTTTATTGACAGAATTCGCTAGGGATGTTAGCATAGTAACAGAAAACCGTTAAGGAGAATCCTGTGGATACATATAAAAAAGCATTTTTATTTAACGGAATCGGCTCCAAGCCGGAAAAACTGCTGATTAACCTGCCGGCGCCTTTGATGGAGCGCTATCTTGCAGACCGGGATGCAGAGTTTTCCCGGCTGGGTCTGCACACTGACCTGGAGCAGAATACCCCTTTTGACCGCCGGGTTGCAGAATGGCTGATCTCCCTGCTGTGCGACCGGGTGGTATTCGACCACTATACACAGCTGGGCATCATCCCGGACATCGGCGCCGGGTACAGCTCCGGCATCGTCAGCATCAGCGCATGCTTCGGCTCCATACCCGATGCCTTTGCCCACGAAATTATTCTGATGAATCGTACCACCATGCAGAACCTTGCTGCAGCAGGCATGGAGTTGGACATGGGGGTGGTCATCGGCTTTGGCTATGAGGACGCCGAAAAGCTGCTGTTCCCCCGTTTTTCCCGGGAAGAGCTTGTAATCGGCAGCGGCAATTCCGTGTTCTGTACCATGATCAGCGGCAGAACGGAGGCTGTCCGCCGGGCACTGGAGCTGATGCTGGAGGAAGGTGCGCTCAAGGCTATCCCCTTCGGCACCGGCGTTGCCTATCACCACCCGGTTATGGCGGAATACGCCCAGGAATATGTGGATTTCTGCGGTTCTATAGACTATCAGGATCCTGTTCACCCCATTCTGTCCGTATTTGACAACAGGATTCTGACCCGTGGAGAGGATATTATGCTGGAAAACCAGCGCAATGTGATGACCCCTATCCGGTGGGATCTTGCCATCCGGGAACTGGAGCAGCTTGGCGTAACAGAATTCTACGACGTCAGCGCAAACGGCGCCGTCAAGAAATTCTCCCGGCTCCGCAGCAGAAGATGTAAAATTTATACGCTTTCGGACGTATAAGTTTTCATAAATGATCCGCACTGCTTTCAGGCAGTGCAGTCCAAAATCATATGGAGGAATCAAGCAATGAGAGAAATTACCGAGGAAATCAGACAGGAAATCACAGACATGATCTTCGACTACTATGCTGAGGAATGCGAAGTGGACAGAAACGAAATCACCATGGACACCAATCCCCAGGAGGATCTGGGCAGTGATTCCCTGATGTTTGTGGAGCTGATTGAAATGACCTCAGAAAAATACGACCTGGATGTGAAGCTCCAGAGCATCGGCAAGTATATGCTGAAGGCACCCATGGATACTATGTCCGATGTGGTGGATATGTTCTGCAAGGTATATCAGTACGGCAACGACATTGTAAACCAGTAAGCCGCCATGCTCAGATCCAATTTATCCACACTGGAGACAGAGGGGGAGCTGGCGGTTCTGACCCTGGACAACGGACCGAAAAATCTCCTGTCCCAGCCGGAATTCATAGACCGGAACACACTGCTGGACTGGCTGGCTGCCAATCCCGGGATCAAGGGACTGATTATCACCGGAAAGGGCAGACATTTTTCCCACGGTGCCGATGTATCCCTGTTTAAGGATGCCGCAGACAACGGAATTTCCCAGAAGTTGGAGGATGCCCGCAGGCTGCTGCGGAGCATTGAACAGCTGCCCATCCTGACAGCAGCTGCCATTCAGGGCGGCTGTTTCGGAGGCGGGCTGGAGATTGCCCTGAGCTGTCAGTTCCGGATCTGCGCGCCCAACGTCTTTCTCGGCCTCACCGAGATTATGCACGGAGTAGTGCCCGGCATGGGCGGCATGGAACGGCTGTACCGGCTTCTGGGAAAGGAAAAGGCCATTTCCATGTGCCTGCGTGGGGAAATGCTCAACGCACAGGACGCCCTGAAGCTGGGACTGGTCACTGCCGTATGCGAGGAAAAAAATCCTCTGGAGCCTGCCAAGGCCTTTCTCCGGGAGCTGATCGGCAGCAATACGGCCCTGCAGATCCGCACTGTACTGGAGACCCTCCGCCGTGCGGAAGCCGGTGAGGAGGATCCCTCTAAAGGCGGCTTTGAGCGGGTCCTTGGGGAGGCGAACCAGAACCCATGAAAAGCACCTGTGAGCTGACTGTCCGGGGCTATGAACTGGACTCCTTCGGGCATGTGAACAACGCCGTATATCTGAATTATGCGGAAACCGCCATGTGGCACTGCCTGAACCGATACGGGCTGGTGCAGCTGCTCCGGCAGGAGGGGCTGTTTCCTGTGATCCTGGAAACCAGCCTGCGGTACATCCACGAGCTGCACCTGCTGGATCAGGTGCGGATCGAAACAGAGATGCACTGCTCTGCCGGTCTGATTCAATATACCCACACCGTTATACAGGTTCAAACCGGGCTGACCGCATGCCGGATTAAGGGCAAGCTCGCTTATGTCAATGGAGAGCGGATGATCTGTGATATTCCCCAGGCAGCCCGAGAACTGATGGAGCAAGAATGCAATGAAGATTGAAACCACCCCATTCGTGACCACCGTCACGGATGCCCATTCCCTGTTTGAAGTATTCCAGAGCCGGGACCGGCTGGGAACACCCTGCATGCTGCTGGTGTACCTGACCGACGGCTTTTTTCTTGGGGAGCCTGCACAGGAGGCTGCTGTGACAGCCTGGCTGACGGAAGCTCCCTTCCTGACGGCGGCAGCCGCAGAGGATCCGAATCTCTTTCCGGCTTCCCTGCTTGCCGCCTTTGATCTGCGCATCAGCGCCCGCCCCTTTACCGGCCAGTGCCCGGCAGAGAAGCGCACCCTGCTCTGCGGAAGAAATGCGGAGCAATTCTGTATGCTCACGGAAGAAGCGGAGTCCTTTCCCGCTGGTGCAGCTGCACTGACGGACAAGCTCTTTGCCGGAAAGACCCCGGAACAGGCGGCGGAAATCACCGCATGCTTTATCTGCGCCCGGCAGGGCTCGGCACAGGATGTACTGAACCGGGAATCCTTTGCCTTTTACCGGCTCATGGGCGCAAAGAACGGAGGGAACAGCCATGTCTGAACCGCTTTCCTTTGTGCTGACCGAAGAAGCCGGCATTCTGACCCTGACCATGTCCGCTCCGGGCAATAACCTGATGACCGGAGCTTTCTTTCAGGAATATGAAGCCGTCATGGAACAGATCCAAAGCCGCAGCACCCAGCCCGGCATCCGGGGATTGATTATCCGGGGCGGCGGCAGGCATTTCAGCGTGGGCGCCGATGTGGACGCCCTGGGAGAGCGCTCTGCCCGGGAGCCCTTTGACGGGGTACATCTGCCCCCCTCCCACTGCCGGCAAAAGCAGCTGTTCACCTTTCTGCGCAGCCTGCCCTTTCCGGTGGTCAGCGTAGTGACCGGCTTCTGTATCGGCTCCGGCAGTGAAATCGCTGTCAACAGTCATTACCGGATCTGTGAAAAAAATGCCCGGGTCGGCCAGCCCGAATCCACCTTCGGCATTCTGCCGGCTCTGGGAGGCGTGGCCAGAACCATCGAGCTGTGCGGCATGTCCGCAGCATACAGACTGGTGATGTCCGGCGAGCTGATCCCGGCGGAAACCGCTTATGCACTGGGCTGGGCGGATCTGCTCTGCGACAAGAAGCAAGGCTATGCCCGGGCCGTGGAGCTGATCGACTGGATCTCCGGCCACTGCGAAAACTTTTCCGGAGCGGACTGGGGCCAGCTGCTCCGGCAGTATCTGAATGAAGGAGCAAACACATGAAATTAGGAATTGCCGGCTTTGGCAAAATGGGGCAGGATATTTTCAATCTCCTGTTCGACAAGCTCCGGGAGGATGAGTTTGTGGTGCTGGAGCCCATCAACACGGAAAAGCATGCTGCCGCAGTCCAGAAGCAGCTGGACAGGAAACACCGGCGGGGTCTGCTGACAGAACAGCAGCTTGCTGACCGGAAGCAGGCTGTGCGCTTTACGGCTGACCCTGAGGATCTGGCGGGCTGCAGCCTGGTGCTGGAAGCCATCACGGAAGATCTTGCTGCAAAACAGGCACTGTTTGCAAAGCTGGAACAGATCGTACCGGCGGATTGCCTGCTGCTGACCAATACCTCTTCCCTGCCGGTGGCTGAAGTATTCGCTCCGGTTCAGCATACCGGCCGCTGCACCGGTCTGCACTTTTTCTACCCGGTACGGCTGACAGGCTTTGTAGAGGTCAACCTGCTGCCGGAAACCTCGGCGCAGACTGCCGACGCCGCTTTCCGGCTGGTGCAGCGCATCGGCAAAGAGCCCCTGCCTCTTGAAGGTGCATACCACATGTATCTGAACCAGATCCTGTCCTGTGCTGTGGCACACGGCTTTGTGCTGCTCCGGCAGTACGGCGTCAGCCCGGCACAGCTGAACAAGGCGCTGTCCGGCCTGATGCCCACAGCTCCCGTATTTGAGATTCTGGACAGTGTGGGACTGGGGCTAATGGGTGCCGATCCCGACCGGTTCCGCATCCCCCGCAACCGGGAACTGCTGATATACGGTCATTCTGCCATGCAGGAGCTGATCGCCGGAGGATGTCCGGAAACGCCCCTTGCTTTTCTGGATTATGCGGCAGAGCACATGCCGGACACGGAGGCGGATGCTTCCGGTGCAGCGGCGGACATGACCGCGCTGCTGCTCAATGAGATCAGCCGGGCACTGGCGGATTACCAGGGAGACCGGACGCTGTTCTGCCGGGCCATCCAGGAAACCCTGGGACTGGCAGAGACCCCTGCGGCACTGTATGCTGCATACGGGCCAGTACAGCTGTCTGCTGTTTTGCAGCATTTTTATGAAGCCACAGGCTTTGCATCCTATCAACCCGCCGGACAGCCGGCGTGGGAACAAACTTTACGCTGAGGTGTGAATATGAATCAAGTTGTAATTACCGGGCTGGGGGCAGTGACTGCCATCGGCAATACCGTTCCGGAATACTGGAATAACCTGATTGCCGGTGCATGCGGCATGGACACAATCACCCGGATTTCTACAGAAGAGCACGACACTAAGGTTGCGGCTCAGGTTCCGGATACCTTTGAGGCGGAAACCGCCCGTTACTGGAAAAAGCGCCAGCTGAGCGCCACAACCCGGGTAACCCGGACGGGCCTTGCCAGTGCCGGAGAGGCAGTTGCCGACAGCGGCATTGACTTTTCTGCCTGCGACACTTCCAGAGTGGCGGTCATCTACGGCGTCATTGACAATTCCCTGGAGGATGCCGAGCTGGACCGTCCGCTGAACATTACCCTGCGGAAAATGCCCAGTGAGCTGCCTGCACTGCTTTCCATCCGGTATGGTCTTACCGGTGCCGCATTCAACGTAAGCACTGCCTGCGCCTCCTCCGCCTACGCCATGGCACTGGGCAAGCAGATGATCGAAGCCGGTATGTATGATACCGTGATCGTGGGCGGCGTTTCCAACACCGTAACCCATTCCATCATCAAGGGCTTTAACCAGCTTCTTGCCATGTCCGTGAATCCGGATCCCGCCACCGCCTGCCGTCCCTTTACCCGGGACCGGGATGGATTTATTATGGGAGAAGGCGCCGGCACGCTGATTCTGGAATCGGAGCAGACCGCCAGAGCCCGGGGTGCCCGGATCTATTGCAGGCTGGCAGGCGCACATATGAACAGCGAAGCCCACAATATGACGGCACCTAAGACCAACGGCACCGGCATGGCACTGACTATGGCTGCAGCCCTGCAGAATGCGGGTATCCGGCCGGACGAGCTGGACTATATCAACGCCCACGGAACCTCTACCAATCTGAATGACCTGTACGAAACCATGGCAATCAAGTCCCTGCTGGGAGAGCGGGCATACCAGGTTCCCGTATCCTCCATCAAAGCTGCCATCGGCCATACCCTGGGAGCCGGCGGCGCACTGGAGGCCATCGCCTGTGTCAAGGCCATCGAAACAGGCATACTCCCCCCCACCATTCACTACGATACGCCGGATCCTGCACTGGATCTGGACTATATTCCCAACAAGGCCAGAGCCCAGCGTATCCGCACCGCCCTGTCCAATTCCTTCGGCTTCGGCGGTCACAACGCTTCCCTGGTGTTCTGCAGCTGCGAATAAGCCGTCACCTGACAGAAAGGATGTTCTATGCCAATTTGCCAACTGAAAACAAACTGCCCCCTGGATGATGCAGCCCGGGAGGCCCTGCTGCTGGATACTGCTGCAACGGCTGCGGAGCTTCTGCGCAAGCCCCTGCCGGCGGTGATGGTTATGCTGGACTCCTGCGATATGCGGATGAACGGCACGGCGGATACTGTTTTTTTTGCGGAGTTCCGCTATATCCTGCCCCAGGAGTATACAGATCAGAAGCAGGCATTCCTGGAGCTTTTTGCAGACCGGATGCTGACCCTGTTCCGGCAGCATACCGGGGTGGATCCTCACCGGATCTATATGCAGTTTACGGAAATGACACGTGAAAGTGCCTGGAAATATACCGGAAAGGACTGACAGATATGAAATGGGCGATCAGAGACCTGCTGAACCCTGTGGTAACGCGCTCCATGATCTTCGGCGCAAACCCCTTTGATATTGAATACATTCTCAAGAAAATAGACGGCATCAAGGTGATGAGCGGCAAGCAGATCCAGAACGTGTGGCTGGGTGAGTGGGCGGAAAAAATCCGCAAATATACTGACCTTGCCCGGCAGGCTGCCGAAAGCGGCCACCGGATTTCTGCCCGGGAATACTATAAGCTGGCAGCAGAATGCCATTATGCCTGCTTCATGATTAACACAGAGGATATTGACAAGAAGGCTGAAATCTATGACGGGCTTGTCCAGGCATACCGCCAGTATATTGCCTGCTGCGACAACCGGGTGGAATATGTGGAGATTAACACAGAATACGGGGTGCTGCCCGCATACCTCCACTTTCCGGATGACGGCAGTCACGGCCCCTACCCCTGCGTGATGACCTATTCCGGCATCGGCAGCTGCAAGGAAGAACTGGAGATGCTGGCGGATCCGTTGACAAAGCGGGGACTGGCTGTGCTCACACCGGATATGCCCGGCGCCGGTGCAGCAGTAATCCGGAACGGCATCAAATGCGGCGGCCCTATGCTGGAGTCTGCCTTTGACAGCATTTATGCATTCCTGACAGAAAGACCGGATATTGACCAGGACAGGCTTGCAAACTTCGGTCTCTGCATGGGCGGCGGCTATGCATTCCGTGCTTCCGCCAAGCATCCGGAAACCAGATGCTGCGTCAGCCTGTTCCCCCTGCTGATGAATTTTGCCGACCAGAACGCCATCCCGGTCTGGATGAAACGGGGCAAGTGGTCCTCCTTCCAGTATGCGGACGACTACCTGGAGGGCATGAAGCGCATTGAGGAGGGTACCGTTGCCTGTGACTTCCTGATGGCATACAGCGATGATGACAACTGGATGGACACAGACGCCTCCATGCGGCTGTATAACAAGGCCACCGGATATAAGGAAAAGATTTATATTGCGGAAAAGCCCGCCTATGTTTCCGAGGAAACCATCATGCACGCTATGCCGGTGGGGGAACAGTTCCACTGGGTAAAGCATCGGGCAGCAGATTTTCTTGCAGACCGTCTGGCGGAAAGGAAATAAGATGAACAAGACATTTTTTGACTATTACGGCAGATACGCCCAGGAGACACCGGACAAGGTGCTGCTGCGGATCGACGAAAACACCCTGACCTACCGGGAGTTTATGGAGAAAACCGCACAGCTTGGCTCCGGCATGCAGAAGCTGGGGATCCGACCGGATGACAAGGTGGGCATCATTATGCCCAACAGCATCGACTGGTATCTGGTATACTGGTCCGCAGTACGCATCGGGGCACAGCCTGTGCCCATCGACCCCCAGAGCGGCAGCCTGGAGCTGTCCCGGCTGATTCCTGCCACTGCTGTAAAAATCTGCTTCCTGGCAGAGAAATACCGCAACAACCGGATCATTGACGCAGTCAGCGCCCTGGTGCCGGAGCAGCTGACCCAGGAGAAGTGTATCTGCTTTGCGCCGAAGGAGGCGCTGCCGGCCCATGATGTCTTTATCACCGAAGAAGAATTCCTGGATAACTGGTGCAGCACCCTATGTGAACCCTATATGCCCCAGGAGGGACACGTGATGTCCCTTGCCTGCACCTCCGGAAGCACCGGCACACCCAAGGTGCTGGCCGTGCCCTATCAGGGCTTCCTGGTCTCCCAGGAGGACATGGGCTCCTATCTGCACTTTACCGCGGATGATGTGATGATGCTGGGCATGACCCTGTACCACCAGGGAGGCTTCGGCATGGGACTGCAGATGACCCTCAAGGGGGGCACCGTGCTGTATCAGCCCCAGTTCAATCCGGTTACCTTTCTGGAAACCGTACAAAAGTATCACATCAGTGTGATCCAGTTGACCTCCACCCTGGCAAAGGTTCTGCTGTCCACCCCGGACTTTGACAAGTACGACCTTTCCAGCGTCCGGATATGTTACTTTGCAGGCGAGGTACTGCCCAAGGAGCTGGCGGATATTTTCGTTCAGCGGCTTGGTATTCGGGTCATCAACGTGATCGGCTCCTCGGAGACCGCCACTATGGTGGTATGGGACTCCCAGAAGGACGGGGATTCTGACCCCAGTGACTTCAAGAAGCTGCCTTTTACCGATGTGAAGGTGCTGGATGATAACCGGAATGAGGCTGCCGAGGGGGAAACCGGTGAGCTGTGCGTCTTTACGGATGCAGTTATCCTGGAGTATTTCGGCAATCCAGAGCTGTCCAGGGAGAAAATCCTTCCGGATGAGCAGGGCAGACGCTGGTTCTGCACCGGCGATCTGGTGACAAAGCTGCCCGGCGGTGCAGTTCGCTTTGCCGGCAGAAGCAAGCGGATCATCAAGCGGGGCGGCAATCTGGTGCATGCAGAGGAAGTAGAAGCCTGCCTGCTGACCCACCCGGATATTGCAGCTGCTGCCGTAACGGACGAGCCTCACCCGGTCATCGGCCAGCAGATCGTCGCATACATCCAGCCCAGAGGGGAAGCACGGATCACCCGGGGCGCCCTGGCTCACTATTTCGACGGCAAGCTGTCCGCCTACAAGATTCCGGACAAGGTGGTGCTGGTCGAGGAGATCCCCAAGGACATCGGCAAGATTCAGTTTAAATATCTGAGAAAAAAGGAGTATAAATAATATGAATAATCTGAACTGGGATGCATTCAGGCAGCACATTTCCGACTATGTGGGCGTGGATGCAGCGGAAATTACGGAAGACACGGATGTGTATGACGACCTGTACCTGGACTCCCTGGGGCTCTTCGGTCTGGGCTCCCACATTACCGAAACCTATAAGCTGAACATTCCCCTGTCCCTGGTGGCTTCGATCAGCACTGTAGGTGAGATCTTCCGGCTGCTCAACGAAAAGGGCACTCCGGTTGAGGGCTGAGCATGGTACTGTTTTTTCTTCCCCATGCAGGGGGCTCTGCCAAAAGCTACTGCACCTTCAAGCGCTATCTGCCCCGGGACCTGACGGTGGTTCCCATGGAGCTGTCCGGCAGATTCACCCGTTCCGGCGAGCCCCTGCTGACAGAAGTATCCGCATGCGTGGCAGATCTGATTGCAAGACACCGCAGTCTGCTGGAGCAGGAGCCCTACGCCCTTTTCGGACACAGCATGGGCACCCTGCTGGCTGCCGAGCTGATTCGTCAGACCCGTGCCGCCGGTCTTCCCGGCCCCCGGCATGCCTTCATGTCCGGCAGATGCGCCCCCTGTGACGGCACCCGTATGCTGAATGCTGACCATCTTTCTGACGAGGAGCTGGTGCAGTTTTTCTCCCAGGGAGGCCTCAGCACCGCTGTGCCGGATACGGATCCGGAGCTGCGACGTATGCTGAACCGTATTCTCTGCACGGATGTGCGTATGGCGGATAAATTTTCTCTGACTCCCCAGGAAGCGCCCTTTGGCTGTGATATTACCGTGCTGTACGGCACGGAGGATAAGATCCTCCGGAACGTAGATCTTTCCGGATGGGATCGGTACGCCCAGCATAAATGCGAATATTTCGGCTTTTCCGGAGGGCATTTCTTCTTTGCTCAGCATCTGAAGGAGATCTGCGAGCTGATTACACAGCGGATCGGCTGATTTGCCTATATACAAAGTATGCCACAGTATCCGGAACCTGTCCGGATACTGCGGCATTTTCATTGGAGCTTTAGCGTAAAACAAAAGCGGCATGGTTTTCACCATGCCGCCTTTTTATGCAGTGTTTACTTTACTTCGCCGTAGAATTCAGCCAGATGTGCCAGATAATCGTATCTGTCCTTAGCAGTATTCTCTGCCTTTTCAAACAGCTGGTCTGCTCTTTCCGGATTGGAACGAGTCAGGGAGCTGTAACGAGCCTCATTCATGATGAAGTCGCGGTAAGAGGTGGTCGGAGCCTTGCTGTCCAGCATGAAGGGATTCTTGCCCTCTGCAGCCAGTCTGGGATCGTACCGGAAGTTGTTCCAGTAGCCGCAGTCAACAGCCTTCTTCATCTCGGCCTGGCAGTTGGTCATACCGCCCTTGATGCTGTGCATCTCGCAGGGAGCGTAGCCGATGATGAGGGACGGACCGTGGTAGGACTCTGCTTCCTTGATTGCCTTCAGGGTCTGGTTCATGTCAGCGCCCATTGCAATCTGTGCAACGTAAATGTAGCCGTAGGACATTGCAATGTCAGCCAGACGCTTCTTTGCGATTGCCTTACCAGCTGCAGCAAACTGTGCAACCTGACCGATATTGGAGGACTTGGAAGCCTGACCGCCGGTGTTGGAGTAAACCTCGGTATCGAATACCATGATGTTTACATCTTCGCCGGTTGCCAGCACGTGATCCACGCCGCCGAAACCAATGTCGTATGCCCAGCCGTCGCCGCCGAAGATCCATACGGACTTCTTGGACAGATAAGCCTTGTTTTCCAGAATATCAGCACGAGCCTCGCAGTCGCAGTCCAGCTTCTCCAGCTCTGCAACCAGAGCCTTTGTTGCTGCTGCATTCTCCTTGCCGTCCTCCAGGGTATCCAGATACTGCTGGCATGCAGCCTTTACAGCATCGGAAGCCTTCTCAGAACCAGCGATGGTCTTTACATCGTTGATGAGACGATCACGGATTGCCTTCTGGCCCAGATACATACCCAGACCGTGCTCTGCGTTATCCTCAAACAGGGAGTTTGCCCAGGCAGGACCGAAGCCTTCCTTATTTACGGTGTAAGGAGAGGTTGCAGCAGGGCCGCCCCAGATGGAGGAACAACCGGTTGCGTTGGAAATATACATTCTGTCGCCGAACAGCTGTGTAACCAGGCGTGCATAAGAGGTCTCAGCACAGCCTGCGCAGGAGCCGGAGAATTCAAGCAGCGGCTGCTTGTACTGGCTGCTGATGACGGTAGCATCGGTTGCAACCTCGGGCTTCTCGGAAACCTTGGCAACACAGTAATCGAATACTGCCTGCTGTGCCTCCTCGCCCTCTCTGGGAACCATGGTCAGGGACTTGGTGGGGCATACGCCGATACATACGCCGCATCCCATACAATCCATGGGAGAGATAGCCAGTGTATAGGTGTAATCGGTCTTTACGATGGGCTTGGGCGCCTTCTTGGTGTTAGCCGGAGCTGCAGCAGCCTCTTCTGCGTTCATCGCAAAGGGACGGATGGTAGCGTGAGGACATACAAATGCACACTTGTTGCACTTTGCACAGGTTTCTGCATTCCAGGTGGGAACCATTACAGCTACGCCCCGCTTTTCGTATGCGGAAGCGCCCTGCTCGAAGGTACCATCCACATGCTCAGCAAATGCGGAACAGGGAATGGAGTAACCGTCCATCTTGCCGGCGGGCTTCATGATCTCGTCAACCATCTTGACCAGCTTAGCCGGACCCTGGGAAGCCTCCGGAGCAGCATCATCCACTGCGGTTGCCCAGGAAGCCGGAACGTCAATCTTCACCAGCGCATCCTTGCCGGCGTCAATTGCCTTGTGGTTCATATCCACGATGTCCTGACCCTTCTTGGAGAACTTCATGGTTGCCTTTTCCTTCATGTAGTTGATGGCATCCTCAGAAGGAAGTACGTTTGCCAGAGCAAAGAATGCAGACTGGAGCACGGTGCTGGTACGCTTGCCCAGACCGATCTGTGCTGCAATGTCAATTGCGTTTACGGTGTAAAGCTGAATGTTGTTCTTTGCAATATACTGCTTGGTTTCCGCGTTCAGGTGCTTCTCCAGCTCTTCGGGAGTCCACTGGCAGTTAATCAGGAACTTACCGCCGGGCTTTACGTCGTTGACCATCTTGTAGCCCTTCATGATGTAGGAGGGGTTGTGGCAGGCAACGAAGTCAGCCTTGTTGATGTAGTAGGGGCTCTTGATGGGCTGATCGCCGAAACGCAGGTGGGATACGGTAATACCGCCGGTCTTCTTGGAGTCATACTGGAAGTATGCCTGTACATACTTGTCGGTGTGGTCGCCGATGATCTTGATGGAGTCCTTGTTTGCGCCAACGGTACCGTCGCCGCCCAGACCCCAGAACTTGCACTCGATGGTTCCTTCTGCCGCAGTATTCGGGGAGGGCTTCTCCTCCAGGGACAGATAGGTCAGATCGTCGTGGATACCCAGGGTGAACTTTCTCTTAGGATCAGCCTTTGCCAACTCTTCATATACGGCGAAGATGCTTGCAGGAGGAGTATCCTTGGAACCCAGACCGTAACGGCCGGCGATTACGTTTGCAGTTCTGCCCTGCTCGTTCAGTGCAGCGATTACATCCAGGTACAGGGGCTCGCCGATGGAGCCGGGCTCCTTTGTTCTGTCCAGAACAGCGATGTTCTTTGCAGTAGCCGGGATAGCCTCAACCAGCTTCTCAGCAGAGAAGGGACGGTACAGACGAACCTTAACCAGACCAACCTTCTCGCCCTTTGCGTTCAGGTAGTCGATAACCTCCTCTGCCACATCGCAGATGGAGCCCATTGCAACGATAACACGGTCAGCATCAGCAGCGCCGTAGTAGTTGAACAGCTTGTAGTCAGTGCCCAGCTTCTCGTTGACCTTGTTCATGTACTTTTCCACGATTGCGGGAACAGCATCATAGTACTTGTTGCATGCCTCACGGTGCTGGAAGAAGGTGTCATCATTCTCATGAGAACCACGCATGGTGGGGTGCTCCGGATTCAGCGCTCTTTCACGGAATGCCTTGACAGCATCCATATTGCACATTTCCTTCAGATCAGCATAATCCCATACCTGGATCTTCTGGATCTCGTGGGAGGTACGGAAGCCGTCGAAGAAGTTGATAAAGGGCACACGGCCTTCAATTGCAGCCAGGTGTGCAACAGCAGCCAGATCCATAACCTCCTGGGGGTTGGTTTCAGCCAGCATAGCGAAACCGGTCTGGCGGCATGCGTATACGTCGGAGTGATCGCCGAAAATATTCAGTGCGTGAGATGCAACGCAGCGTGCGGATACATGGAAAACAGTGGGCAGCAGCTCGCCGGCAATCTTATACATATTGGGGATCATCAGCAGCAGGCCCTGAGAAGCTGTATAAGTGGTTGTCAGAGCGCCAGCGTTCAGAGAGCCGTGTACTGTACCGGCTGCACCGGCCTCGGACTGCATTTCCTCAACCTTGACAGTGGTGCCGAAAATGTTCTTCACACCCTGTGCAGACCACTGGTCAACATAGTCAGCCATCGGGCTTGAAGGCGTGATCGGATAAATGCCGGCTACTTCTGTAAACGCATAGGATACATAAGCGGCAGCATTGTTACCGTCCATGGTTTTCTTTTTTCTTGCCATTGGTTTGTCCTCCTAGTATTTAGTAGCAATGCTCCGGGAAAACGAATTCGAAGAGCATTGTTCTAGGCAATTGTGCGTGGCGCGCACTATACCCATCAATATACATCATATCACAAAAGCGCTTTTTTGTAAATACCCTTTTTCTAAAACATTAGGTTTATTACATGGTTTTTCGGCGTTTTCCCCTGCCGGGCACCAACATTCATCATATATTGTCTGAAATATTGCCGAATTTTCTGATGAATAATTGTGCAGAATCACTATTTTTCTCCCGTTTTTCGTTTTTTCTCCTAAAATCATTGACGATTCACGCTTTTTCGGGTATAATAATAGCAGTGTAAAAGCAATTTGTTATTTACACTCGTTTTGTTGTCTCCTTTCTTTTGTTCTACACATATGTTTCATTTCACATTATTTCATAAGAGCTTCGGCTCTTATTTTTTTGCCATAAAACACATTCCTGTGGTCTTCGTTTTATTTTATTCCCGAGAAGATGCAGATATGAAAAAAACGGTGCAGCTTTCACTGCACCGTTTTTTTATACTTTACTTTGCGTGATTCTGAGAATCCGGAATTAGTCGTTCTTCTTCTTCAGAACTACAGCAGCTGCAGCAGCAGCGGACAGCATGCCGACAATGCCCAGAGCAGTGCCGTTTACACCAGTCTTCGGAGGCTCAACCGGCTTAGCAGTTGTGGTAGCTGCACCAGTTGTCTCAGCCGGAGCTTCGCTGGTTACAACTGCAGCCTCGGTTGTGGTAGTAGTAGTGGTGGAAGCTGCCTCAGTAGAAGTGGTAGTAGACTCTTCCTTGATTGCGATCCAGCCATTTACTGTCTCAAACGCAATGTTCTCCTTGTTTGCGTCGATGAAGCCGCCATCCTTAACAGTCAGGTTAACCGGGAACTTATCGCCGGGCTGTGCATCACCAGGAACGGTGAACTTAAAGATGCAAAGCTGACCATTGCCGGAAATCGGAGTAGCGGTACCCAGTGCAAAAGCGAAGCCCTTGAGGCCATCAGCAGTCAGTTCTTTGGAAACCGCACCGCCTCTGGAAAGCTCCTCAGCCATATCGCCGATTGCATCGCCATAGCTGCATGCAGCGGCTGTACCAGCCTTGTTCAAGGTCGCTTCCAGTCTTGCATCGTAGTTTACCAGGAATTCCAGACCAGTCCAGGATGTATCCAGGTTATCGATGCTCATTGCAAAAGAAACTTCCTGACCAGGCTCAGCATAGATCTGATCCATGGAAAGAGTAGTAGTGCCTTCTGCGCTTGCGGAAATGCTCATAGCGCCTACTGCCAGCATAGCAGCTGTAGACAGAACGCCAACCGTTCTCATAAATGTCTTCTTCATTTTCTTCTTTTCCTTTCAAATGTTTTATGTTATACATGCGGGTAAACACCCGCATGTAAAAACAACAGATTTAAGGGATTCGCTTATTCAGCGACTACCTGTGCATATGCAACATACTCATTTGCTCCGGGAATATCTGCCCAGTTAGCCTCGCCGTCAGCCAGGAACTTTGCAGAGTAGTTCAGGATGCAAACTGCATCAGCTGTGTTGATCTTTGCGTTCTCTGCATCCTTGTAGCAGTCAACGTCAGCGCAGAACTTTGCGAGAGAATCCGGAGCAATGATATCATCGGAAGCAACCTCGGGTTTGCCGCCTGCCTCTTCCAGGATAGCAGCTGCGGAGTACTGGAGAATCTGTACAGCATCAGCAACATCGACCTTGCCGTCCAGGTTGCAATCGCCTCTCAGGCCGACCAGTACATTGAATTTACCTGCTACAGCTGCATCGTTCAGCTCGCCCCAAGCAAAGTCAATTTCAGTCAGTTCATTGATTGCTGCTGCCATTGCAGTTTCATTGACCAGGATACCGATGGTGTATTCACCAGCACCGATGTATTCCAGCTCAGAAGCGCTGTTCGCGCTCAGTGCATAAAGGTCGGTCAGAGTCAGAGGCAGAACCTGAGTATCAGTCTCTTCCACTGCAGCACCGTCAACGATCTGTACAGTCTTTCCGGAAACGGTTACCTTTACGCCCAGATCAGCAGTGTCAAAGGGAGTGGGATCCTCGGACCAGAACATGTCGCCAATCAGTGCAGCTTCTTCATTGAACTCATAGCCGTCAATTGTAGCTGCAGCGCCTTCAACAACGATTGCACCGTTCACATACTCAGCAGTCAGAACATCGCCGTTTGCATTTACTGTCTGGCAGTTTTCAGCATTGAAGGTGATGGGGTAAACGCCGATTTCAGCGTCCGCCGGAACGATGAAGGATACGGTAAACAGTGCAGTATCAGCTGCAACCTCATCCGCTTCACCTTCCCAGTTGTAGGTCAGATTCTCTGCGTTCCATTCAGGCTCGCCGGTGTATGCAGTGCCTGCTGCAAAGGAGTCATAAAACAGAGTCTCATCAGCAGCCAGGTTCAGGCTGATGCCGTTTACAGGAGAGTTGCAGTATACAGTAACCGGGATTTCAACAACATCGCCGGGCTGTGCAGCAACTGTGGGCATCTCATACTTTACCATGTTGTCAGGCTGTGTGGTTTCAACAGTGGTTGTGGTTGTGATCGGAGCAGTAGTGGTCTCAGTGGTTTCCTCAGTAGTAGAGGTTTCAACCGCCTCGGTGGTAGAGGTTTCAACCGGCTGAGTAGTGGTTTCGGTTGTCTCGCTTACCTCGGTAGTCGTAGTGGTGACTTCGGAAGTAGTTGTCTCAGTCTTGATATCCTCGATCTCAATCTCTCTGGTGATGTTCAAAGCACCGCCAGCTGCTGCACCGGATACCAGGTCCAGCTTCAGCTCTACATGCTTTACAGAGCTTACAACCTTCTGATCCAGACCAGTGTAGTAAGCTTCCAGCTCTGCCATCTGATCCTCAGGCATATCAGCAGTCATCACAGCAGTACCGCCGCTGACTGTAATTGCAACGTTGCTCAGTGTGCCCAGGTAGCTCATCACGTCATCGTAGCTGATGCCGTAAGCAAAGCCGTTGTTGCTCAGCGCATTGTTTACGGTGTTTGCTGCAGACGCATAACGCTCAGCCCAGGTAGTGCTTGCAGCCAGTGTATCCAGGCTCTTGAGTGCCTGCGGATAGAACTTGCTGCCGCCGTACAGTGCATACAGGCCCTCCAGAGCAGCGTTTACATCCTTGCCTGTTCTGGTAGCGTTCATGCCCTTGATCCATGCATACTTTGCATCGATCTGATCCATGTAGCCGTTAATGGTCTTCTTGCCGTTTGCCAGCTTGGTCTCCAGAACCTCCTGCAGCTCAGCAGGGGTCTCATCGGTGATTGCGTTCTTTACAATTGCAGCTGCTTCATCATACTTGCTACCGATGTACTCGTACAGATCTGCAGCCCCGCCGTCGCCGAACAGGGTATAGCTTGTACCGTTTTCATCGGTGAACAGGTATGTAGCCGTGATCTCGTTGCTGTCGTTCAGGCCGCTCAGATCCAGATTAACGGTAACAGAGCCCTTAACGCTGAATCCGCTGAAGTCCAGAGGAGTCATGTAGGAAGCTGCGCCTGCACCCAGGGTGGTTTCAACCTGCTTTGCAAGACGTGTGTTAGCCTCGTCTGCGATCAGTGCGCCGCTCTCAGCCAGCTCGAAGTTTACTTCATAGGTTTCTACGCCGGTTCTTGTCATTACACCGGTCTGCAGATTGTCCAGGATGGCATTAGCCAAGGACTCGTAAGCGCCGTTTCTGAAAACGCCGGTGTAGCCCTTCAGCAGATCCTGTGCAACAGAAGCACTTACGGGAACAGTGCCGCCAACTTCCGGTGCATTCTGCTTGTACAGGGTGTTCAGAGTCAGTCCCCATTCAGAACGCTGCGGGTCTGCATCAGGAGCAATGTCTGTGAAGCTCTTGATGGTGACAGTGGTATCCGCAGCATTTGCTGCAAGATTTGTCACAGCCGGAGCCGCAAACACACCCTGTGTGAGAACCAGGCAGGTGCTGAGCACGGATGCCATACTTCTCTTGAAGAATGTCTTTTTCATTTGTTTACCTCTCTCCCATTATTCAATGTTTTCCGCTGCTTCATGCATGTCCTGCATGAGTCAGTGGCCCACATTCCTGCTGCCGTTTGATATACTCCACCTGTGTCCGCAGCATACAGGAACGCTTTATAAGACGATTCTAACATAAAAAAGCCGTCAAGTCAATATGAATTCCGGTTTTTTTTTAAGAAATCATCATAATTTTTTGCCTGGCAAAGCGGGGCATTTCACCATATCGCACACATCGTGAAAAACCGGGGCCGGAGTGCAAGGTTATTTGTATACTTTTCACACTGTCTCAAAGGGATACGCCGTTGAACCGCAGCAGTTCCCGGGCACTTTCCAGAGAATCCACACCGGTGGCATTTTTGATGGGCGCAAACTCCCTGTTCCGCTTTACTTCATAGGAAAGGCAGCTGTCCTGCATATGAATCATGTCCAGCACCAGGGTTTCAAACTTATAACCGTTGGGTTCATCCGGCTTGATCTGCTCCCCGGCTTCATTCATATAGGGAATCTTTTTCTTCACCATATGTACCGGCATCTGCTGATGCATGATCTTCTCCAGCTTTTCCACCCGGAACAGGTAATTGAGAATCACGCCGTAATTATAAGAAAGCCTGCCTCCCGGCTCCCGCAGGGTGCGCATTTCCTCGGTCATCTCATAATACTCTACAATAGAGGGCTTTCCGTCCTCCAGGCACAGCACGCCTACCCGTTCGTCCGGATCCGCCTTTGCCACTACCTTGGCGCCCGACTCGCAGCCGGAGGTGATGGTGGCGCCGATGAAGCAGGGATCTGCAATCTGCTGCAGCACATTATCCACGGCGAACACATTCAGCCACTCCACCCCCCGGCTTTTCAGATCCTCCAGCAAGCCTGCCCGGACCATGGAGCTGAACCAGCCGCCGTTTCCGTTGGGAGAGCTGCATACTGTTCCGGGGGCTTCCAGCATCATTTTGCCCGAAAAGTCCGTACAGGGGGCCATCTCCTGTACGAAGAAGCGGACCTGACTGCCGTCATAGCCAAAATACTTGTGTTCCTGGAAAAAAGCGATGGTATCCGCATTGTTTTTCTCGCTGGTCATCACATACAGGGGCACCCAGGAGCCGCAACGTCTTACCACCTGCAGAAGATTCTGCACCAGGCATTCGAACAGATAAAGCTCTCTTGTGATTCCCACGTTCAGGGTTCCCTTGGGGCCATCCAGCCCAAGACGGGTGCCCTGTCCGCCGGCAAGCAACACTGCGCCCACCTTGCCGTTCTGCAGTGCGTTCAGTCCCTGTACCATAAACAGCTTTTCCCTGCTGCGGATTTCGTCAATGGTCAGTGCGCCCAGCGGCATAAATGACCCGCGTTCTTCCTCCGCCCGGTGCTCCAGTCCTTCGAGCACGGACAAATCCATCCCGGAAAGCTGCTGCTCCAGCTTTGCCTTCCCGGCTGTATCCAATGTATGATAATAAGAAATGATATGCTCCTGTCCGTATTGTCTGAGCGTGTTCAGCATATTGTCTGCCCCCTCAATTCTTTATTCTCACCAATACCGCCTGTTCTGTTCGGTATTGCCTATATTATAGCAGATAAATAGAAAAAAAACAAGCTATTTGTACAAAAAAACCGCCGGACATCTGCCCGGCGGCCTTACAATATTTCTGAACTTATTCAGCATCCTCGGAGGAATATGCAACCTCATCGGCTTCCTCAGCCTTGGCTGCTTCCGCATCATCCAGCAGCGCCCGCATGGAAATGCTGATGCGCTTCTTCTCCGGATCGATCTCTACGATCTTGACCTGAACCTGCTGACCAACGGAAAGGATGTCCTTTACGTTGTCAACCCGCTGGTTTGCAATCTGGGAAATGTGGATCAGACCGTCCACACCGTCCATGATCTGTGCGAATGCACCGAACTGGGTGATGGAAACAACGGTTGCGTCAACCACGTCACCAACATTGTACTTTGCCAGGAACTGCTCCCAGGGGTTGTCTTCCTTCTTCTTGTAGCCCAGGGAAATGCGGTTTGCTTCCGGATCCAGCGCCTTGATGTAAACCTCCAGCATGTCACCAACCTTGACAACCTCGCTGGGGTGCTTGATGCGCTTCCAGCTCAGCTCGGAAATGTGAACCATGCCGTCGATGCCGCCCAGGTCAACAAATGCACCGTAGCTGGTCAGGGACTTGACCTCGCCGGTGAATACCTGGCCAACCTCTGCGGTTTCCCAGAACTTTGCCTTTGCTGCGTCCTTCTGTGCCTTGGCAACTGCCTTGATGGAGCCAACTGCACGGCGACGCTGCTCATTGACCTCAATGATCTTCAGCTCAACGGGCTTGCTCTTCAGCACGGAAAGATCAGCGTCTCTGCCCAGACCGGACTGGGATGCGGGAACGAATACTCGTACACCGTCGCAGGAAACGATGAGTCCGCCCTTGACAGCGTTCTGTACGATACCCTTGAGGATGGTGCCCTCTTCCTTGGCCTTGGCAATGTTCTCGAAGCCAACCAGCTCGTCAACCCGGCGCTTGGACAGCAGAACATAGCCCTCAGGGTCATTGATCTTGGTGACAATCAGATCCAGCTCATCGCCGGGCTGCACCAGGTCAGCCGGCTTCTTGCCGGGGTCGTCAGTCAGCTCATCCAGGGGAACATAGCCGGTGTGCTTGGTGCCCACGTCTACGATCGCCTCGTTGTTGTTTACAGAAACAACGTAGCCCTTAACTCTCTCTCCTGTATGTATTTTTTTGAAGGACTGCTCCAGAGCCGCTTCGAAATCAATGTCCTCATCCAGATTGTTTTTCGCGATTTCAGTCATGGTTGTTTGTACCTCCTTAATGATATAAGCCGGGGTCGAAGCTCCGGCCGTGATGCCAATCCGTCTGGCACCGGAAAAATCGAGCGCGAACAGCTCGCCTGCGTTTTCAATATGGTACGCCTTGCAGTTCTTCCGGCAAACGTCATAAAGCTTCACCGTATTGGAACTGTTTCGTCCGCCGACCACTACCATGACGTCAGTATCAGCAGAAAGCCGGGCCGCATCCGATTGCCGGCTTGCGGTCGCATTGCAGATCGTATCGAAAACGAGTATATCGGGATCGTCCTTTGGCAATTGTTTCAGACAGTCACCCCATAATAATATATTATACGTTGTTTGTGCGACAATTGCAAGCTTTTTTTTGAATTTCGGAGAATTTTTATCAATGTAACATTTCAGCTCGGTTTCGTCCTTAAAAACGGCACAGTTTTCGTCACAATGACCAACAATCCCCTGCACCTCCGGGTGGGAAGCGTCCCCGGCAATCAGAATAAAATACCCCTTTGCAGACTGCTCCGCCACAATTTTATGGATCCGTGCCACAAAGGGACAGGTGGCGTCAATCAGGGGATTGCCCTTTGCTGCAATCTGGTCATAGATTTTTCTGCCTACCCCGTGGGACCGGATCACCACCCGCTCCCCCGGCTCCAGCTCCTCCACAGCGCTGACAATCCGGGCACCCTTGGCGATCATATCATTCACCACGTCCGCATTGTGAATGATAGGGCCCAGGGTGGCAACCCGTCCGCCCTTTTCCAGCTCTGCATACACCAGCTTAACCGCCCGGTCCACCCCGAAGCAGAAGCCGGCGGTTTTGGCAACCGTAATTTCTGCCATACAATCCTCCCTATTCCTGTTCAGGCTCCGCCGCCGGCAGAGCCGGTTCATCCACCAGCGCCTTGATGGCGGTCATGATCCGGTTTTTCAGTGCTGCCAGCTCCCGGGGCTTGGGATCCTCCCCCACTGCCAGCTCCGCCGCCTCAATAGGCTTTCCGAACCGGACGATAATGTCGCTGCGAAAGTGGAGCTTTCCTTCAAAGGTGATGCCCACCGGCACCACCGGCGCACCGGTCTGGGCAGCGATCAGCGCCACGCCGGTTTTGCCCCGGCCCACCCGGCCATCCTTGGAGCGGGTGCCCTCCGGGAAGATCATCAGCACCTTGCCGCTGCGCACATACTGCTCGGCGGTTTCAATTACGCTGTTGTCCCCGGCGCCCCGGGTTACGGGGAATGCCCCCAGCTTCCGGATCAGCCAGCCAAAAAACCGGTTCCGGAACAACTCCTCCTTTGCCATGAACACACAGCGTCTTTTGCGCAGTCGGGTGGCAAGCAGGGGCGGGTCCGCATAACTCCGGTGGTTGGAGGCCAGTACAAAGCCCCCGGAGGCGGGAATATTCTCCAGTCCCTCCACCCGGATATGATAGAACAGAAAATATACGCATTTGACAACCCAGTATCCGAAGCCGTACAGCATTACAATCCCAGCCTTTCCCGGCAAAGCTCCAGCAGATGCCGGATCACCTGCTGCTGATCCATCTTTGTGGTATCCACCAGCACCGCATCCTCCGCCTGCCGCAGGGGAGAAACAACCCGGTTACGGTCCGCCTCATCCCGCTTGATGATGTCCTCAAGAATCTGCTCCATGGAAGGGCAGTCCGGCTTTTCGGAAAGCTCCAGATACCGGCGGCGGGCACGCTCCTGGGGGGAGGCAGTCAGGAAGATCTTCAGATCCGCATGGGGCAGCACCACTGTGCCGATGTCCCTGCCGTCCATGATGACGTTGTTCTGCTTTGCCATATCCAGCTGCAGGTCGAACAGATACTGCCGCACAGCAGGCAGGGCGGAAACCACCGACGCCGCCATGGAAATCTCCGGGGTACGGATCAGACCAGACACATCCTCGCCGCACAGCAGCACATGCTGGGTACCCTCTGCAAAGCAAAGGGAAATATCCGCTGTGTTTAAGCATGCGGCAATCTGCTCCGGGGTTTCCGCCCCCTGCCGCTTTGCATGCAGCGCCACCGTCCGATACAGCGCCCCCGTGTCCACATAGATAAAGCCAAGCTCCGCAGCCACCGCCCGGGCGATGGTGCTTTTTCCGGCGCCTGCCGGGCCGTCAATTGCAATGTTGATACTCATATCTTTTCCTTCCCGCCTTACATGCTGCATCCGGCTGCGTAGCCGGTGGCAAAGGCAATCTGTAAATTAAAGCCCCCTGTGTATGCGTCCACATCCAGCAGCTCCCCGGCAAAAAACAATCCAGGCAGCAGCTTTGACTCCATGGTTTTGGGGCTGACCTCTCTGACGGATACGCCCCCCCGGGTGATGATGGCCTCGCTGATGGGGCGGAAGTCCTGCACCGTCAGGGGGAACGCCTTTAAAAATGCCCCGAACTCCAGCCGCTGTGCCCGGGTGATCTGGTTGACCCGCAAATTCCCGTCCAGACCGGACAGCTGGATCGCCGCCGGGATCATGCCCTTGGGCAGCAGCTTGGACAGGGCGTTGGACAGGGTGCGGTTCTGGAACAGCTGGAAATCCCGCTGGAGCCGCAGATCCAGCTGCTCCGGGGTCAGTCCCGGCTTTAAGTCGATCTCCAGTCTGTATCTGCCCGGTTCCATCTTCGGAATATGGCAGCTGGCGCTGAGCACCAGAGGGCCGGACACCCCGAAGTGAGTAAAGAGCATCTCCCCCAGCTCCCGGAACAGGCATTTTCCCCCGTCATACAGGGACAATGTCACATTCCGCAGGGACAGCCCCATCATATCCCGGCACTGCTTCTCCCGGATGACCAGGGGCACCAGGGAGGGCTCCGGTGGGACAATGGTATGCCCTGCCCGGCGGGCGATCTCATAACCGTCCCCGGTGGAGCCGGTGGCAGGGTAGGACATGCCCCCGGTGGCAAGCAGCACAGATTCGGCTTCATACGCCTTTCCATCCACCAGCAGGCCCCGGCAGCGTCCCTCCTGGGCAAGCAGATCCGTCACCTGTCCCGGGATAACCCGAACCCCCAGCCGGCGGCATTCCCTGCGCAGGGCAGAAACAATCTCCTGGGCGCTGTCGCTGACCGGGAATACCCTGTTTCCACGCTCGGTTTTGAGGGGAACCCCCAGGGCTTCAAAGAATGCCATAACCTCCGCCGGGCCGCAGGCGGAAAAGGCGCTGTATAAGAACCTGCCGTTCCGGGGAATGTTGGCAAGCAGGGTGTCCCGGTCGCAGTTGTTGGTCACGTTGCAGCGGCCTTTTCCGGTAATCCGCAGCTTTTTCCCCAGCTCTCCCCCGGGGTTATGCTCCACAATGGCCGTGCGCCGGCCCAGCCGTGCAGCGGTAATAGCTGCAAAGCAGCCTGCCGCACCCCCTCCGGCAATCAGACAATCCCATCTGCTCATTTTCGACTCCTTAGCCGCCGGTATTTTTCCGCAATTTCCTGGCGGCGCCTGGCAGTGGCCGCTGTATCCACCAGGATGCCCTGCGCCGTGCTGCACAGCACATCCCCTTCCTTTGCATCCGGGGGCAGCTGCTGCCGGGGCAGCTCCAGCCCGCCCTGATCCGTTTCGATCACCGCCCTGTCCCCTTCTATCCGATCCAATATCCACATGCTAAGCCGCCTCCCTTTCCCAGTGTACCTGTATGCTATGCCCGTTGCTTTCCATGACAATGGTGCCCTGCAGATCCGTCCGGTAAATTTTGTCCGTATAGCCGGCAAGCCGCTCCACCGTGTTGGAATGAGGATGATTGTAGGAATTGTCCCCGCACTGGATCACCGCCATCCGGGGGCTCACCGCCGCCAAAAATTTCTTTCTGGTAGAAGTGCTGCTGCCGTGATGCCCCACCTTCAGCACATCCACCGGCGAGAGCACCTGTGCCTGCAAAAGCTCCTTTTCCGCCTGCTCCTCCATGTCTCCGGTAAAGAGAAAGCTGTTTTCCCCGTAGGTCAGCCGAGCTACAAGGGAATAGTTGTTCAGGCTCTCATAATCCGTGCCCATGGGTCCCAGAATCTCCAGTACCGCACCCTTGTCCAGCTGATACCGGGTTCCGGGGGTGACGATTTCCAGAGTAAGGGATGCCTGCGCCACTGCCTCCAGAAACCGTTCGTAGCTGGCAGAGAGCGGCAGCTGCTCCTCCGGAATGTCCGACACCAGCACATGCTCCGCCGGGATCTCCTCCAGTACCTTGGCCAGTCCGCCAATATGGTCGGAATGGGGGTGGGTGGAAATCACATAGTCCAGGGATCTGACCCCCTGCTGCTGCAGATACTGCACCACCGTTTCTCCGGCCTCCCGTTCACCGGCGTCAATGAGGATATCCGTCCCGCCAGAGTGCATATAAATGGAGTCCCCCTGTCCCACATCGATAAAATGCACGGACAGGGTATCCTCCGCAGGTGCCGGACGCTTTGCGCTGTACAGCCGGACAAGATTGCACAGCAGCAGTCCTGCAAGCAGCAAAACCGTAAGACAGACGGTCATGGCAGGGCTCAGCCTCTGCCTTTGCCCCTGCGGCCTGCGCCCCTTTCTTTTTTCCATGCCTTTCCGTCCTTTCTGCCCCGGCCTGTGCCGGAAACAGGCTTTCTGTGGGTGGGTTCATCCGGGGTCACCAGGCAATCCGGCCCGGTGCCGATCAGATCCCGCCGCCCGGCCTTTTTCAGCGCCGCCAGCACCAGCGGCTTATTCTTCGGCTGGAAGTATTGAAGCAGCGCCCGCTGCATGGCTTTCTCCTCCGGGGTCTTCGGCACGTACACCGGCTCCATGGTGTAGGGGTCCAGCTCCGTATAGAACATACAGGTGGATAATGTGCCCGGAGTGGGGTAGAAATCCTGCACCTGCTCCGGGTGGATATGCTGCTGCTTTAAAAAGACTGCCAGCTCCACCGCCGCCTGTAGGGTGCTGCCCGGATGGGAGGACATCAGGTAGGGAACCAGGTACTGCTCCTTCCCCATGCCCTTGGTGATCTCGTAGAATTTTTTCTGAAAGGCAAGATATGCTTCAATATGGGGCTTGCCCATCTTGTCCAGCACCGCCGCTGCGCAATGCTCCGGCGCCACCTTCAGCTGACCGCTGACATGGTACCGGATCAGCTCCCGCATAAAGGTATCGTCCGGATCCGCCATCAGATAATCGTACCGGATGCCGGAACGGATGAACACCCGCTTGACCCCCTTGATCTTCCGGAGCTGCCGGAGCATATGCAGATATTCTTCGTGATCCGCATGCAGACCCTTGCAGGGTGCGGGCGCCAGGCACTTTTTCCCCTTGCACAGGCCGGCGGTCAGCTGCTTTTCGCAGGAGGGATGCCGGAAGTTGGCGGTAGGTCCCCCCACGTCGTGAATATAGCCCTTGAAATTGGGCATCTGCACAATCCGCTCCGCCTCTGCAAGCACGGATTCCTCGCTGCGGACGGTGACCCGTCTGCCCTGGTGCAGGGCGATGGAGCAGAAGTTGCAGAAGCCGAAGCATCCCCGGTTGTGGGTGATGGAAAACTGCACCTCTTCGATGCCCGGCACGCCGCCCTGGGCTTCATAGCTGGGGTGATAGGTTCGGGTATAGGGCAGGCTGTACACCCAGTCCAGCTCCTCCGTGGTCAAAGAAAGGGCTGGGGGATTCTGCACCAGCATCCGGCTGCCATGCCGCTGAATTACCCGCTTGCCGTATATTTCGTCCTGCTGATCGTACTGGATCCGGCAGGCCTTGGCGTATGCCTGCTTGCTTTCGCAGACCTGGGCATAGCTGGGGCATTCCGCCGAGCCTAAGGGGGTATGCTCCGGGGCGGTCATATAGCAGCTGCCCCGGATTTCCGTCAGCTGCCCCACCGGGATTCCGTCCCGCAGACCCTGGGCAACTTCTATAATGGAATGCTCCCCCATGCCGTACAGCAGAAGATCTGCGCCGCTTTCCTCCAGAATGGAAGGGCGCACCCGGTCGTCCCAGTAATCGTAATGGGCAAACCGGCGCAGAGAAGCCTCCAGTCCCCCGATGATGATGGGCACATCCCCGTACAGCTCCCGGAGCTTCCGGCAGTACACCAGCACCGCCCGGTCCGGCCGCTTCCCTGCCTTCCCCCCCGGGGAGTAGGCGTCCTGGGAGCGTTTACGCTTGGCAGCGGTATAATGCGCCACCATGGAGTCAATGTTGCCGGAGGTCACCAGGAACCCCAGCCGGGGTCTGCCGAACCGGGTAAAGTCCCGGTGGCTGCGCCAGTCCGGCTGGGACAGGATGGCCACCGAAAAGCCCTTAGCCTCCAGCACCCGGGAGATGATCGCCGCTCCGAAGCTGGGATGATCCACATAGGCGTCCCCGATGACGTATACAAAATCCGGCACGTCAATGCCCCGGGCGTTCAGCTCCTCCCGGGTCATGGGTAAAAATCGTGTATCCGGCATACTGCCGCCTCCTAGTCTGCTTCCTGCCGGCGAAGCCGCCGCTCCGCCGCCTGCTGTGCCGTAATCAGCACCTTTCTGGGCTTTGCACCCTCATGGGGGCCGATGACGCCCATTTCCTCCAGCTCGTCCATAATCCGTGCCGCCCGGGCATAGCCCAGCTTCAGCTTCCGCTGCAGGGAGGAGGTGGACGCCTGTCCCAGCTCCACCACCACGTCAATGGCACGGTCGATGAGCTCGTCGTCTCCGTCTGTCCGGTCGCTGCTGTCGTCCTCAAAGCGTTCGCCCTTGACTGCGGGCATGCTCTGCTCCACAGCCTCCATAATATCGCTGCTGTATTCCGCCTTTGCCTCTTCCTTGATGTATGCAACCACCCGTTCAATCTCCTCGGTGGAGCAGTAGCAGCCCTGCACCCGGACAGGCTTGGACAGCCCGTTGGGGAAGTACAGCATGTCCCCGTGACCCAGGAGCTTTTCTGCGCCGCCCACGTCCAGAATATTCCTGGAGTCCATCTGGCTCTTGACGGATAGGGCAATCCGGCTGGGCACGTTGGATTTGATAAGTCCCGTAATCACGTCCGCCGTAGGCCGCTGGGTGGCGATAATCAGGTGCATACCCGCTGCTCTTGCCTTCTGGGCGATCCGGCAGACCGCATCCTCCACCTCCTTGGAGGAGGTCATCATCAGGTCTGCAAACTCGTCGATGACGATGACGATCTGGGGCAGGGGGTCCAGATCCTCCCGCTTTGCCGCCAGGGCGTTGAAATCCTTCAAATCCCGCACATTGTAGCTTGCGCACAGAGCATACCGCCTGTCCATCTCCTGGGTGGCCCAGTTCAGGGCGCCTGCCGCCTTCCGGGGATCCGTCACCACCGGAATCAGCAGATGGGGGATGCCGTCATAAATCTTGAATTCCACAATCTTGGGGTCAATGAGCACCAGCTTCACCTCAGAGGGCTTTGCGTGATAGAGGATGCTCATGATGATGCCGTTGGTACATACGGACTTGCCGGAGCCGGTTGCCCCGGCGATAATCATATGGGGCATTTTTGCAATGTCTCCCAGAATGATATTGCCGTCAATGTCCTTGCCCACTGCAAAGGACAGCTTGCTTCTGGACTCTGCAAACTCCCGGCTCTCCAGGATCTCCCGGATGCATACCATATCCTTGTGGGCGTTGGCAACCTCGATGCCCACCGCCGGCTTGCCGGGAATGGGCGCTTCAATCCGCACGCCCCCTGCCGCCAGATTCAGGGCAATGTCGTCCGCCAGGCTTGTGATCTTGGCGATCTTCACGCCGGCGGAGGGCTGAACCTCATACCGGGTAACCGTGGGACCCCGGTTGATGCCGGTGATCCGCACCTGTACTCCGAAGCTGTTCAGGGTATCCACCAGAATATCCGCATTCTGCCGCAGCTCCAGTGCCGCACTGGGGTCAGCTGCCTTGCTGACGCTGGGTTCCAGATAGTCAATGGGGGGCAGCCGGTATTCGTGGGTGGGGGTAAGGGCTTCCCCATTGACCACCTCCGCCTCGATTTCCGCCGTAATGGCCGCTGCCTCCGCCGCCTGCTCCTCCTTCTTGGAGCGCTTCGGCTCCTTCACGGCAGTTGCCGCCGCTACCAGGTCATCCAGCTCCGCAGCATCCTGGCTTTTCTGGGCTTCCGGCTCCGGCTGCTCCGGCACCGGATCCCCGGAACGGCGCTCCCGCTCCCACTGGGGGGAATCCGGCTGCAGCGGCTCCTCCGGCTCGGCTGCATTGTCCACAATGGGCACATCAAACCGGAAATCCCTTGCCCGGGAGGCACGGGTTCGCTTGGGCTGCTCCGCATTGGCCATGGCGATGGCCTCCCGCTCCTCCCGGGCGGTGCGGCTCCGGAGCATTTCGTCATAGGCATCCAGATACCGGTCATCCTCCCTTGCCTGGCGCACAGCACGGCCCATGCTCCGGAAGGGCTTGCTCAGCAGCCGGAACAGGTCGATAAGCCCCGTATTGGTCAGCAGCATCACGAACACAAAGAGCATCAGCAGAATGATGATCTTCGCCCCGGTCACATCAAACAGCCGGATCAGGGGCCAGGCGATCAGGCCGCTGAACACGCCGCCTCCCTGCAGCTCCTTCCCCAGCCGGAACAGATTGCGCACACAGTCCACCAGACCGTCCCCCTTGACCTCTCCGTAAAAGAAGATCTGGACAATGGCGCTGCTGAGAATCATCAGTGCCACCCCCCAGAAGGCCTTGCCGGACACGGTCTGGTGGGAGCGCTCCATGCCGATGAGGATTGCCGTATACACCAGGATCAGGGGGATAAAGGCGGAGGCCACCCCGAACAGACCGAACATGGTGGTATGTAGTGTATGCCAGGCGCTGGTGCCCGGAATGACAATCAGCAGCAGGGACAGCACCCCCAGGGCAAACAGCATAATGGACCAGAACTGGTTGGCAGAGTCCTGGGGCTGCTTTGCCTGCTGCTCCTCCGGTTGGCGTTCCGCCGGCTTTTCCACGGGACGCTCCGCCGTTTTCCTGGTGCCCCTTGCGTTGGGATTGGGTTTCTTTTTCGGGGTAGGCTTCTTCTGCGCCGCCACGCCTGTCATCTCCTTTTCTCTCTGTATATGTATTACATCTTATAAATGGAATAGCCGATTACAAACAAGCCAAGAAGCAGGGTGTATACGGCAAATACCTTGAACTTTTCGCTCTTGACCAGCCAGCTTACCATGCGGATGGCACAGATGCCCACCACCGTGGATACCACAAAGCCGATCAGCATGGGCAGAAAATCAAAGTCGATACCGGCTTCCGCCGCATCCTTGACCTCCAGCAGGCAGCCGCCAAGAATGGTGGGAATCCCCAGAATGAAGGAATACTGCACTGCCGTTTCCCGGGTAAAGCCGCAGAACAGGCCGCTGGCAATGGTGGAGCCGGAACGGGAAATGCCCGGCATCAGGGCGATGCCCTGGAACACGCCCACGGTCAGGGCATTCTTTGCGGTAATATCCTTAGGCTCCCGGGTGCCCTTGCCGCAGCGGTCGGACAAAAAGAGGATCACCGCAGTGTACAAAAAGCAGAAGCCGATGACGATCAGATGCTCGTTTGCCACCTTTTCCACCAGATCCTTCAAGGGATACAGGGGAATCAGAACCAGCAGGGAGATCAGCAGCATCATAATCATGCGCCGCTCCCCGTTCATGGTGCTCCACTTGAATTTGCCGGTGAACAGGTCTTTGATAAGACTGCCCAGCTCCTTGATCAGCGCCCAGATGGTGGTCCGGAAGGCGATGAATACCGCCACCAGCGTGCCCAGGTGCAGAATGGCGGAGAAAAACAGGCCGTTTTCCTCCGTTTCGCCGAAGATCTGCTGATACAGCGCCAGATGCCCGGAGCTGGATACCGGCAGGAACTCGGTCAGTCCCTGAATGATGCCTTGAATGATCGCGTCCAGAATACTCATGTGTTTGTCTCCTTTTTTGTTAATACGATGGCTGCCTTATGCAGGTTTGTCCGGATACCGCTCCCCGCCGGCTTCGATCAGTCCGTACAGGCAGGAAATAGCGTCGCTCAGCCCCCCAAGGCTGTCGATGAGCCCCAGCTCCACCGCCCGGGCTCCGTCCACCACGGTTCCCACATCCATCACCAGCTCCTCGGTTTCCATCATCAGCGCACGGAACTGCTGCTCGGATATGCCGCTGTTGGCGGTGACAAAGTTTACGATCCGGTCCTGCATTTTTTTGAAATAGGATAAGGTCTGGGGCACCCCCACGATCATGCCGTTCATCCGCACCGGGTGAATGGTCATGGTGGCAGAGGGTACAATAAAGGAATGCTTGGCGCTGACGGCAAGAGGCACGCCGATGGAATGACCGCCGCCCACCACCAGGGAAACCGTAGGGGTCTTCATGCCTGCCAGCAGCTCTGCAATGGCAAGCCCCGCCTCCACGTCGCCCCCCACCGTGTTGAGAATGATGAGCAGCCCCTCAATGGAACGGTCCTGCTCGATGGCAACCAGCGCCGGGATGATGTGCTCATACTTTGTGGTTTTTGTACGCTCCGGCAGAACATAGTGCCCCTCCACCTCGCCGATGACCGTCAGACAGTGGATCAAATGCTTGGCGTTCTGCACCACCACCTGGCCGTTTTTTTCGGCAAGCTCCGCCTGATCTGCGGCACGCTCGGTTCCGGACTCCCTGGTTCCGTCCTTTTTCTCCTCGGAATCGGTCAAAAAATCGCCCCCGTTCTGAATCTGTTTCCAATGGAACAGGGGTATTGTACCGCATCGGGCCGCAAATATGCATACATTTATAGTTTACCGTATCCGGCGAAGAATGTCAAGGCGATACCGGACAAAAAAGCCGGGGGATTCCGGCGAACCCTCCGGCTTTCAGCAGAAACGGGTCAGTCCTCCCGTTCCCTGGGCACCCAGTTGACGCCGCCCCAGCCGTCAATATTGCTGCGCCGCATGGCGCCGAACAGCCGGTCGGTAAAGCCCTTGCTTTCATGCTCCATTTGCGCCAGAAACTCCTTGGTTTTCTGCCGCATGGTATAGCCGTCCGCCGGGCACTTGGACTTCTGCACCGCCAGCTGGGTCTTTAGCGCCGCCCTGCGCACCTCCCGCTCCGGGGCAAATACCAGGGGCCGGATCAGGGTCAGCTTCTTCCGGGACAAATAGCTTTTGGGGGAAAAGCAGCCGATCCGCCCCTCAATGAACAGATTCATCACAAAGGTTTCCACCGCATCGTTGTAATGATGCCCCAGGGCAATTTTATTGCAGCCCTGTGCCACTGCCGCATCATGCAACGCACCCCGGCGCATCCGGGCGCAAAGACTGCAGGGGCTGGCCTCCTTCCGGACCTCGAACACGATCCTGCCGATATCCGTTGGCAGCACCACATAGGGCACCCCCAGCCCCTCACACATCCGTGCAATTTCGGAAAAATCCCCCGGCTCCCCGCCGAACTGGGGATCCAGGGTAATGGCCACCAGCTCATAGTCAATGCCAATGAACCGGCGCAGCATGGCAAGCCCCTGCAGTAGCACCAGGCTGTCCTTGCCGCCGGATACCCCCACGGCAATCCGGTCTCCGTCCTGGATCAGATCAAATTCCTGTATGGCCTTCCGCATATATCCCAGTATTTTCTGCATGCACACCGCACCCTTCTAATTCGTCTGGAATAAAGTATAGCACTTTGGTGGGGAAATGTAAAGCACTGCCGGAAATTTTGCCGGAACCGGTCTTTTTCACGCCCCTGCTCTTGCAAAAGCAGCCAGCCTGGAGTATAATGATAAAAACAAGCGGCCTTGCCGCAATGGAGTGGAGGCATCCATGGAATCAAATCAGACCATCGCAAGACAGCTCCGGGAGGGGCAGTATGACCAGCAGCTGCGCCGGCTGTACGGTGTGGAGGGCGCAGCCCTGCAGCCCTATCAGGAACGGCTGTGCAGCCTGCTTGCCCGGTACGGGGAAACCTATCACCACCCCTGTGCAAGCCTGTTTTCCGTATCCGGCCGCACGGAGCTCAGCGGCAACCACACGGATCACCAGAACGGCTGTGTGCTGGCAGGCGGCGTCAGTCTGGACGTTATCGCCGCAGCTGCCCCCAACGGCACAAATTTGATCCGGGTCAAGTCCGAGGGCTACCCGGAGGATATCATCGACCTGTCACAGCAGGTGCCCATGCCGGATGAAACCAACACCGCCGCCGCCCTGATCCGGGGCGTGGCAGCCCGGTTCATGCAGCTGGGGTATCCGGTGGAAGGCTTTGACGCCTATACAACCTCCAGCGTGCTGAAAGGCTCCGGGCTGTCCAGCTCCGCCGCCTTTGAGGTGCTGCTGGGCAATATCATCAACGCCTTTTTTGCCGGGGGAAAGGAAACCCCGGTTTCCATCGCCCAGATCGGCCAGTATGCGGAAAACGTTTTTTTCGGCAAGCCCTGCGGGCTGATGGATCAGATGGCATGTGCCCTGGGCAGCGTGGTGTCCATTGACTTTTCGGATCCGGACAGCCCGAAGATTCAGCAGGTTTCCCTGGATCTGCAAAAAGCAGGCTATGCCCTGTGCATCATCGACAGCGGCGGAGATCATGCAGATCTCACCGAATGCTATGCAGCAGTACCAGCGGAGATGCGGGCCATTGCCCGGCGCTTTGGCAAGCAGGTGCTGCGGGAGGTGCCCCGGGCGGAATTTGAGGCGGAGCTCCCGGCACTGCGGAAAGCCTGCGGAGACCGGGCGGTACTCCGTGCCATGCATTTTTATGCGGAAAACAACCGGGTCCTGCAGCAGACCGCTGCCCTGGAGCAGGGAGATCTGAAGCGCTTTCTGGCACTGGTAACGGAATCCGGCAGATCCTCGGAAGCCCTGTTGCAGAATATCTATGACTGCCGCAATCCCCGGCAGCAGCCGGTAAGCCTGGCTCTTGCCCAGTGCCGCCGGATGCTGAACGGAGAAGGTGCCTGCCGGATTCACGGCGGCGGCTTTGCAGGAACCGTACAGGCCTTCGTGCCCTTAGACCGGCTCAGCGCCTTCCGCAGCGGTATGGAAACCCTGCTGGGCGCCGGCGCCTGCCATGTGCTGCAGATCCGTGCCGCAGGGGGCGTGCAGCTGGTATAATGCAAGAACAGAAAGGAGCGCTGTACTCCGGTACAGCAACGAAAACTATGGGAAGTATTTTAGTAACCGGCGGTGCCGGCTTTATCGGCAGCCACTGCTGCGTGGAGCTGCTGGAAAGCGGCTATGAAGTCATCATCATGGACAATCTGTTCAATTCCAAGGAAGAAAGCGTCAACCGCATCCAGCAGATCACCGGCAAGCCCGTCACCTTTTACCGGACGGATATGCTGGATCTGCCGGGCATGGAGCAGATCTTTTCCGCCCATCACATTGACGCAGTGATCCACTTTGCCGGGCTCAAGGCCGTGGGAGAATCCGTTGCCAAGCCCCTGGAGTATTACCACAACAACCTGACCGGCACCCTGCTGCTGCTGCAGGCTATGGGCAAATACGGCTGCAAAAAGCTGGTATTCTCCTCCTCCGCCACCGTATACGGGGTACATAATCCGGTGCCCTACACCGAGGATATGCCCACCTCCGCCACCAATCCCTACGGCTATACCAAGGTCATGATCGAGCAGTTCCTGCGGGATCTGGTAACGGCGGATCCGGAGTGGAGCGTGGTGGCTCTCCGGTACTTCAACCCCATCGGGGCGCATCCCAGCGGGCTCATCGGAGAGGATCCCAACGGCATTCCCAACAATCTGGTGCCCTATATCGCCCAGGTGGCAGTGGGCAAGCTGCCCTGTCTCCGGGTATTTGGCAACGATTATGACACACCGGACGGCACCGGTGTCCGGGATTATATCCATGTGGTGGATCTGGCCAAGGGGCATCTGGCCGCCCTGGATTACGCCGACAGCCATCCGGGCTTTATGCCCATCAACCTGGGTACCGGCAAAGGCGCCAGTGTGCTGCAGGTGGCGGACGCCTATGCAAGAGCATGCGGTAAGCCCATTCCCCGTCAGATCTGTCCCCGCCGCCCCGGTGATATTGCCACCTCCGTTGCGGACCCAAGCCGGGCAAAGGAGCTGCTGGGCTGGGAGGCCCATTCCACCGTGGAGCAGATGTGCGCAGACAGCTGGCACTTCACCGAGAAAAACCCCAACGGACTCTGATACAGACCCATACAAGCAAGCACAGCCTGAGCATACCGCTCAGGCTGTTTTT
>JALELB010000016.1 GCA_022768805.1 Ruminococcus sp.
GGTGCCGTTGACTCCGTCGATCACTGCGTATTCAAAGGTAATCCGCCGGCCGGTAGCTTCAAAATACCGGCGGCAAGCGCCCAGCAGTTTATCAATGGAGTATTTCCGGTTTACCGGCATGATCTCACTGCGGTGCGCATCGTCCGCCGCATGCAGGGAAACCGACAGGGTCAGTCCCAGTCCCTCCCCGGCCAGCCGGTCAATCATCGGCACCAGCCCACAGGTGGATAATGTCACATGCCGCAGGCTCATGCCCCGCCCCTGGGGAGCAGAAAGCAGCCGCAGGAACTGCAATACATTATCATAATTATCCAGAGGCTCTCCGATGCCCATGAGCACCAGACTGGATACCGTCCGTCCGCTGTCCCGCTCCGCTTCGTAGATCTGTCCCAGCATTTCACCGGGGGTCAGATTCCGCACAAAGCCCGCAATGGTGGAGGCACAGAACCGGCACCCCATCCTGCAGCCCACCTGGGTGGACACGCAGAGGCTGTCCCCGTGCCTGTATGCCATCAGCACCGACTCTATCAACGAGCCGTCAGAAAGCCCATAAAGATATTTTACCGTATTATCAATAGCGGATTCAAGCCTTTTCACGACAATTAGTCGATTTATACAAAAACTATCCGATAATTTTGTACGAAGTGACAGTGGCAAATCGGTCATTTCCGAAAAATCCGTTACCTTCCGGCTGTGCAGCCAGGTAAAAATCTGCTTCGCCCGGAATTTCGGCTCGCCTGCATCTTCCAGCCACTCCGACAATTCCCCGAAGGACAGGGATAAAATATCCGTTTTTGCCAAATCATCACCTCGTTCGCTTCAGCTTTGCCATGAAAAACCCGTCACTGCCAAAGCAGCCCGGATCCAGTGTGACCTTCCGGTTCCCGAAGGGCGCTCCCAAAGATTCCAGGAAGGGCACACCCTCAAATTCCGGATGCTGCTGTAAAAACCCGTCCACCACCGCATCATTTTCCGCCCGGGACAGGGTACAGGTGGAATAAACCAGATACCCCCCGGGCTTCACATAGCGACTGCCATTCTCCAGGATTTTCGCCTGCACCGGCGGAAGCCCCCCAAAGGCTGCCGGATCCTTGTACTTGATTTCCGGCTTCCGGCGGATCACCCCAAGCCCGGAGCAGGGCACATCGCACAGCACCCGGTCAGCCATGGGCAGCGCCGGATTATGTACGGAGGCGTCCCCTTCCAAGGCTTTGACGCATTGCAGGTGCAGCCGTTTTGCCCCCTGGGCAATCAGCTTCACCCGGTTGGGATGCAGATCAAAGGAAAGCAGCGTGCCCCGATTCTCCATCAGCTGAGCCAGGGTAAAGCTCTTGCCCCCGGGGGCTGCGCAAAGATCCAGCACCGTATCCCCGGGTCGGGGCTCCAGCGCCCGGCAGCACAGCTGGGACGCCAGATCCTGCACATGAAACATCCCCTTGGCAAAGGCCTCGGTTCCGGTAACATCCCCGCCCTGCACCGTATAGCAATCCGGCAGCAGAGGGTGCCGCTCCAGAGGAATCTGCCCCATGGCATGCAGGAAAGCAGCCTCATCCCCTGCCAGGGGATTCCGCCGCAAAGTCACCGGCGGACGCCCCAGCGCATCCGAAAGCAAAGCGTCCATAACCTGCTCCCCGTATTCTGTGGAGAGCTTTTCGATCAGCCAGCCTGGGGCGCAGTACTGCACCTGTTGGCAAAGGGCCGGATCCTTGGGAGCCGGAATCTGCTTTCCGTCCCGGACAAAGCTACGGAGCACGGCATTCACAAAACCGGAGGCGCTGGTGAACCGGAGCTTTTTTGCTGCCGTGACACAGTCGTTCACCGCCGCATTGTCCGGAATGTGCATATGCGCCAGCTGATAGAGCCCGCAGCGCAGCAGATTCCGCACCGTGGAATCCAGCTTTTCCGGCGTTTTTTTGCTGTACAGGGACAGCACATAATCCAGCTCCGGCAGCCGCTCCAGAACCCCGTAATACAAAGCGGACACCCGGCTTTTCTGCCGGGCATCCAGGTCAGAATCCCGCAGTGCCCGGTCCAGGGCGATATTGGAATAGCCCTGTGCGGCAAAGGTTCTGTCCAGCAGCCGGACGCAGAATACAAGCTCAGCGCCCATCAGTCACGTCTTCCCCGGATGGCAATGAGCCGCATCAGGTTCAGCAGCGCCGTTGCCAGGGCTGCCACATAGGTCAGGGCCGCAGCCGTCAGCACCTTGCCGGACTGGCGAACCTCATCGCTGTCCAGAATGTAGGAAGATTCCAGGGTTTTCAGGGCACGGCGGCTTGCATTGAATTCCACCGGCAGGGTTACCAGCTGGAACAGCACCACCAGGGAGAACAGCAGAATGCCCAGATCCATCAGCGGTGTAGCGCCGAAGAAAAGCCCCAGCAGCACCAGGGGATAGGAAAGGGTGGAGCCGATCTGGGTGGCAGGAATGATCGCAGCACGAAGCCGCATGGGGGCGTAATCCTGGGCATACTGAATGGCATGTCCCACCTCGTGGGCGGCTACACCCACCGCTGCCACAGAGCTGCTGTTATACACGCTGTCGGAAAGCCGCACCACATTGGTACGGGGATCAAAATGATCCGTCAGCTCACCGCTGATGGGCTCAATGCGCACGTGATACAGTCCGTTCTGATCCAGGATCTGCCGGGCAGCCATAGCGCCGGTCAGACCCCGGGCATTCTGCACCTTCTTATATTTACTATAGGTGGACTGTACATTCCACTGGGCCAGCAGCGCAATCAGAAAACCGATCAGCACAAAGCCGTATCCATAATACATAAAGGGCATATCAAAGAACCTCCGTTTCGAATTTCATCCCATTTTCGATGGAATTCCCCCGCAAAAAATCCTCCGTTTTCAGCCGCTTGCCCCCTTCGGCCTGCAGCTCCAGGATGCGGATGCAATGTCCGTCTCCACATGCCACTGTCAATGTTGCTGCATCCACAATCGTTCCTGCAAGCTCCGGCGCAGCAGTACGGTTGGACAAGGCTGACCGTAATAGTTTATGCCGCCTGCCCCCAAGAAATGCAAAGCCGGTAATGCCCCGGATCAGATTGTGAATCTGCTGTGCCGGCTTTGAAAAATCAATCCGGCTCATCTCCTTCCGGATCATGGAGGCGTAGCTGGACTGCGCATCATCCTGGGGCACCGGGGTCAGGGTTCCCTGACAGATGCCCTCCACCGTTTCCAGCAGCACCTCCGCCCCAAGCTCCGACAGTCTGTCGTGGAGCTCACTGCTGGTTTCCTCCGGCCCGATAGCCAGCGACCGGGCGATGAGCATATCCCCCGTGTCCAGCCCCTGCGCCATCTGCATGGAGGTAACGCCGGTTTCGGTTTCTCCGTTGAGGATGCACCACTGGATGGGAGCGGCGCCCCGGTATCCGGGCAGCAGGGAGGCGTGGATATTGACGCAGCCAAACCGGGGAAGCTCCAGTACCTCCACCGGCAGAATCTGTCCGTAAGCAACCACCACGATCAGATCCGGCTGCAGCTCCCTGAGCACCTCCAGCGCCTGCCGGGCATCCTCCCCCTTCCGCAGGGACAGGGGCTGATATACCGGAATGCCGTATTCTCCGGCTGCCGCCTTCACCGGGGTGGGAATCAGCTTGTAGCCCCGCCCCTTGGGCTTGTCCGGCTGGGTGAACACCGCCTGAACCCTATGCCCGCTTTTCGCCAGTGCATGCAGACAGGGCACGGAAAAATCCGGTGTTCCCATAAACACAATCTTCAGCTTCTCCGCCATGCTTGCTCCTCCTGTCCGGCGTTACTCCTCTTCCAGCTGTACAAATTCATCCACCAGACGGGTAAACAGCAGTCCGTCCAGATGATCCGTTTCGTGGCATGCACAGCGGCAGCCCAGCTCCTTGAGATCCATGGTAAATTCCTTGCCGTGCCGGTCATAGGCCCGGAGCCGGCATTTGTTGGGTCTGGTCACATAGCCCCACTGATTCGGGCAGGACAGACAGCCCTCCAGATCCCGCTGCTTGCCGCTTTCCTTCAGGATCACCGGGTTCACGGCTTCCACCTTGCCGTCTCCCACGTCCATGACAAACACCCGCTTCAGGATGCCCACCTGGGGTGCGGCAAGCCCCAGCCCCTTTGCCTTTTCCAGGGTTTCAAACATATCGTCGATCAGCTGCGCCAGCTTCTCATCAAACTTTTCCACCGTGCGGCAGGGCTTGCTCAGAATCGGATCCTCACTTGTTACAATATTGCGAATAGCCATTGGTTTCTCCTTTCTTATACGCCGATGTCACCATTCATATCGGCAAACACCCGGACCCGGGCAAATTCCTTATAGGAACCGGTGCTGCACAGCAGCTCCCGGACAAAGCTGCGGAGCCGGGCTGTATTCTTGCATTTGATCATGATGCGGTACCGGTACTTCCCGTTCAGCTTTCCGTAGGTACATCGAACAGGGCCAAGCACCCGGAGGGGCATGGAAATCTGCTCGGCGGCAATCTTGTCCCGCATCATCCGCAGCAGGGTATCCGCCGCCAGCTGCACCTGCTTTTCCAGCTCGGAGGACAGCCCGATCACGCAGATGTCGCACACCGGCGGGAACATCAGAGCCTTGCGCAGGGCGATCTCCTCCTGGTAGAAGGCCTTGTAATCCTGCTTTGCCGCCAGGTTCAGCACATAATGCTCCGGCAGGAAGCTCTGGAGGATGGCACGGCCCTGTTTCCCGCCCCGTCCTCCCCTGCCCACCACCTGGGTGATGAGGGAAAAAGTCCGCTCATAGCTGCGGAAATCCCCGGCAAACAGCGCCTTGTCAATGGACAGCACCCCCACCAGAGTCACGTTGGGAAAATCCAGCCCCTTGCCGATCATCTGGGTGCCTACCATAATATCATACTCACCCCTGCCGAATGCCCGGAATTTCTGCTCGTAGGCCATCCGGGAAAAGGTGGTGTCCGCATCCATCCGCAGAATCCGGGCGCCTGGGACAATCTCTCCCAGAGCCTCCTCCAGCTTCTGGGTGCCAAAGCCCATCTGCTTCAGGTGCGTCCCCTTACAGCTGGGGCATTCTTTCACCGGCGGCGCACAGTAGCCGCAGTAGTGGCACATGAGACAGTCGTTTGGCCGGTGATAGGTCAGGGGCACGCTGCAGTTGGGGCACTCCACCGGGGTATTGCAGTCACAGCAGGAAATGATGGTATGGTATCCTCTCCGGTTCAGCAGCAGCAGGCTCTGCTCCCCTGCCGCCAGATTCCTTTGCAGCTGCTCGGTGAGGAGGACACTGAACTCGCTGCCGTTGCCCTGTGCCCGCTCCTGGTTCATATCCACAATATCCACCTGGGGCAGCACGGCGCTGCCGTACCGCTCCGGCAGCTCCAGCAGCTCATACAGGCCGCGCTTGGCGTAATAATAGCTTTCCAGAGAGGGGGTAGCTGACGCCAGCAGCACAGACGCCCCATGAGTCTTGCACCGGTGCTTTGCCACATCCGCCGCATGATACCGGGGGGCATTGTCGGATTTATAGGAGCGCTCCCCCTCTTCGTCCAGGATAATCAGTCCGATGTCCGACAGAGGGGCAAACACGGCGCTCCGGGTGCCGATGACAATCCGTGCCTCTCCCCGGCGGATGCGCTTATACTCATCCATCCGCTGTCCCAAAGACAGGCTGCTGTGAATCACCGCCACCGAACCGCCAAACAGCTGCTGAAACCGGGATACGATCTGGGGCGTCAGGGCGATCTCCGGAATCAGCAGCATAGCCTGCCGACCCAGGGCAAGGGTATGGGCAATCAGTGCTTCAAACACAGAGGTTTTTCCGCTGCCGGTGACCCCGTGCAATAGGAATACCTTTGGGGTACGGCTGTCAATCTGCGCCGCCACCCGGTCGTATACCTGCTGCTGCCGGTCACTGAGGCGGATCTGTGCCGGATCCCGCCGCTGTTCCGGTTCACTTTCCACCGACCGGAGCTGCTCCATATCATACTGCTCCACGGCGCCGTGCTTTAACAAGGTTTTCACCACCGCCGGCGTCACGCCGCACAGGTAGCATGCCTCCCGGACGGCAACCGGTCCGTTTTCCTCCAGCAATGCCAGCACCTGCCGCTGCTTGGGGGTGGGCTGGTGCCGATCCTCCCCGGCAAGGTATGCATCCGACAGGCGGATCATCTGGACAAATTTATCCCCCACTGCCTGGGCAAGCCGGTCCGTCTGCTGAATACAGCCCTTTTGCAGAAGGCTGTGAATCAGCGCCTGCTTGTCGGGATTCACGGACACATCCAGCATGGCATCCAGCTCCCGCCGGGATTTGGCCATCCGCAGAAACCGCAGAAGATTTTCCTCCTGCTCCGTCAGCGGCACATCCGGCACCTGGTCGGACAGGGAAAAATGCTCCTCCACCCGCAGATTCATGCCGGAGGGCAGCAGCGTCCGCACAGCGTCATAATAGGTGCAGAAGGTCTGCTCATGAAGCCAGTCCGCCAGCTCCAGCATTTCCCCGTTCAGCACCGGCTCTGCATCCGGCACAGCCAGCAGGGGCTTCAGCTTGGGATCCGCCGGGATTTCATGCCGCACCAGAATCATGCCGATCCGCTTCCGGTTTCCTTTGCCGAAGGGCACCAGCACCCGGCAGCCGGGCTGTGCAGCCCGTTCCAGATAGGGGGGCACCAGATAATCAAACAGCCGGTCAAAGGAAAATGCCGTACCGCTGACTGCAACCGCAGCCGCCTGCACCAAGGGCTGCTCCATGCCTTATTCCTCGAGGGCTTCCGGCTCTACGATCTTGTACTTGCCGCTGGCAATCTCCTCCACTGCGGTCTTGACGGGCTTTTCCTCCAGGGTCATGCCCTGGTCATACAGCTCGTCAGCAATGGCTCTTGCCCGCTTGGCCACGCCGATCACCAGGGAATATGCGCTCTCGTTTTTTGTAATAATCTGTGAAATTGCCGGTCTAAGCATGATTCAACACCTCATCAATCTTGTTTCCGTTTTTCGTTCTCAGCTTCTCTGCCCGTACAATGGTGCGGAAGTCATCAATGGCCTTTTCCAGTTCCCCGTTGACGATGATATAATCGTACCGGTCCGCATAGGAAAGCTCCCGGGAAGCCTGTGCCACCCGTTCCTCGATCACCTCTGCCGCTTCCGTGCCCCGCTTATTGAGCCGGCGCCGCAGCTCCTCCACAGAGGGCGGTGCAATGAACAGGAACACCGCATCCGGACAAAGGGAGCGGACTTTCATGGCCCCCTCCACCTCAATTTCCAGAATCACGTCCCTGCCTGCCTCACGCATCTGCTCCACCTCTTTTTTCGGGGTGCCGTAATAATTGCCGCAGTACTGGGCATATTCCAGCATACCGCCCCGGGCGATGCGCTGCTCAAATTCCTCTTTGGTGATAAAGTGGTAGTTCACTCCATCCTGCTCGCCCTCCCGGGGCGCCCGTGTGGTGGCGGAAATGGAGTAGTAAAAGCCCTCATCCTTCAGGATCTCCCCAAGAATGGTGCCTTTTCCGCATCCGGAGGGTGCGGACACCACCAGCAGCAGTCCCTTATTCCTCATCCTGTGCCTGTTCCTCCTCGTTATCATTGAGCCGTGCCGCCACGGTTTCCGGCTGTACGGCGGACAGAATCACATGGTCGCTGTCCATGACGATCACCGCCCGGGTACGGCGGCCGTAAGTGGCGTCAATCAGCCTGCCCTGCTCCCGGGCGTCCTGTACAATCCGCTTGATGGGTGCGGATTCCGGACTGACGATGGCGATGAGCCGGGCGCTGGAAACCATATTGCCGAAGCCGATGTTTATCAGCTGCATGCTATCCGCTCCTGTCTATTCAATATTCTGGATCTGCTCCCGGATCTTCTCGATCTCGGATTTCAGATTCACCACAGTCTGGGTGATGGTCAGCTCCTGGGCCTTGGAGCCGATGGTATTGACCTCCCGGTTCATTTCCTGAATCAGAAAATCCAGTTTTCTGCCCACCGGCTCGTCCTCCTCCATGAGCGCACGGAACTGGTCAATGTGGCTGCGGAGCCGGACAGTTTCCTCATCCACCGCTACCTTTTCAGAAAAAATAGCAGCCTCCGTCAGCAGCCGCTGGGGGTCAAAGCCCCTGTCTCCCAGCAGCTCCTCCAGCTTGGCATACAGCCGGCTCCGGTACTGCTCCGTCATCCGGGGAGAAGCCTCCTCCACCACAGAAACCATGCGGCTGATGGTATCCAGCTTGCCTGCAATGTCCGCCTTCAGTCTTGCGCCCTCAGCCTCCCGCATGGCAACAAAGCGGTCCAGGGCAGCGGACGCCACCTGGGCAATCTCTCCCCAGACAGCCTCCTCATCCTCTGCCGCCTTCTGCACAATGAATATTTCCGGAAACCGCATCAGATCCGTGAGCTTCAGATCATCCTGCAAGGCAAGGGTCTGGTTGGCGTCCCGCAGAGCCTGCAGATAGCCCTGAGCCGTACCCATATTCACCTGGATTTTCGCATCGCTGCCGTCAATCCGGTTTATGGTCACACAAACCTCTGTCTTGCCTCTGGCAACCCTGCTCTGCAGCAGGGACTTGAGCTTCTCATCCAGATATATATACGCCCGGGGCACCCGGGACGAGAATTCAAAATAGCGGTGGTTCACCGCCCGGATCTCCACCAGGATGTCCTTTCCATCCAGGACCTGCTGGGCCCTGCCATAGCCTGTCATACTCCTGAGCATGTCGTTCCTCCCATCGGTCAGTGTCGGAGCATACACCCAAAAGGGCGCACTCCGCCTATCTTATAGATTATACCATGCCCGTCGGTAAAAATCAAGGCATAATCGCAACAAATGGCACTTATGCACAAAAACAGCGGAGCGCCCGGAGCTATCTCCGGCACGTTCCGCTGCTGGATGGTTCAGAAGGCGCTCAAAGCCCATCTTCTCCGCTTATTCAGTCCGCAAACATGGGGGTGGACAGATATCGCTCACCGGTATCCGGCAGCAGGGCAACGATCACCTTGCCCTTGTTTTCCGGCCGCTTTGCCAGCTGAGTGGCTGCAAAGACTGCTGCACCGGAAGAAATACCCACCAGCATGCCCTCCTCATGGGCAATGGCTCTGCCTGTTGCAAAGGCGTCCTCATTCTCCACCGGAATGATCTCATCATAAATCCCGGTGTCCAGCGTATCCGGCACAAAGCCTGCACCGATGCCCTGGATCTTGTGGGGCCCCGCTGTACCCTTGGACAGCACCGGAGAGCCGGCAGGCTCCACTGCAACCACCTTCACATCCGGGTTCTGGGATTTCAGATATGCGCCCACACCGCTGAGGGTGCCGCCAGTGCCTACACCTGCCACGAAAATATCCACTTTGCCCTCGGTATCCTTCCAGATTTCCGGGCCGGTGGTGGCACGGTGAATGGCTGGATTTGCCGGATTGGTAAACTGGCTGGGAATAAAGCTGTTGGGAGTCTGGGCTGCCAGCTCCTTTGCCTTTTCGATGGCGCCCTTCATGCCCTTTGCGCCCTCCGTCAGCACCAGCTGTGCCCCGTATGCCTTCAGCAGGTTCCGGCGCTCCACGCTCATGGTTTCCGGCATGGTCAGAATGATCTTATAGCCTCTGGAGGCCGCCACAGAAGCCAGTCCAATACCGGTATTGCCGCTGGTGGGCTCAATGATGACAGAATCCGGCTTCAAAAGGCCCTTTGCCTCTGCGTCATCCAGCATGGCCTTGGCAATTCTGTCCTTGACGCTGCCTGCCGGGTTGAAGAATTCCACCTTCGCCAGCACCGTCGCCTCCAGCTCCCGGTTGGCAGAATAGTTTTTCAGCTTTACCAGCGGAGTAGAACCAATCAGATCTGTAATTTGCTCATAGATTTTCATCATGCAGACTCCCTTTCAGATTTTTGCAGGCGATTGCTTTAAATCATATAAACATACCTGCTTTATGGGTATATTATAGCACGACATATGCACCTTGTCAATCCCCTTTTCAAAAAAATTTCCGATTCCGGAAAATCACGGAGCCATCACCTTGACAAGCCCCCATCGCTCTGCTATAATATAGTAAACCTACTTGTATAATAGGATTAAACCGCACAGCGGCATAGGAGTGAAGTACATTGACCATACAGCATCTGCAGGAGGAAATCCTGCGGCTCAAAACAGAACAGGATGTCTGCATCCTGGCCCACAGCTATCAGGCACAGGAGATTCTGGAGATCGCCGACTTTACCGGGGATTCCTTTCAGCTGAGTATGCAGGCGGCAAAGGCGCCCCAGTCCACTATGCTGCTGTGCGGAGTCCGGTTCATGGCGGAAACAGTCAAGATCCTGTCCCCGGAAAAACGGGTGCTGCTTGCCAATCCGGCAGCAGGCTGTCCCATGGCGGAGCAGCTGGACAAACCGTTGCTGGAACAGGTCAGAAAGCGCTACCCAGATCATACCGTGGTGGCCTATATCAACACCACAGCGGAGCTGAAAACCCTCTGCGACGTATGCGTGACCTCCTCCTCGGCGGTGGAGATCGTCCGGAAGCTGCCAGACAAGCGCATTCTGTTCATCCCGGACTGCAATCTGGGGGATTATGTGGCAAAGCAGGTACCGGAAAAGGAAATCAAGCTGCTCAGCGGCGGCTGTCCCATCCACGCCCGGGTAAGTGCAGAAGACGTTGCCCGGGCCCGGGCAGAGCATCCCGGCGCCCAGGTGCTGGTGCATCCGGAATGCATGCCGGAGGTGCTGGAACAGGCAGACTTTATCGGCTCTACCTCCGCCATCATGCAGCATGCCGCTGAATCCGACAGCAAAGCCTTTATTATTGGCACCGAGGTCAGCATTGTGCAGCATCTGTCCTATCAATGCCCGGAAAAGCGTTTCTATCCCCTGTCCAAGAACCTGATTTGTCCCAATATGAAGCTCACCGGGCTGCCCGACGTGTACCGGGCGCTGACCGGCGGCGGAGAGGAGATCCGGCTGGACAAGGAAACCCTCTGCAAGGCAAGAGTCTGCATCGACCGGATGCTGGAGCTTGGCTGAATACAGAAACAGCCTCGGAGACTGATCTCCGGGGCTGTTTTTTGTAGGGAGTATGGGGATATCGCATCAGGCACCGTGTACCGTCATCCGTTCCTGTTCACAGTCCATAACCTGTCGGGACAGGGCATAATCCATGGCATTGTTGACCGCATGCTCAATCACGCCGCCGGTACGGGTATAGCCGAACAGCTTGGCGGTTTCCCGGAGCAGATCCGACCGGAGCATGCTGATCTGATCCTCCAGAATCAGCAGCATGCCAGCGCACAGCTCCTGGGGACAGATTACCTCCATGGGCCGTTTCACACCGTCCTCCTTGGGAATCCGGCAGGTATGATAATCCTCCGGATCCTGATCGTCACGCCAGAAATAGCAATCGTCCCCGGTGCCGGTGCTGGGGATGCCGCAGTCCTGCACCGCCTGGTCAAAGACCGCCTCCACCCGGCTGCCGCTGCGGGAAATCCCAAAGGCACTCAGCACATGTCCCAGCACTGCCCGGCGGTTTACCGGCGCCTCCGTTTCCACAGCCTGCCGGATCACCTGCATGATCTTCCGCTTTGTCTCCGGCAGATAGAACTGCTCCGGGGTGCCCAGGGTATCCGGTTCATAAGCCTTGTATGCTTCACAGCGCTCCGCTGCTGTCAGAATCTTTTCCCGCTCAAAGCTGCGGATGGGCTCTGCCGCCGGCGCCTTCGGCACAGGCTTCCGGTCAGCGCTGTGCTTTGCAGCCTCAATGGCAGCCAGAATACGCTCCAGAGTCCGCTGCCGGTTTTCATACCAGTCCAGAATATGTACAGTAAACAGCTGCCAGCCCAGTCCTCCCAGCACTGAGGGCTGGAGCAGATTCCGGTCCCGGGCGGTGGTGGCGGCAAAAATCTGCTGATTGTCACAGAGAATACCCAAAAGATAGCTGTCCGGTCTGTCCGGATCCACCACGCCCACATCCACCTTATAGGCAGAGCTGCCGATACCGCACCGGGTCTGGAAGCCCTGTTCCGCAAGGGCTGCGGCGATCTGCCGTGCAAAGGGGCTGTCTGCTTCCACATGCTCCGCAGGCACCGGCAGCGCCCGGGTGCCCTTTGCGGCAAATTCCAGGAATCCCCGCAAAGCCGCCACGCCGTCGGACCGGGTACGGGACAGGTCGATCTGCTCCGGAGTAATCACGGAGTAAACCTGCATCTGCCGGCGGGCACGGGATACCGCCACGTTCAGACGGCGCCAGCCGCCGTCCCGGTTTACCGGGCCGAAGTTCATGGACACTCTGCCCTCCTTGTCCGGGCCGTAGCCGATGGAAAAGAGGATCACATCCCGTTCATCCCCCTGTACATTTTCCAGATTCTTCACCAGAATCGGCTCATACATCTGGTTTGCATACTGCTCCAGCTGAGGCTGCTTCCGGAATTCCTCCGCAAGCAGATCATCAATCAGCACCTGCTGCACCACGCTGAAGGTCACCACCCCGATGCTTTCCCGGCGCAGCTGCTCATCCGACAGCCGCCGCAGGATTTCTGCCACAATAGCTTCTGCCTCTGCCCGGTTCTGCTTGGTGCCCCCCTTGTCGTAAAAGCCCTCCACATGGTGCCACTGCACCCGGGATACCAGATCGTCCGGCGAGGGGAAGGTAAACAGCTTGTTTTCATAAAACCGGGCGTTGCTGAAAGCGATCAGGCTCTCGTGGCGGGAACGATAATGCCACAGCAGATGCCGCTGGGGCATCGCCAGGGCCAGGCAGTCATCCAGCACGCTTTCCAGATCCTCCTGATCGTAATGCTCCTCGTCCACCTGGTTGGAGGCAAAGAAGCTGGTAGGCGGCAGCTGTCTGGGATCTCCCACAACCACCACGTTTTCACCCCGGGCAATGGCCCCCACTGCTTCACAGGTGGGCATCTGGGAGGCTTCATCGAAAATAACCAGATCAAATTTCGGGAACGCCGGGTCAATATACTGGGCCACGGAAATGGGGCTCATGAGCATGCAGGGACAGAGCCGCCGCAGCAGATTGGGAATGCTGTCAAAGAGCTTCCGGATGGACAGCATTCTGCCGCCGCTGCGGATGGCCTTCTGCAGCACGGAAAGCTCGGAGGAGCCGGCGCCGGAGCCGGCGGCTGGAATCTTGGCGGACAGCCGGGCAGCCAGCTCCTGGATGGTCAGCTCCTGGAACCGTTCCGCTGTCTCCCGGTACCGGTTTACCGTGTCCTCAAACTGTTCTCCCTGGAAGCCGGACAGGGCAGGCGAGCCGCGGAATGCGGAAGAAATCACCGCCTTGCATACCCCCTTCCGGAAGGCAGGCAGCAGATTCGCCTCTGTGACCTGTCCGGCGGTATAGGCATCCACCGTCTGCTGCAGCCCCAGCTGCCGCAGAGCATCCAGACTGTTTTCCAGCAGCACCCGGGATTTCAGATTGTCAATATCTCCTGCCCAGCCCTCAGCCTGCTGCCGCGCCGTATCAAACCAGTTCTCCCCGGCTGTCAGCGCATCCCGGTCCACCGTCATCCGGGACAGGGTATCCTGCACTGCATTCCAGGCCTGCCTTGCCCCCGGCAAAGCGTCCGCCATATGGCTGCGGAAGGCAGAATCCGTCAGCAGCTGCCGCACCAGTCTGCGGGCCTGTGTGCCATAGGCACCAGCCTGCTCCAGGCTTTCCCGCAGGGCAATGGAATCCTCCCAGGCCTGCTGCAGGGCGGCAAAATCCGTCTGTTCACCCAGCCACAATGCTCCGAACCGGGATGTCAGCGCCCCGGGAGCATCTTCCAGCTGCGCCCGGCGCTGTCTGCATTCGGACAGACGGCGGTACTGCTCTGTGATGTTTTCCTTGGTAATCCGTCCCGGCTCCTTGGCGTATACAGCCAGCGCCTTGACCTGTTTTCCGGAACCGATAATCCGGGGCAGGAACCACTTCTGCTGGATCTGCTTCCACTGGAGCAGAGCCGCATCACTGTCAAAATTCTGCACGGCAGGCTCATATTCTGCGGAAAGCTCCTGGTTCAGTGCGGTGTATGCAGCCCCGTTTTCCAGCAGTGCCTCTGTCTGTGCCCGGGTCTGCTCCAGGGCTTCATCAAACACCAGTGTCTCCAGTGCGCTGCTCCGCTGCATTGCCGTTTCCAGCAATTCCAGCATATAGCCGCTGCCCTGTGCATCCGTCGGCAGCCCCTCATCCAGCTCCCCGTATGCCTGGGCCGCAGCCCCAGCCTGGCTGGCAAGGGTGTTGGCATCCGACAGGAACTGCTGCCGCAGCTCCGGCGTATATTCCCGCATCAGACAGCTTTTCAGGGGACTGTTCCGGTATCCTCCCAGGGTCTGTCCGGCCACAGCGGTTTTGCGCACCGCATCCGTCCAGGCGGCATACTGCTCCGCATCCGCAGCCTCCACAAAGGCAGGATCCAAGGCAATCTCCTCCGGGCATTCCTCCTGCATCAGAATGGCATCGTACACGGACATACCCACTGGCCGCTGCCGGTACAGCTCCTCCATGACCCCGTTCAGCTCCTGCCGCAGGCTATGAAGCCGGACTTCCTCCCGGGCATACTCCTCCGGAGCCTTGATATGCCCCATCTCCAGAGTACGCTCCAACTGGTTGAGCACTGCTTTTTTCTGTGCCTTGTTGGAGTGCAGCTCCAGGCAGAAGGGATCCAGCCCGATGGCTGCCAGCCGCTTCTGCACCACGGACAGAGCTGCCATTTTTTCCGCCACAAACAGCACGGAACGGCCGTTGTACAGGGCATTGGCGATCATATTGGTAATGGTCTGGGATTTACCCGTGCCGGGAGGGCCGTGGAGCACAAAGCTCTGCCCCCGGGAGGCGTCATAAATAGCCGCCAGCTGAGAGGAATCCGCACTGGTGGGCACCGCCATATCGCAGGGGGATACCTGGGCATCCAGCCGGGCGGGGGTCATGTCCAGCTGCTCCGGCTCCCAGGTCAGACTGCCGGCCATGAGACTGGAGACTACCTTGTTCTGCTCCAGATCCCCGGAACGGCTGCGAATATCATTCCACATAATGAACTGGCTGAAGGAGAACTGACCCAAAAATGCCACTTCTTCAATATCCCAGTGCTTTCTGGACATGATGCCCTGCCGGACCGTATTGTATACCAGGGGCAGATCCACACCGCTTTCATCCTCCGGCAGGGGATTGAGCCCGTTAATCTTGATGCCGAAGTCCTGCCGCAGCATTTCCAGCAGAGTCACATTCATCTGGGGCTCCTCGTCCCGGATGCGGATGGAATAGGAACGATCCTGAATCTTCCGGATAATATCCACCGGAATCAGCACCAGTGGGGCATACCGGGGCCGTTCACTTTTTTCCGTTTCAAACCACCGGAGAAAGCCCAGGGCAAGATACAGCGTATTGGCGCCGTTTTCCTCCAAACTTACCTTGGACTGCCGGTGCAGCTTCTTGAGGGTCCGTTCCAGATCAGAAGCATTCATGAATGTGCGCAGCCGCTTGCTCTTGAACTCGGATTCCGCAATGGTGGTAATCAGATCCCGCTCATTTTCAATCTCGAAAATCTTGCTGTCGGACAGGGTCAGGGTAAAATCATTGGGGGCGGGCATAATCTTGAAATCCTCGCCCCGGGACACCTCATCCTCCAGCTTGCCCAGATCCGCCGTCATCAGCTGGATGCTGGAGGCAGTGGGGCGGAAATTCAACAGACTATTCCGCAGGCTCAGGTCCAGAAGCTTTCGCTCCCAGATGGTTTTCCGGGTTACCTCCTGCTCCTGGGAGGCTGCCCCGTGCAGTGCCAGGTCAATCTCCCTGGGAGCAGCAGTAATCTCCGCCTCCCGACGGGTGCCGTAATCCACCGAAGCAAATTTTCCGTCCTGAGTGATGCGGGTAGGAATGGGCCGGATTCCGCTGCCCCGGCACCGTCCCACATCAATGGCGCACCGGAATTCCGCAGGATTTTCCAGATTCTCCGTTCCATGCTTGCCGGCATGGTCAAAATCCACCGACTTGCCGGCTACATAATCCGTACACTCCACCAGAAACAGCTGATCGATGCCCGTGGCCAGCCGCTTGGTCAGTGCGGAAACATCATCCTCCACGCACTCGGCAAAGGTTTCCTCCTCCAGCCATACCCCTGCGAAGGCATGGCCCTGGATGAACACCAGCAGGCTGTTCAGCCCCACCGCCTCCAGGCATGCTGCATACAGCACCGCCAGATCCAGGCAGGTGCCGCATTTCTGCTCCAACACCGCGTGGGGCAGACGCACCCGCTGCCCCAGGGTCTCGTAGCTGGCGGGAGGCATATGGTATGCAATATTCTCCTCCTGCAGTGCGGCATAGATCGCCGCCGCCTGGGTTTTCACAATGTTGGGATTGCGGCTCTGATAGCCGGTAAAGGAGGGCTCTCCCAGCCATTTCTGAAGCCAGACCCCCGCCCGGGCAGTCAGCTCCGCCACCCGGGGATGATTGGGGGTGACAAAGGCTGTAATCATTTCCGGCACCTGCAGCAGTCCCGGCCACTGGTCATACGCCAGCAGTGCGATAGAGATGTATTCCGTATGCAGGCACACGTCCCCCTGCAGCACCTCAAGCCGGATGCTGCCCTCCATCCGCTCCGTCAGCGAAAACAGGTATTCCGCATGCATCACGATCCGCACCGGCGACAGCTCCACCGGCACCCCCGGTGCCAGCTTCGGCAGCTGGGCTTCAAACACATGGGCAAATTCCGGCTCAAAGCTGATCCGGACCCGGAGGTTCTCCAGCTCCCCCTCTCCCTGATTGGTAAAAACCAGCCTGCGGATTACGGGAATGTAGTTTTGCTGCATGGCAAAATTGATGGTTCCTGTCACCTGTCCATTGATGCTGATATTGGCATCCATTCTCCCTGCCCCTTTCTGTATGTACTGCGGCAATCCTGCCATATTGGTTGGTATCATTATAGCACGGATTTTGTCAGAAATCAACAAAAAGTAATCCCAGGTCAGTATCCGTTGACAGAACCGGGCTGAGGATGTATAATATCAGACAAACAGGAGGGAGAATCCATGAGAAGCAAAACGATACAATACTGCGGAATCGCCGCCCTGCTGCTGGCTTTTACCGGCACTGCCTGCGGTCAGGAGGATACGAATACGCCTGAACCCACTGCGCCCTATACAACAACCGCCGCCTCATCAGAGGCCATCCCGCCTGCTTCTGAAACCGAAGCTACAGAACCGGAAACGGAACAGGAGCCGGAGGCTGAGAGCGGCTGGCTGGAAAATGAATTTTTCCAGGCAAGGCTGAAGCTGCGGGAGGAGAACACGACGGACGACGGCTACGGAAATGTGCAGCATTCCTTAACCGTCATTTTTGCGTTTAAGAATAAAACAGATCAGACGTTTTACAAAAATGATGAAGAAATTCTGCCCGGTGCTGTCTGGGAGAAAAAGATCACCTATCCCGTTAAAATGTGGGAAGATGAAATCGGACAACGCTATTGGATACACTATCAATTATCTGACGCAGACGGGAATGTGCTATTCACCGGCGGCTTGTGCTTTGAAATGGACCAGGAGCTGAACGTGGTAAATATGGAATTGTTTTCCGACCAGCGTGCATAACAAAGCCCGGAAGAGATGGACTCCCATCCCTTCCGGGCTTTCTGGTTATTTACTTCTGCTTGCCATCCGGCGCAGCAGCTTCACCAGCTCCACAATGGGGATAATGAGGAACGCCAGTCCTACGGCAAGGAGATACTCTGTGCCGCTGATGGACTCAAACTGGAAGGCCTGCTTCAGCGCCGGAATATAAATCACGGCGGTGGTAGCAATCAGGGAAAACGCCATTGCGCCGAACAGATACCAGTTCTGCTTCCGCAGACCAAAAACGGAGCCTCTCTCCCGGCGCATATTAAAGGCGTGGAACATTTCCGTCAGGGACATGGTAAGGAACGCCATGGTCATGCCGTCGGCACTGTTTTCCAGAGCAAAATGCCCCCGTTCCATATAGTCCCCCAGCAGGTATGCAGCCAGCGTCAGTAGAGCAATCACAAAGCCCTGCCATACCACGTCCACCCCAAGGCCGCCGGCAAAGATGCCCTCCTTCCGATCCCGGGGCGGCCGCTGCATAATATCCCCTTCGCCGGCCTCCATACCCAGGGCCAGCGCCGGGAATGCGTCCGTAATCAGGTTGATCCACAGCAGGTGGGTGGGCTTGAGGATGGTAAAGCCCAGCAGGGTGGCGATCAGGATGCTGATCACCTCTGACAGGTTGGAGGACAGCAGGAACCGGATGGTGCGGCGGATGTTGTCGTAGATCCGCCTGCCCTCCTCCGCCGCCTTCACAATGGTGGCAAAGTTATCGTCGCTGAGAATCATATCTGCCACGTTCTTGGTTACGTCCGTGCCGGTGATGCCCATACCCACGCCAATGTCCGCAATTTTAATGGAAGGCGCATCATTCACCCCGTCCCCGGTCATGGCGGTTACCATGCCCCGGGCCTTCCAGGCCTTGACGATCCGCACCTTATGCTCCGGCTGTACCCGGGCATACACAGAAAACTCCGTTACCCGCTGTGCAAAATCCTCGTCGCTGATTTCGTTCAGCTCCGCACCGGTAATGGCCTGGGAGGGATCTGTAATGATACCCAGCTCCATGCCGATGGCCACCGCCGTATCCCGGTGGTCGCCGGTAATCATCACCGGACGGATACCAGCGGAACGGCACTGGTCAATGGCCGCCTTCACCTCCGGCCGGACCGGATCAATCATGCCGGTAAGGCCGCAGAACACCAGGGACTGCTCCAGCTTTTCCGAGGTATAATCCTCCTGGGCAGGCTCCGCTGCATGCCGCCGGTAGGCTGCCGCCAGCACCCGCAGTGCCTTGTCCGCCAGCCCCTTGTTTGCCGCCAGGATCTGCTCCCGCAGCGCATCGGTCATGGGCACCTCGTTTTCACCGTCAAAATAGGCGCTGCACCGTGCCAGCAGGCAGTCCGGTGCGCCCTTGGTATACTGGAGGATACCCTCTGCCGTCCGGTGGACTGTGGTCATCAGCTTCCGGTCCGAGTCAAAGGGCAGTTCCCCGATCCGGGGCTGCTGTTCCTTCAGGTCATGCTTGGGCAGTCCGCACTGGTTTGCATAGGCCACCAGCGCACATTCTGTGGGTTCGCCCACGGTTTCGCCCTTGTCGTCCAGCTCCGCATCGCTGCACAGGGCCATTGCCGTTGCCAGAAGCTGCCCGTTGCCAGCCTCCCGGGTTTCCACGACGGTCATTTTGTTCTGGGTCAGCGTACCGGTCTTGTCCGAGCAGATGATCTGGGTACAGCCCAGGGTCTCCACCGCCGACAGCTTCCGGATTACCGCACCCTGCTTGGACATTTTGGTCACACCCATGGACAGCACGATGGTGACCACCGTGGCAAGCCCCTCCGGGATGGCTGCCACCGCCAGGCTCACTGCCACAATAAAGGTATCCACATAGGTTTTCGGGTTAGTAAACTCCCCTGCCCGCAGCAGGGATGCCACAAACACAATCACACAGATTCCCAGCACCAGCCAGGTAAGATACCGGCTCAGCTGGGTGAGCTTTTCCTGCAGCGGCGTCTTTTCGTCCTTTGCCGCATTCAGCGCCCCGGCAATCTTCCCCATCTCCGTGTGCATACCGGTGCCGGTCACCACGGCGGTGCCTCTGCCGTATACAATGGTGCTGCCCATGTAGAGCATATTCCGCCGGTCTCCCAGAGAGATCTCTCTGCCGTCCGCCGGCGCCTGCAGTGCTTCCGCGGATTTATCCACCGGCACGGATTCCCCCGTCATGGCGGATTCCTCGCACTTCATGGAGGCACACTCCAGGATCCGGGCATCCGCCGGCACCGCATCCCCCGCCTCCAGCAAAATCACATCGCCGGGCACCAGCTCCTCCGAGGGCACAGTAGCAGGCTGTCCGTCCCGCAGCACCTTGGAGTGGGCAGCGGTCATTTTCTTCAACGCATCAATGGCCTGCTCCGCCTTGGATTCCTGCACCACGCCCATTACCGCATTGAGCAGCACCACTACGGCAATGATAATGGTATCCGCAAAGTCAGACAGGCCAACGCTGCCCCCCTCAAACAGAGGAATCACCGCAGAAACCACCGCAGCAGCAATCAGAATGATAATCATGGGATCCTTCAGCTGCCCCAGGAACCGTTTCCATGCCGGGGTCTTCGCCGTCTCCGTCAGCTTGTTGTGCCCGTATTCACCCAGCCGGCGTGCCGCCTCTCCTCCGGTCAGCCCGCCCCGGCTACTGCCCAGCCCCTCCAGGACCTCCTGGGAGCTTTGCAGATGATATGTCTTTGCCTCCATGCATGCAACATCCTTTCATATTTCCATATTTTTGAAACAAAAAGCGAGACCTCTGCATCCCTGCAAAAGTCTCGCAAATTTCGTCTCAACGAAAGTATTCCTGCCGAGAGCCAGGCTCCGTGATGACGACAGGATACATACACCCGCCCGGCGGATATATATGCTACTCCCTTTTTTATGATTTTACCATACCCGGGACTGCTTGTCAAGACATTCTTGTCCGAAGCCTCAGACCGTCTGCAATTTCTTCTGATTGAACTCCTCCGGAGTAGTGAAGGTAGGCACCATATCATGCAGGGCACACACCGCAGAAGCTTCATCGTTTTGCTGGGCTGCATCCCGCAGTCTGCGCAGCGCATCGATGAAGGCCTCTCCGTCAAGCTGGATCTGCTGGCCGATAAAGATCAGCTTGTTCTGGGTTTTCTGCAAGCCCTCTTCATCCATCAGCAGCTCCTCTCTGATCTTTTCCCCCGGCCGCAGTCCGGTAAACACAATGGGAACCTCCGTATAGGGCTCCTTGCCGTACATGCGGATCAGGTTCTCAGCCAGCGCCACAATGCGCACCGGCTTGCCCATATCCAGCACAAAGATCTCTCCCCCCCGGGCAATGGCGGATGCCTCCATAACAAGGCTCACCGCCTCGGGAATGGTCATAAAATAGCGGATGATGTCAGGATGGGTAACGGTTACCGGCTTGCCCTGTTCGATTTCCCGCTTGAACAGAGGGATCACAGAGCCGTTGGAGCCAAGCACGTTGCCGAACCGGGTCGTCACAAATTCCGTGACCCCGTCCTTCTGCTGAGAAAGGTACTGGATAATCATCTCACAGCACCGCTTGGAAGCCCCCATGACGTTGGTGGGATTCACAGCCTTGTCCGTAGAGATCATCACAAATCGTTTAACATTGTGAAACTGGGAAAGGGTTGCAACATTGAATGTGCCGATCACATTGTTTTTTATGGCCTCCATGGGGGAGGTCTCCATCAAGGGAACATGCTTGTGTGCAGCCGCATGGTATACGATCTCCGGCTTGTACCGGCTCATGATCTGATTCATCCGGTAATAGTCCCGGACAGAGGCAATCAGCGTTACAAGATCCAGACTGTCCCCATACTCCATTTTCAGCTCCTGCTGAATATCATAGGCATTATTTTCGTAAATATCCACAATGATAATCTGCCGGGGCTGATACTTTGCAATCTGGCGCACCAGCTCCGAGCCGATGGACCCGCCGCCGCCGGTAACCATACAGACCTTTCCGCCGATGAATGCCCGGATATCCTGGTTGTCGAACTGAATCGGCTCCCTTCCCAGCAGATCCTCCACCCTGATGTCATGGATCTGGCTCAGCAGGCTGCGTTCCTCAAAGATCAGCTCGCTGATAAAGGGCATAACCTTCACCGGAAGATTGGCCTTTGCGCAGATATCCAGAATGCGCTGCCGTTCATCCTCCAGACAGGAGGGAATAGCAAAAATAATCTGCTGAATCTGCAGTTGTTCCGTATACTTGAGGAGTTCATCCGTGGTGCCAACCACCGGCACATCCCGGATCATACTGCCGATCTTGGATGCATCATCGTCAATAATGCATACCGGCTCAAAGGGAGCATCACTGGTTGCCTGACTCGCCCGGGTATTGAAAATCTCCCGGATCAGCATGTCCGTTGCCTGTCCGGCACCAACGATCATCGTGCGCTTGTATCTGGCCTCTCCCCGTCCGCAGGCAGTCAGTTCAATAAATGTCTGTTTGAATATGTACCGGAACAGGCAGATACCGATCACGATCACCAGCGCATGTAAAACCGCATACAGCACCGGTACATTCCCCCGGACAATATATACCAGCAAGCTGGCAGCAGCAACCCCCGCACTCGCTCCGTATACACAGGACAGGTAATCCTTAATGTTGAAATACCGCCACAGCTTGTTGTATGCCCCGGCAATCATCAGCCCGGCTTCACAGCATATTACACTGACCAGAATAGAAATCTGCAGATCATGCAGGGTAACCCCCCGTCCCACATTGGATAGTGCAAAATTCGTCAGCAGCGCTGCGATGACCACGATAAAGGCGTCGGCCACAGCCAGGATCAGCTTACGAAAGCGAAACTTTTGAATGATTTTCTTCAACCCATACATCTCCTACATGTTGTTTCCACTGATTGTCACAAGATAAA
>JALELB010000026.1 GCA_022768805.1 Ruminococcus sp.
AGTGGTCAGTGTAGAACCGTCTGCTGCTACCAGGTTGCGGCCGTCGCCGGAGTTCCAAACATAGGTCAGGGTTGTTGCGTTCCAGGTAGGAGCGCCTTCGTAAGCGTCACCATTCAGACGGCGCTTCAGCTTCAGATTGGAATCTGCGCTCAGCTCCAGAACCATACCAGCTGTACCGGTATCGCCCTTGATGGTGATCGGAACGTCAATGTCTGCACCAGCCTCGCCCTCAACAGTAGCGATCTGGTAAACAACGCCGTCTGCAGGAGTCTCAGTCTTGGTAGTGGTTGTAGGTGCCTTAGTGGTGGTTGCAGGTGCCTTGGTGGTGGTTGCAGCAGCAGTTGTGGTGGTCTCCTCAGCGTCGCCAACAACGATGGTCAGCGGAACGGTCTTGAAGGGAACAACTTCGCCGTCTACATTGTTTACCTTACTCTGACCGGTGGAGGTTGCACCGCCGGTGGTGTTGGTGTAGGGCTCAGTCTTGATGTCCAGGATGTATGTACCCTTCGGTGTGTTTTGAGCCACAGTGAAGGAGATGTTCAGCAGCGGCGTGGTGGTACCAGGGATGAAGTATGCGTTTGTGGGTGTGGAGTCATCATCCAGTGTTGCCGCAGTACGCCATACAAAGTTCATCATAGCGTAGTTTGCAATCTTGGTTGCGCACAGACCCGGCTGCGGCTCGTAGGTTTCATCCTCAACGCCCCAAACGTCTGTGAACGGACCGGTCTTGTCAAACTGTGTTGCACTGGTAAATGCAAAAAACGGGTTCTCCTCAGTGCTTGCATCATAGATGGTATTGGTGTCAATGTTCTCGAAGTCCATCTTCAGACCAAAGCCGTAAACAGGTACATAATTAGTGATAATCATGTCGCAGTCTACAGTTACATCACCAGCCGCCAGATCTGCGGAGGAAATGTTGAAGGTTGTGGAAGATGTGGTTCTTTCCTTGAACGTAAGCTCCAATTCGCCAGCTGCTGTAGCAGTGGTCATGGTTGCGCCCACAAGTGAGGTTGCAGCAATGCACACACTTGTCAGAGCAGAAATAAACTTCTTCATAACTCTTCCTTTCTGTTCCGGTCAGGGAACATGCGTGTTTGATTTTTAAGGAGCGCCGGATTAAGCCTGCGGACCAAGCTGGTCAGCTTCAATCAGGTGAGCCAGGTAACGGGCAATTGCGGTGATGTCGCCAGAGTCGATGTTGCCGTTGCTCTCGCAGTCTGCATTCTTCAGACCCTGTTCACTGGGAACCGGATTGAGCTCAGTATCCTCTGCAACATAACGGGACAGCATAACAACGTCCGCAATGGTTACTTCCCCGTCGCAGTTTACGTCACCATACACTGCGTCATCGCCTGCTCCTGCCACGGTTACATAGCCGGTCTTGGTAGCCGTTGTATAGTTGTGATCTACCAGGCTGTCGTCTACGTACCCCACCAGGATTTCCTGATTCATGGTTGTGCTGCCCGGCAGTACCTCACGGTCAACCGGAACAATGTTGAATGCCGCCTTGGAGCCTGCCGTTGCATCTGCATTCACCGTTCCGGTGATGGTAACAAACACACCGCTGTCCTTGAGCCAGTAGTTTGAATCCAGCAGACCCGTTGTCCATGTCAGGCAAACCAGATTATCAGCCACATTCCAGTCAAATGTGGTATCCGCCAGATCTGCGTTGATATTCCCCTCGGCCGATGCAGCTCCCGTGTCACACAGTGCGCCTGTTGTCACGTCAGTGATCGTTACCAATGAAGAATCGAATTCAACTGCAAAATCAACGGCGCAGGCGCCTGTTGCCGGAATGCCGCTCAGGCTTACGTCAACTGTAAAGGTCTCACCGGCAGCGGCGGTTGCGTTACCAACTGAAATAGTAACGGTATCTGCTGCTTGTACTGCGAGACCGGCAGCTGCCGCAGTCATGGACATTGCCAGCAAGCTTGCGATCAGTTTCTTCGCCTTCATCTTCTTTCCTCCTTTTGAATTTTGTTTTATATAATCAAAGGAATTAAGTGACCATTCCTTTTCTTATATCCGGACCAAGCCGTATGTTTCCCCATGAAAACACACAAATCCGCCAAAAGGGTATAGCTACCCAATTGAAAGATTTCACATATATTCATTATAGGGAATTCCCAAGTCAAAGTCAAGAGATTGAACGTTTTTTGTGATTCTCTATAAAAGAGATCAGAAACCCTTGTGTATAATGGCAAAAACCGCATTCTTTCCGCCCTTGTCCGGGCCAAAAAAATTACAGCTTGTAAAGCGACCCTCCTGCCTTATCTCGGACACTTTTATTATATGGCATCCATCCAAAAAAGTCAAGCTGTTTTTATGCCTCTTTCACAAAATTTAATGCACCCGGTGATACTTTTTCGCCAAAAGAAAAGGGAACTGCGTGCCCTTTCCAGCCCGCAGCCCCCTTTTGTAAATTTTTTATGACTTTTCTGATGCATATGAATGCGTTCAGTCCAGTTTCTGAAATTCCACCGGAATATTGTCCTGGATATATTTGTTCAGCACATCCATATTGAACGTCTTCGCTGTACCCAGCGGCGCATAGGGCAGGCCATGGCTGTTGGCCAGCTCCTCCGTATACATGCTGTAGGGATACAGCCGCAGATTGTGCAGCTTCCCGTCATCATAATGGGTAATCACCGGGATCACCTTCACGTCGGAAATCAGCACCTCTCCGGTCTGACCGTCCACAATAATATCAAAGTCCGCCATTTCTCCCAGCATATTGAAGCTGTCGGTCTGGGCGGAAATGAAATTACCCAGCGAATAGAACACAAAGCCCTGGGTGCCGTCCTCCCGGGTCAGATATTCCATGGTTTCGGCCGTGTGGGTATGGGTGCCCAGAATAACATCTGCCCCCCAGTCCACAAAATCCTGTGCCATTTCCCGGCGCTCATCGGATACCACAAAGGAATCCTCCACGCCCCAGTGCACGGAAACCACCACCACGTCCGCAATGGCGTCTGCCGCCCGGATCTGGCTTTTCATCGTCTCGGTATCAGAGGTAAGGATAATCTGAATCTCCGTATCCTTCGGAATCGGAATGCCGTTGGTATGCTCTGTAAATGCCAGAAACGCCATCTTGACGCCGTTGACCTCCCGGATCCGGATATTTTCCAGATCCTCCTTGTTCCGGTATGCGCCCACAACGGTAATGTCGTTCCTTGCCCGCATATTGTCCCAGTAATTCATCGCCGCAGTGAGACCGCCCACGCCCTTGTCCAGCATGTGGTTATTGCTGACGGTAATCACATTGAAGCCTGCGTCCAGAATGGCCTCACCCACCTGGGTGGGGGAATTGAAATTGAAGTTGGAGCCGGTGATCTCATATTCATCGTTGGCGATCAGGGTTTCCTGGTTGATGACCGCCACATCTCCCGCCTGGATATAGGACTTGACATTTTCGTAGCAGGGCCGGAAATCATAGGTTCCATCCGAAGCATAGGACTGGGCTGCCCGCAGCACCGCCGTCTGGATGAGATTATCCCCAACCGCCACCATCCGCACCTTCCGGTTCTCCGGCTCGGTGGTAGGCTCCTCCCGGCTCTCATCGCCGCCGCCCTGGGAGGAATCCCCACCGCTCTGGGCAGAATCCGGCGTCTGCGTCTGAGAGGACAATCCGGAACCGCTGTTATTGATGGACTGGAATGTACAGCCCGGCAAAAGCAGTGCAGCACAAAGCAGCGCCGCCAGCTTCCCCTTTTGTATTCTCATTGAATCTTCCTTCCTGATGATCTGACATGCCGCCGGCTTCCCGGAACGGCACCGTTACCATATTTGTTGTTACATTATAACACACTTTCCGGAGCAATGCAAGAAATCCACGAAAAAATCCTGTTGCTGTCCGATTATCTCCACTTGGCCGGATTTCCTTGCATGTTTCTGCGAAATCCGATATAATGAAACCATTCATCACAGGAAACGGAGATTTATATATGTATAAGCAATACGACCTTTCAGGCATATGGCGCTTTGCCATGGATCCGGACAAAACCGGCGTCCGGGACGGGCTCTTTGAGACCCTGCTGCCGGATACCATTCCCCTGCCCGGCACCACCGCCCAGGCCGGAAAGGGTACATATAATCGGGAACGGGGAACCGGCTTTCTGACGGAACGCTATCCCTTCTGCGGCTGGGCCTGGTACCAGACCGTCTTTACCCCGGACCCGGCAGATCTGCACAAGCCCCTGCTGCTGACCCTGGAGCGCACCCGCATGACCCGGCTCTGGATCAACGGCACAGAGCTGGGCAGCTGCAACAGTCTGACCACGCCCCACCGCTATCAGCTGCCGCCTCTGGAGAATACAGCCCCCCTGACCATTACCATCTGCGTCAGCAATACGGACTACCCCACCAAGGGCGGGCATATGACCTCCCCGGACACCCAGACCAACTGGAACGGCATCACCGGAGAGATTTCCCTGACGGTGCTGCCCCAGGTGCATCTGACAGATTTACAGGCATACCCGGATGCTGAACACAAAAGCGTTACCCTCCGGGGCATGCTCCGGGGGGCTTCCTGCGGGGAGCTGACCGTTACCGGCTGCGCCTTCAGCAAGGATGCTCCCTGCTTGCAGGAGATTGCCCCGGTGCATACCCGGCTGTGTGCAGATGAAGCCGGCGCCTTTTCCCTGCAGATTCCCCTGGGAGAGGATGCCCTGCTGTGGAGCGAATACACCCCGGTGCTCTATGCGCTGCACCTGTCCCTCTCCGGCTCTCCTGGGGATGCGGAAATCCGGTTCGGGCTTCGCTCCCTGACCACTGCAGACATGGAGTTCCGTATCAACGGCGCCCCGGTGATGCTCCGGGGAAAGCACGACGGTATGCTCTTTCCGCTCACCGGCGCCACCCCCACGGATCTGGATGAATGGCTCCGGCTGCTGGGCATCGCCAAAGCCTACGGCATCAACCACTACCGGTACCACACCTGCTGTCCCCCGGAGGCCGCCTTTACTGCGGCGGATTTGCTGGGCATCTACATGCAGCCGGAGCTTCCCTTCTGGGGCACCCTTGCCGCACCCGGAGAGGAGCAGTACAACAAAACCGAGCAGTCATACCTGGTGGAGGAGGGCTTCCGCATGCTCCGTGCCTTCGGCAGCCACCCCTCCTTCTGCATGCTGTCCCTGGGCAACGAGCTGTGGGGCAGCAGCCGGCAGATGGCGCAGATTCTGCGGGGTTACCGCCAGGCGGATCCCCGGCACCTGTACACCCAGGGCTCCAATAACTTTCAGTTCTGGCCTTGTATTCTGGAGGAGGATGATTTCTTTTCCGGGGTGCGGCTTAGCAAGGAGCGGCTCATCCGGGGCTCCTATGCAAGCTGCGACCGGCCCCTGGGACATATCCAGACTGCCCGGCCCTCCACCGATCACAGCTATGACCCGCTGATTTTCCCGGAACAGGCAGAAACCCGCCAGACAGAAGCGGCAGAGCTGGAAATCCAGTATGGCACCGGCGTGAAAACAGTCCGGGTGGAGCATCAGGCAGAGGGGCTGATTCCCCACAAGCCCATTGTCACCCACGAAATCGGACAATATACGGTGTATCCGGATTATGCGGAGATTCCGAAGTTCACCGGGGTGCTGGCAGCCCGGAATTTTGAAGTGTTCCGGGAACGGCTCGCCGGGGCAGGCATGGAGGATCAGGCACGGGACTTCTTCCTGGCCTCCGGTCATCTGGCTGCCCAGTGCTATAAGGAGGAAATCGAAGCGGCAATGCGCTCCCGATATATTGCAGGGTTTCAGCTGCTGGATCTCCAGGATTTCACCGGACAGGGCACAGCGCTGGTGGGTATGCTGGACGCCTTTATGGACAGCAAGGGGCTGATCTCCGAAAAGCAGTGGCGGGGCTTCTGTTCCGACGCCGTGCTGCTGGCAGAATTTGACCGATACAACTACGCCGGCGGAGAAGCCTTCCGGGCGCAGGTACAGCTGCGATGCTACCGGCCCGATCTTACCGGCACAATGCACTGGCGGCTGACGGATGGGGATGCTTGTCTTGCCGCCGGGCGTCTCCCCCTCCCCTCTTCGCCCATGGGGCTTGTGACCCTGGGGATGATCGAAGCCCGGCTTCCGGATCCGGATACCACCCGGAGTCTGACCCTGACCCTGGAGATCCCGGAGACGGATGTGCAGAATACCTATATTATATATGTATACCCGAACCTGCAGCCGGCACTGCCCCCTCAGGTGAAAATGGTCCATACTGTACCCCAGGCGCTGGAGCTGCTGGGCAGGGGTGCCCGGGTACTGCTTGTGCCGGACACTATCCGGCAGGCGGTGGACGGGTTCTACTGTTCCGACTTCTGGTGCTACCCCATGTTCCGCCAGATCTGCGAAAGCATGGACCGGCCGGTGGCCGTTGGCACCATGGGACTGCTGGTGGACAAGGAGCATCCCGCTGTATCCGGCTTTGCCCGGGCGAACTGCACCACCCCCCAGTGGTATGACCTCATTACCCATGCCCGCTGCGCCGTACTGGAGCATGCAGCCCCCGGCCTGAAGCCCATCCTGCAGATGATCGACAATTTTGAGCGGAATCACAAGCTGGGTCTGCTCTTTGAAGCCCGGGTGGGCGCCGGCAGGCTGATGGTCTGTACGATACGCCTGCATGAGCTTGCAGACCGGATTGAAGGCAAAGCGTTCACAGAGGGACTGTACCGGTATATGGCTTCCGGGCAGTTTGCTCCCCGGCAGGAGCTGACCCCGGAGCAGCTGGTGGAGCTGTTTGGTGCATGCCCGCCGGAAAATGAAATGAAAGATGAGAAATCAAGAGATCGGGAGCAAAACCGAGAGAATCCAAGAGATTGAGGGATATAAATTGAATTTTCGGCATTTTGCCAATTGACAAGCGAAAATTATCCCTGTATAATAGATCTTGCGCTGTTCGGGAACCGTATGTCTGCGCTTGCGAGGCAGCATGCGGGCGGATCTGATGCCGCACCCCGGACAAACTAATATTACGGAGGATTTGATTTTATGTCTACTACGACTATGCCGAACATGAAAGAAATCAAGCGTACCTGGTACATCCTGGACGCAGAAGGCAAGTCCCTCGGCCGTGTAGCTGCACAGGCTGCTGCAATCCTGAGAGGCAAGCATAAGCCCACCTTCGCTCCCCATGCGGACTGCGGCGATCATGTCATCATCATCAACTGTGCAAAGGCAGTGCTCACCGGCAAGAAGCTGGAGAACAAGTACTACTACTGGCACACCGGCTGGATCGGCGGCCTGAAGAAGATCCAGTACAAGGAACTGATGGAAAAGAACCCGGAGAAGGCTATGACCATTGCGGTAAACGGCATGCTCCCCAACAACACCATCGGTCGTTCCGCTCTGACACGTCTTCGTGTTTATAAGGACGCTAACCACAAGAACGCAGCGCAGAAGCCCGTTGCTTACGAATTTTAAGGAGGCGCTTGAATATGTACGAATCTAAGATCAAATATTTCTACGGCACAGGCAGAAGAAAGCACTCCGTAGCAAGAGTTCGTGTATACCCCGGCAGCGGCAACATCACCATTAACAACAGAAGCATTGACGACTATTTCGGTCTGGACACCCTGAAGCTGATCGTTCGTCAGCCTCTGGCTCTGACTGAAACCGCTGAAAAGTTCGACGTTGTCTGCACTGTTACAGGCGGCGGCGTTACCGGTCAGGCTGGTGCAATCCGTCACGGTCTGTCCCGTGCTCTGCTGGAATATGACGCTGAGCTCCGTCCGGTTCTCAAGAAGGCTGGCTTCCTCACTCGTGACCCGAGAATGAAGGAAAGAAAGAAGTACGGTCTCAAGGCTGCACGTCGCGCACCGCAGTTCTCAAAGAGATAAT
>JALELB010000031.1 GCA_022768805.1 Ruminococcus sp.
ACATCCGCCACATTTGCCAGCAGGGAGAACAGCTGCAGGCTTTCCGTAAAGCGCTTTGCCTCTTCGGCGCCGCCCTTGATTTCAAAGGTGAAGATGGGCGCTGCTCCGTTGGGGAAGTATTTGTCGTACAGCTCCTTGGCATGGCCGGTGGCCAGGGACGGGTGGTTCACCCGCTCTACCTGGGGGTGCTTGGACAGGTAGTCCACCACCTTCAACGCATTTTCCACATGCCGCTCTACCCGCAGGGACAGGGTTTCCAGCCCCTGAAGCAGCAGGAAGGAGTTGAAAGGGGAAATGGTGGCACCCTGATCTCGCAGCAGTGTGGTGCGGATTTTCATGATATAGGCGATATTGCCGCATGCCTGGGAGAATACCACGCCGTGGTAGGAGGGGTTGGGTTCGGTCAGTCCGGGGAACTTGTTGTTCTGGGTCCAGTCAAATTTGCCGGAGTCCACGATTACGCCGCCCATTACTGTTCCGTGACCGCCGATGAATTTGGTGGCGGAATGTACGACAATATCCGCACCGTGTTCAATGGGCCGCAGCAGATAGGGGGTGGCAAAGGTGCTGTCTACGATCAGGGGAATGCCGTGCTTGTGGGCAACGGCACTGATGGCCTCCAGGTCAATGACATCCGAGTTGGGGTTGCCCAGGGTTTCCGCATAAATCAGCTTTGTGCGGTCCGTGATGGCTGCTTCAAAGTTTGCCGGATCGGTGGGATCCACAAAGGTCGTGGTGATGCCCTGCTCACGGAGGGTATTGGCCAGCAGATTGTAGGTGCCCCCGTACAGGTTGTGGGATGCAACCACATGATCCCCGGCAAGGGCAATGTTCTGGATGGCATATGTAATCGCGGCGGAGCCGGTGGCAACAGCCAGCGCAGCAGCGCCTCCCTCCAGTGCTGCGATACGCTGCTCAAATACGTCGGAGGTAGGATTCATGAGGCGGGTATAGATGTTGCCTCCCTCAGTCAGACCGAAGCGGCCGGCTGCCTGGGCACTGTCCTTGAATACATAGGATGTGGTGGCGTAGATGGGTACCGCCCGGGCGTCCGTTGCCGGATCCGGCTTTTCCTGTCCTGCGTGAACCTGTAATGTTTCAAAATGATAACTCATAACAAGACTTCCTTTCATTTACCCAGTGGGTTTATATGTTGATTGTATTATAACAGATCAAAACCACCTTGTCAAGGGGTTTTCTGAAAAAATAGTTGAAATTCTATTTTCCCTGTGGTATAATAGGTTTATACGGTAAACCAACAGTTTTCCTGCGCCGTCCGGGGCGCAGTGCTGGACAAAGGAGGTGGGAGAGATGATGATCTCCACAAAGGGAAGGTATGCGCTGCGGGTGATGATTGACCTGGCAGAGCATAACAGCGGCGGATATATTCCCCTGGCGGATATTGCCGACCGGCAGGAAATTTCGGAGAAATACCTGGAGAGCATCGTATCCATGCTCAGCAAAAAGGGTATGGTGGATGCGCTCCGGGGCAAGGGCGGCGGCTACCGGCTGAACAGGACGCCGGATCAGTACACCGTAGCGGATATTCTCTATGTGACAGAGGGCTCTTTGGCACCGGTTGCCTGTCTGGAGCCCGGAGCAAAAACCTGCGAACGGGCATCCTACTGCCGCACGCTGGATATGTGGAAGCAGCTGTATAAGCTGATTACCCGATTCTTTTCCGGTGTGACCCTTGCAGATCTGATTGCGGACAAATCCGGCGGTGATTTTGTCATATAACCCGGCAGCGCCCGGTCTGTGCAGCAATACACAGACCGGGCGCTTTGTGTTTATTCGTCCCGGATGCCGGTGGCGGTGTAGCCGGCTTCGGCAACCGTGTCCAGCAGCAAATCGTCTGTTACAGGCGCTGACAGGGTAATCCGGGCGGTTTTATCCGCCAGGGATACCGATACTGCTGAAACCCCTGCCACAGCTGCCAGCGCTTTTTCCACATGTGCGGCACAGTGGGCGCACATCATGCCTTCAATGGTGAGTATTTTTTTCATCTGTTTTCCTCCATGGGTTCGTTGAGTTTGTTCACGCTGCATACGGTCAGCCGGTTTCCGTCAACCGTAAATTGAAGATCAAAGCCTGCAAAGGCAAGACCATAGATCCGTGCCGGATCCTCCGAATAGCCCGGTCGGGGATCCTGCTGCAGAATGCCCACTGCGGCAGTACGCTTTTCCTCCGGCAGCTGTTCCAGAAGAGCCGGCGGAAATATCACCTCCAGCTGATGCGCGGCGGTCTGCCGGGTGTAGCCCTGGGTGGCGTCCTGCCGGCAGTCAGTCAGGGGAATATAGGGCTTCACGTCATAAATGGGCGTTCCATCCATCATATCAATGCCGGAAACATACAGCACGGCCCGGCCATCCTCAAAGCAGACCTGTCTGAGCCGGACGCAGGACAGCCCCAGACTGTTGGGGCGGAAGGGGGAACGGGTAGCGAATACCCCCATACGCTGGTTGCCGCCCAGCCGGGGAGGCCGGACAGTGGGGGACCAGCCAGACCGGGGCTTAGCAGCGGAAAAGTCCCAGATCAGCCAGATGTGGGAAAACTGCTCCAGCCCCCGGAATGCCTCTGGGTTGCTGTAGGCAGGCTGAAAGACCACCCGTCCCTCCAGAGCCTCCACAAGGCCGCTCTGACGGGGCAGTCCGAATTTTGTGGGGAAATCGGTGTGAATGCATGCAATCGGTTCCATGCTGTGCCTCCGGCTTTCTGCACATCGCTGTGCGTGCTGCCTTTAGTATACCATAAGAACCCTTACTTGTCCAGCAGCATCCCTTAGCTGCCCAGATCCATACTGCGGATTTTATCCCGGATGGGCAGGATCTGTGCCGGCGATACCGAAAGCTCATCCACGCCCATCCGCAGGAATTGCTCCGTCAACGTGGGATCCGCCCCCAGCTCTCCGCAGATCCCTGCCCAGATGCCCGCCTTGTGAGCGTTCTGGATGACCTGATGAATCAGCCGCAGCACTGCTTCATGGTGGGGCTGATAAAAGGACTCCAGGGAGGGATTCTGCCGGTCGATGGCCAGGGTGTACTGGGTCAGGTCATTGGTGCCGATACTGAAGAAATCCACCATGGGCGCCAGAATATCACTGATGACCGCTGCAGCAGGGGTTTCGATCATAATGCCGGTTTCCATTTCTTCGCGAAAGGGGATTTCCTGGGTCCGCAGCTCCTGCTGGGCGATGGCAATCTGTTCCCGGATTCGTTTCAGCTCCTCCGGGGAGGTAATCATGGGAAACATAATAGACACATCCCCGTATACCCCTGCCCGGTACAGCGCACGGAGCTGGGTGCGGAACAGCTCCGGCTCTGTGAGACAGATGCGGATTGCCCGGTATCCCAGCGCCGGATTCTCCTCCTTCGGCAGCTTCAGATAGCCCGTCTGCTTGTCCGCTCCGATGTCCATGGTACGGATGATGACCTTTTTCCCTGCCAGCTTTTCAGCCGCCTCTCGGTAGGCCCGGAACTGTTCCTCCTCCGTGGGCAGGTGGTCGTTCTGCAGATAGAGAAATTCACTGCGGAAGAGTCCGATACCTCCCGCATCATTCTGCAGGGCGGCGTTAATGTCATCCAGTCCGCCGATATTGGCGTAAAGCTGGATGCTCCTGCCGTCCCGGGTGGTGTTGGGCTTTCCTCGCAGAGACTGCCAGAGTCGGTGCTTTTCTTCCTCCTCCTGTTTTTTGCGGGTATATGCGGCAACGGCGGCTTCATCCGGGTCAATGCAGACCGTTCCGGTAAAGCCGTCCACAATGGCGGTTTTTCCGTCCGCCTCCGGATCCAGCTTTCCCAGTCCTACCACCGCCGGGATGGCCATTGTGCGTGCCAGAATGGCAGTATGGGAATTCTCCGACCCCCTAAGGGTGAGAAATGCCAGGATTTTCTCTTTGTCCAGCTGCACGGTTTCGCTGGGAGTCAGATCCTCCGCCACCAGGATCACCGGCTCCCGGGACAGAATCCGGCCGTCACTGTCCCCCTTGAGACAGCGGATCAGTCTGTTGGAAATGTCCACCACATCCGTTGCCCGTGCCCGCATGTACTCATCGGTCATGGTTTCAAACATCTGGGAGAAGGTGTCCGAGGTGCGCAGTACAGCATATTCCGCATTAACATGCTGGGTGTCGATGATGTGGCTGACGCTGCTGCAGTAATCCTCATCATCCAGCATCATCCGGTGAATCTCAAAAATCTGGGCGTGAATCTCGCCCACCTCCCGCAGCGCCTTTTCGTGGAGCGCTTCCAGCTCCTTTGCTGCCTGTTGCCGTGCCTTTGCAAAGCGCTGCTGCTCTGCTTCCGGGTCCGTTACGGTTTTCCGGCTGATGGGATCGTTGTCCTTGCGGTAAAAATACAGCCTGCCCATGGTGACGGCGCCGCATACGCCCTTGCCCTGTATTCTCTTCATGTCCGTTCCTCCGGCTTATAGATTCGCCTGGAGAAAGACTTCCATTCCGGCGGCTGCCTCCGTCTCGTCCGGGCCTTCTGCAGTGACCGTAATGGAATCCCCTTGCTTTACCCCCAGTCCCATCAGGGCAAACAGCTTCTTTGCGCTGGCGGATTTGTCCCCACTTGTGATGGTAATTTCGCTTTGGTATGCCTTTGCTGCCTGTACCAGCTGTCCTGCGGGTCTTGCGTGAATGCCGTTTTCGTCCTTGATGGTATACGCAAATTGTTTCATATGCTGCTCCCTTCTGCCGCATGGCGGCTGCGGCTGCTGCCGCTTCAGTAGCAGTATTGTCCGTCCGGGGGGAAAACATACCTCCGGGAAGATGAAAAAACCGGAGAACAGAACTGCTCTCCGGCTTACTTGCTTTTCTGGATTATGTTTTGCTTTTTCCCGTGATTCCGGTCACGTCAATCCGCCAGATGCCGGTACGGCACAGGCTGCGGGCAATGGCAGCGTCAAATTCCTGCATATTCTCCGGGGTATACTTTTCGCAGATCGCCCGGAGCGCCCGGATTTTCTCCCCTTCCTCCGTGACCTCCCGGGCATGACCGGTGAGAACCGCCGAAGTATACAGCGTGGTGAATTTACCCGGCACCGGTTCCGCCATACCTACACAGCTGACACACACAGCCGGATTGCTCCGCAGTGCGTCCAGCTTCATGCCCTCCTGGGCACAGTGAAAATACAGCACATGGCCGATGCGGGCGATGGACAGGGGAATGCAGTAGGGTGCGCCGTCCGGCAGGCACATGGAAACCGTTCCAAAGCCGCAGGCGTCCACTACCTGCCAGGCAGAGTCCGTATCAATCTGCCGGTCAGCCCTCCGCATACTCATGACGGTTCACCTGTCTTAGGCGCCATGGCAGTCTGGATGGCGTCGATCTGTTTTTTGATTTCCGGCTCCCGGGTCAGATCATAGGCGATGGAATAGAAGTATGCAGCCAGCTTCAGCTCTTCATCCTGTACGGCGGTTTGTGCCAGCACCAGTGCCAGCCGGATCAGGTCCTCACTGGGGCCTGCCGGAAGCTCATATTGTGCAAATGCGGCCAGTACCTGCTTGCGGGTGGGCGGTTCAATATCGTGCCCCATGAGCCCACGCAGATTCACAAGCTCCGCCTGTACCCCCGGGTGGTTGTTGTACACCAGGCTTTCATAGAAGAAGCATACCGCTGCATCGTAATCATGTACTGCAATAGCGTAAAACCCCAGGTCGGCATAGATCCGGGACAGGGCGTAGGTGCTGCTGGCAATGGGGAACATATCCTTGATGACTGCAAGCAGCTTATCCGGCTCCCGTTTCAGCTTGTAAACCTCCGCCAGCTCAAACCGCACATCACAGCTTACCGGATTGAAGCGAATGGCCTGTTCCAGCGCCTCTACCGCTTCATCCAGCTTGTTCAGCTCAACAAGGGTGTAGCCGTATATGGTGCAGTACATGGCAAAGTCATAGGGAGCACGCTCAATATTGGACTGACCGGGATAGAGCATCCGGTAGAGATGGTACTCAAAGGGGTTGCGGAAGCTGAAATAATTCAGCTTGCTGCCGCTGCCGAAGCACTCCTCACACTTGCTGGTGAGCGCCCGCAGCGCCATTGCCGTTTCTTCCTTCTTGCCGCTGTTGAGTAATTCCCGTGCTTCGTGGAATACCTGGTCCAGACGCTTGCCGTTGAGGGTGGTGGCATGCATGAACTGGTCCTGCTGCTCCTTGGGCAGCAGGCTGAATGCCAGATCTGTAATATGCTTTGCCAGTTCCTCTCCGTTGGGCTCATTGGCATAATGACGTACCTGGCTTTCCAGATAGGGGATGTCTGTTTTCAGATCACCGGTCAGATTGGCGTTGCAGATGGCCAGTGCTTCTTGGATTGTGGTTGCCATTGTAGTTCGTCCTTCCCTTTAGCCGCGCTTCATACGGCTGCCTTCTGTGGTGTCAAAGCCCCGTGCCTTCAGCTGCCTTTCAAATTCCGCATTGATTTTATCCAGCTTCTTCTGGCGTTTTGCCTCCGCCTTTGTCAGAGGTGCGGCAGGCTGCTGGGGCTGGGCGGACTTGGCACTTGTACTGGATGCAGGCTTCTTCTTGGGAGGAGCCTTGTATTCTACAAAGTCTACGACTACCTTATCGTCGTCATCCTTCTTCTTGCTGACGGTTTCGCCCATTGCACTGAGCATATCCTCCACGCTGCTGATCACCGGCGGTGTGGCAGTGCCGTTTTCCAGATCATAGACAGATCTGTTGTTTGCATGCTGATTGGAGATGGCCTGCTGGAACACATTTCCGCCGTTTGTGCCATAGGAGGGCGGCGGCGTCTGCTGTGTGGGCGGCAGACTGTACACCGGCTGGGTAATGGGGATGGGCTGACCATAGTCATCGAATTCCTGGTATACCGGCTGCCCCTGGGCGCTGTAGCCAACGAAAATCGGGCTGGGCTTTACCGGAGCCACGGACTGTGCCGGAGTGGGTGCTTCTGCCTGAACAGGAGCAGTGGAGGCGAATTTCTGCTGCATATTCGCCAGTATATCGTCAATGCTGTCCACGACCTGTGCAGGAGGCGG
>JALELB010000004.1 GCA_022768805.1 Ruminococcus sp.
ACGTTTCCGCCGTAAGCAGAGTTGATGCTCCAGATGGTGTTATCCTCCGGGAAGTGTACAATGTAGCGCTTCTCCGGATCCACGTCAGCCTTGGAGTGGAGACCGCGGACAAAGTCATTGGAAGTATCGCCCAGATTCTCGAATGCAGCCGCACCCATTCTGGTCATGATGTTCATATTCAGTACAACGTAGATGGAGTCAGTCAGCTCCACGCCTACCTTTGCCAGAGGAGAACCGATGGGACCCATGGAGTAGGGAATCACATACATGGTTCTGCCCTTCATTACGCCGTCGAACAGGGGGGTCAGCTTGGCGTACATTTCCTTGGGGTCACACCAGTTGTTGGTGGGGCCTGCATCTTCCTTGTTGCGGGAGCAGATGAAGGTTCTGTCCTCCACACGGGCTACGTCGTTGGGCAGAGTTCTATGATAAAGGCATCCGGGGAGCTTCTCCTCGTTGAGACGGTACATCTTGTCTCTGTCGCCCTCGGGCAGTGCGCAAACCTCATCGGTCAGTGCATCCAGCTGCTCCTGGGAACCGTCGATCCAGACTACCTTATCAGGCTTTGTCAGTGCAACCATTTCGTCAACCCACTTGTTGACATTCGGGTTCTTTGTTAGTGACATATTGATTCCTCCTTGAACAATTACGGAATTACAGCAGCGACCAGCGCCGCTGTGACGGAAAAACAAATTTCCCACAAATACTATTATATCCGAATGACACCCCGGTGTCAAGCCTGCGGCAGAAAAACCTTGTTATTTTTTTGGCATACCCTTATGCCCTCCGGATATTACTGCATCGCATGCACCGTTACCTGCCGCTTGTCCATTTCAATCATGCCCTCCTCCTTGAGCTTCCGGATCTCCCGGAGCATGGCGCTCCGGTCCACGCAAAGATAATCCGCCAGAGCAGTTCCGGAAAAGGGAATGGAAAACACGTTCTGCTTGGTGTGATAGGCGCAGAGATTAAAATAGCACAGCAGCCGTTCCCGGATGGAGCGCCGGCTCAGCACCTCCACCCGCTCACTGAGCCCCAGCGCCTTTTCCGAGATCAGCCGGAAGAGATTTTCTGTAATCTGGGTGTGGCAGAGACAGGCGTTGCTGCACCGCTTGGAGATTTCGTCATAGGTGATAAAGCTGATTTCACAGTCCGTATCCGCCGTTACAAAGATGGCATCCGGATTGCCGGAAAAGGCAAGACATTCTCCGAACAGCCCCCCTTCCCCCACCCGTTCCAGGATGGTGCGGCTGCCGTTTTTGTCGGTACGGATCAGGGATGCCATGCCCTGGAGCACGATGCCCAGCCTTCCGGAAGTTTTTTCGTAGTCACAGATCACCGCACCGGCAGAGAACCGGGCATTCACCGCATGAAAGCAATGCATCATCCGCTCACACTCAGCGGGGGACACATTTTCAAATAAGGCAATTTTGCAATAATCCAAAAAAAGCACCTCCAGCTTCAGAACTGTTGCAAATGCAACAGATTTCCCGATTTCTTTATGATAAACTAAAAACGTCGAAAAGTCAAGGCATCTTCCGTCAAATCGGCGGAAAACTGCCGGTTTACTTTCGCTGAATCAAATCATATGGAGGATACGAGTATGAAGAAATATGTATGTTCTGTTTGCGGATATGTTCACGAAGGCAACGAGCCGCCGGAGGCATGCCCCCAGTGCAAGGCGCCCGCTTCCAAGTTTGTAGAGCAGAAGGAGGATGCCCTGGCCTGGGCTGACCAGCACGTTGTCGGCGTTGCCAAGGATGTGGATCCGGAAATCGTAGAGGGTCTGCGCCAGAACTTCAACGGCGAGTGCACCGAGGTCGGCATGTACCTGGCAATGGCAAGAGTGGCATTCCGGGAGGGCTATCCGGAAATCGGCCAGTACTGGGAAAAGGCTGCTTATGAAGAAGCTGAGCATGCTGCAAAGTTTGCAGAGCTGCTGGGCGAGGTCATCAGCGACTCCACCAAGAAGAACCTGGAGATGCGTGTAATGGCAGAAAACGGCGCATGCGAGGGCAAGAAGAAGCTGGCTGCAAGAGCAAAGGAGCTGAATCTGGACGCAATCCATGACACCGTTCACGAAATGGCCAAGGACGAGGCTCGTCACGGCTGTGCATTCCAGGGCCTGCTCAAGCGGTATTTCGGCTGATGGAAAACTATACAATCTGCCACTGCAAGCATGTAACCTATGCAGATGTGGAAAATGCACTGCACCAGGAAACCCGGTTTGAAAACGTACAGAACGCATTTGAAGATGTACAGAAAATCACACACTGCTCCACCGGCTGCGGCGGCTGTCATGATAAGATTATGGACGTGATCTCTGAGATCATGAGCAAATAAACCGGAAAGGAGGGTTTGCAATGAAAAAGTATGAATGTCCCTGCGGATATGTTTATGATCCGGCAGTGGGAGATCCTGATGGCGGAATTGCACCGGGCACTGCCTGGGAGGATATCCCGGAGGATTGGGTTTGCCCCATCTGCGGCCTGGGCAAGGACGCATTCACAGAAGCATAATCAAACGCAGGGAGCTGCCGCTGACGCAGTTCCCTGCGTTTTTTGATGCCGGCTTGCGCATCCGGTCAAGGCATGGTATAATACATATATCACATATACGGGAGGACATACCATGCAAGCAGTTTTTTCACCGGCGGATATTCTGCTGCCGGGCAGGGACATTGACAAAACAAAGTGGGCGGTGGTGGCCTGCGATCAGTACACCAGCCAGCCGGATTACTGGAACGCCGTTTCCCGGCAGGTGGGAAGCAGCCCCTCCACCCTGGAGCTGATTCTGCCGGAGCTGTACCTGGAGCAGCCGGATGTGGACGACAGAATCGCAAAAATCCATGCAGCTATGCAGGCTGATCTGCAGGCAGGCTGTCTGGAGTGCTGCCCCGACGCGCTGATTTATGTGGAACGGATCCAGAGCGACGGCCGGTGCCGGCAGGGGCTCATCGGCAAGCTGGATCTGGAGCAGTACGACTATGCAAAGGGCAGTACCTCACCGGTCCGGGCAACGGAAGCCACCGTGCTGGAGCGGATTCCTCCCCGGAAGAAGGTACGGCAGGGTGCGCCCCTGGAGCTGCCCCATATTATGATTCTCATTGACGATATCCGCAGAAGCGTCATTGAGCCTCTGGGCGCACAGAAGGACAGCATGCAGAAGCTGTATGACTTCGACCTGATGCAAGGAGGCGGTCACCTTACCGGCTATCTGATTCCGGCGGACATGCAGCAGCAGGTGCTGGGTGCCCTGGATGCGCTGGCGGATCCGGAAGCCTTCGCAGAAAAATACGGGCTTGCCCCCGGAACCCCGGTACTCCAGTACGCCATGGGGGACGGGAACCACTCCCTTGCCACGGCAAAGGCATGCTACGAGCAGCTGAAGGCGGAGCATCCGGGGGAGGATCTGTCCGCACATCCCGCCCGGTATGCCCTGGTGGAGCTGGTGAATCTCCACAGCGATGCCCTGCAGTTTGAAGCCATTCACCGGATTGTTACCGGGGTGGATCCGGCAGACCTGATGCAGCAGCTGCAGCAGGCTCTGCAGCTGACAGAAGGGGCACAGGCGGACTGCCAGTGCTTTACCTGGATTCAGGGCGAAAACCGGGGCAGGGTGGCTGTGCATGCGCCCGCCTCCAAGCTGACCGTAGGCAGCCTGCAGCAGTTCCTGGACGGCTACCTGGCTGCCCATCCCGGCGCCAAAATCGACTACATTCACGGAACGGATGTGGTGGAGCAGCTGGCTGCAGCGCCGGATGCCATCGGCTTTCTGCTGCCGGACATGGGCAAGGAGGAGCTGTTCCCCACCGTCATCGGAGACGGTGCGCTGCCCCGGAAGACCTTCTCCATGGGGCATGCGGCGGACAAGCGGTTCTATATGGAATGCCGCAGAATCACCCGATAAATACCAATATGGCACTGCGTCCGGAGAGCTTTCGTTCTCTCCGGGCGTTTTTGTGCGGAGTTGTACGAAGACGTACAAATTTTGCGAAAAACCTGCTGTTTGCAGATGCGTTTCGGCGCATACTTTACGGTCTGCACAGGCAGACTGCACAGAAAGGAAGTCATGTTATGACGCTCAATGCAAACGGCAAGCGCATTGACTGCAGTCCCATCGCCCACCTGTTTTCCCAGGGGGAGCGGTATGCGGACAAGGTGGCGTTCGCCCTGTCCCGGTACTATGAGGGGCAGGATCTTTCCGGCTGCACCTTTGCACTGACCAGCGAAAACGCCCAGGGCAAGCAGGCTCAGCAGGTACTGGAAAAGGCCGTGACGGAGGATACCATCACGGCGGTATGGCAGGTAACCGGAGCATTCACCGTTACCCCGGGTCCCCTGGGGCTGTCCCTGCGGGCATACAGGGCAGAAGATGGCGGCAGCACAGAGGGAGCGGATGAAAGCAGCCTGGTGCTGGAATATCAGCTGACGGATATTGAAATCCTGCCGACGGCCAGTGCCGTCACGGATCCTGCCACCGTAACTCTCGCCCAGGAGGCGCTGAATCAGCTGGCTGAAAGGCTGGAGCAGGCTATGGCGGAGCTGGAGCAGCGGGCCGCTGCACTGGCACTGACGGATCTGGGGGAACGGATCGCCGCCCTGGAGGGACGCATACAGGGGCTGACCCAGGCGGAATACGAGGCACTGACCCCGGATGCCGGAACCCTGTATCTGATTTTACCGGAGGAGGGGGATGAAGCATGATCGGCACGGGCACACAGGCAGACCCCTATATCGTCAGCACCTGGGCGGATTTTAAGACGGCCATTGCAGCCTCCGGTGCTTATGTATCGCTGGACCCTGATGCGTCCAGCAAGGTCATTGACCTGAACGGCTCCGACACCAACCCGGTAACCGACCGGCTGGACTTCAACTGCGCAAGCCTGGAGGGGAACGGCTGGCGCATCCGGAATCTGTATTTTTCCTCCACGGCGGATCATCTGCTCAATTCCGACACCGGCTGCAATCACGAGATCAAAAACCTGCATTTTGACAACCTGGTATGCAACAACGGGGCAAAATCCCTGCTCTGCATGCCAAAATCCACCATGACCGCATGCAGCTTTACCGGCGTAAAGTACATTGCCACCGGGTGCTACCCCATCGCCTACGGCACCTCCTCCTACAGCTGTACTGTCAAAAGCTGTACCTTTGCTATGCAGCAGCTGGGCAGCGGCATTCTGTACGGACTTGCCACCAGGTGCGACTTTACCGACTGCAACTTTTTCCTGGATGCCGCCATTGCCGTGGAAAGCGGCAGGCGGCTGAACGCCTTCAGCTACTGCACCCTGGTGGACTGCCTGATGCGGGGCAGTGTGGCATTCAGCACCACCGGCTCCGGCGCTTCGGTATACATCACGGACGGCAACAAGCCCATGAAAAACAGCTTTATCGGCGTGGAGTTCACCAACGCCTCCGACTATACCATATCCCTGTATCCGGGCAGTGCTTCAGCGGCAACCTGCGTTGTGTCGGATTTAATCGGCAGCGGCATCAGCTGCTACAACGGCACAAACGTGTACTGGGTCACATCGGAGCAGGGCAAAAGCGCCGCCTATCTCAACAGCATCGGGTTCCCGGTCACGGAGGTGTAGGCTATGGCGTGGACAATCCAAGTAAGCATCAACAACGGCTATCCTCATAATGCTAACACAGTGTATTCCACGCCGGGGCTGACTGCGCCCTATCCGGATGGCATGTGGTTGATCTCCGGCGGGGTCAATGACGGGTATCCTTACCGGCTTTCCCTCCTGCAGCCGGACCAGGGTGTCTGCCTGCTGTATCTGGGGGCAGAACAGCCCGCTGCCCTCCGGTACGGCACAGGCCCTGTTATCGCCGCCTATTACGGCACAGCGGAAATCTACCGGGAGGCCGGAGCATAGAAAAGAAAAACAGCCCGGGAAGCCATTGCTTCTCAGGCTGTTTCTGTCTGTGTGGTCTTCCGCATCCGGCGCTGCTCCGCCTCCTGCCGGCTGTAGATGCAGCCGCAGAAATCCTGCCGGTATAGCTGATAGATACCGGACAGCTGAATCGAGCGCTGATACCCTCCCCGTTTTTTGAAATCCGACGGGAGAAAGCGGACACCGTATTTTTCCGCAAGTGCCGTCCCGCAGGCGTTGATAAAGGGAGCGTCCTTGTGGGGGCTGATGGTCAGGGTGGTGGTGAACCAATGGCAGCCCTGGGCCAGACACAGCTTTGCAGCCTCCTCCAGCCGCCGGGCAATGCACCGTCTGCACCGCTGTCCCCCCTCCGGGGTATCCTCCACCCCCCGGACCGCTTCCACATACACCGACGGGTCATAGTCCCCGGCGATCAGCGTCACCGGATGCTTCACCGGCAGGGCGGCAAGCAGCCGTTTCTGCTCTGCAAGCCGCCGCTGATACTCCTCCGGGGGATCAATGTTGGGGTTGTAGTAAAAAAGGGTAATCTCAAAATACCGGGACAAATACTCCAGCACATAGCTGCTGCAGGGAGCACAGCAGCTGTGCAGCAGCAGCCGGGGGGTACCCTCCAGCCCATCCAGTATCTGATCCAGCTTCAGCTGGTAGTTGATTTTCGGTTCCATTTATTCCGCCTTGGGAGGCTTGTTCTGCTTCTCCTGCCGTCCCTGTCTGGGGGGATGGGGACGGTCGCTGCGCTGCCTGGGAGGACGGCTGTCCCGCCGAGGCTTTGCTTCCTTCTGGAACTTCGGCTCCTTCGGTTCACTTTCCGGAGCAGGCTGGGGCTTTTTCCGGGGAGGCTTCTGCTCCCGGGCGCCCTCTGCCGGATGCAGCACCTCCACCTCGTCCTTGCCTACGATGGTGCCCACCTCGGCGCCCTCCGGCCGGACACGGAGCTTGCCGGTCAGCAGGAATACCTCCTCCACCACGCCCCGGGTGCCGTCCGGCAGCTGTACCGGAGTGCCGGCTCTGGGAGTAACCTTCAGCAGCTGCTCATAGGCATACTGCTCGTGCTTGAGGCAGCACATGAGTCTGCCGCAGGTGCCGGAGATCTTGGTGGGATTCAGGGACAGACCCTGCTCCTTTGCCATTTTGATGGAAACCGGCTGGAAATCTCCCAGATAGCCCTTGCAGCAGAATTCCCTGCCGCAGATGCCCAGTCCGCCCAGCAGTTTTGCCTCGTCCCGGACGCCGATCTGCCGCAGCTCGATTCTGGTGCGGAATACGCTTGCCAGATCCTTTACCAGCTCCCGGAAATCCACCCGGTTTTCCGCCGTAAAGTAAAACAGCAGCTTGCTGTTGTCAAAGGTGCATTCCACCTCCACCAGCTTCATATCCAGCTTCCGGAACCGGATCTTCTCCTCACAGATCCGGAAGGCGTCCTCTTCCTTTTTCTTGTTCTTTGCCACCACTGCCAGATCCTCCGGCGTAGCAAGGCGGATCACTTCCTTGAGGGGCGCCGTGATCTGCTCCTCCGGAATCTCCCGGTTGGCAAAGGCAACCTCGCCGCATTCCACCCCCCGGGCAGTTTCCACAATCACCTGGTCTCCCGCATTGGCCTGAATGCCGTTGGCGGCAAAGTAATAGACCTTGCCCACAGTTTTGAAGCGTACTCCTATGATCTCTGCCATGTATTTATCCTCATTACTTTCCGTTTTCAGTCATAATATCCGCACAAAGCGCCGAAACCGCCAGTGCAGGGCTTACGTTCCCTTCCAGATCCTGTACCGTGCGCAGCAGTGCGCTGTGCAGCTGCTCTCCCTGAGCCAGGGTAATGCGCTGGGCAAACTGCGCCGCTCCCTCCGGGTAGCAGCCGATGCATGCTCCCCCGCCGGAGCGAAGACACAGGGCGTCCCGCAGCTGCCGATCCAGCAGCTCCAGGGCCGTCATCAGCCGGGACTTGTCCGTGCTGCATGCGGTAAGCGCCGCCAGCAAGGCATATTCATCCCTGTTCATTATACTATCTGCCAGCTTTTTTGTCAATGCAACCGTCTCCTGCAGGCCGGGATCCGTCAGATACGCCAGGCATCTGCCGATATTGCCGTGAAAGACGGATACCGCCCGGGCTGCCTCCTCCGGGGTATGGCCGGCAGAAAGCAGCGCCTGGGTACACTGGGCATCGGTGCAGGGACTGGTGCCGATGGCGCTGACCCGGGACAGGATGGTTTCCAGAAATGCATGCCGGGACTGGGCGGTAAACACAAAGTAGGTGAAATCCGGCGGTTCCTCCACCAGCTTCAGCAGGGCGTTCTGAGCCTGGACGGTCATATGATCCGCATCCGTAAACAGATACAGCTTGCGCATGCCGTTGTTGGGGGTTTTGTATGCGTCTGCGCACACCCGGCGGATGCTCTCCACGGAAAATCCACCGGTCTTCCCGCTGTGGGGAATCTCCATCACATCCGGATGCTGCCGGTGCTCCAGATTGTGACAGGGCTTGCAGCTGCCGCAGGGCTTCTGCGCCCCCTCGCACAGCAGCCGTGCCGCCAGATACCAGGCAAGGGTCTTTTTTCCCGTGCCCTGCTCCCCGTAGATGAGGAAGCTGTGGGGCAGCCTGCCGCTGGTGCACATGGCCTCCAGGGCTGCCAGCGCATGTTCATTGCCGTACAGCTTCATACCCTCTCCCCTTTCTGTGTGTCCTGCTTCTATTTTACCACATTCACCGTGGGAATGCCATACCTGCGGAAAATATTTATGCACTCCCGGGAAATCCGTTCGCCGCTGACTGCAATGGGAATCGCCGGCGGACAGGGCACATGGATCCCGGCGCAGATTCTCCCCTCCGCATCCTCCACGTTCAGGGTTTCATAGTCCCCCAGTGCTGCCTGCCGCATGGAGCATACCTGCTCCGGCACAGGCAGGGAAAAGGGCTCCGGCTGTGCAGGCTGTCCCCGGTAGAGGGCAATACGCCGGAGGGCGTCCCGGAGCCGGGAAAGCTCCTCCTCCGTTGTGCAGCAGGAGCTGAGCAGTACCACAAAGTCCCGGTCCGCATACTCACAGAAAATCTGTTCCTCTCGCAGGCGTTTGTCCAGTTCCCTGCCATCCATGCCGCTGGCGGCCGCACAGAGGGTCAGATGCAAAGGCTCCCCCGGGTAGAATGTCCAACAGTCCGCCAGCTCCTGCCGGAGCATGGAGAGAGAAGCCGTCACCCGGGCGAGATCTGCTGCCCCGTGCTCTGCCAGATAGGCATTGCACAGATCCAGGGAGGCCAGCTGCAAATAGGATGGGCTGGTGGAACCGAACAGAGACATGGCTGCCTTTGCCCGTTGTGCATACCGGGGCCGGGCAGTATGCAGATACGCACAGCCCGTCAGCGCCGGCAGCAGCTTATGGGCGGAATCGCAGCACAGATCAGCCCCCAGGGCGATGGGATGCCGGGAGGGGGTGAAGAGCCCCAGGTGGGCGCCGTGGGCATTGTCCACCAGCAGCGGAGCATCATGCTGCCGGCACACTGCGGCAATGGCTCCAATATCCGCACAGTGCCCCAGATAGTCCGGAGAGGTCACATAGACGCACGCCGGTGCGGGAGAAGCATCCAGGGCGGCGGCGATCTGCGCCGGGGTCACGGTTCCCGAGAGGATACCCCCTGTATAGGAAGGAAAAATCCACTCCACCTCCAGCCCCAGCAGCACACAGGCGGTCAGGAAAGCCCGGTGTACATTCCGCACCGCAAGCACCCGTCTGTTCTCCTGACCCATCAGGGTCAGCATGGCCTGAATGCAAAGGGTAGAGCCGGCAGTGCTGTAAAACGTACCGGCAGTGTGATACAAAGCGGCAGCGTTTGCTTCGCTTTCGGCAATGATCCCGGCAGCATCAAACAGACTGTCCGCACCGGGAATCTCCGTAATATCCAGGGCATAGGCAGGGTCCAGTACGCCCCCCGGGCCTCTGCCCTTGTGGCCGGGCATATGCATCCGCAGGGGATTTTGCTCGGTATAGCGTATCAGAAAGTCATAAATCGGTGTGTTCATAGGCTGCTCCTAAATCAGGTATTTAAGCCGGTCATAAATATTCCGCCGGGCCCGCTTGATGGTACGGGAAACGGTGGAAATGTCCAGATTCAGCTTTTCTGCAATCCGGCACATTTTCATGCCCTCATAATAGTATAGCACAACCATCTCCTTTTGTCTTGGGGTAAGATCATTTTTTATAACCTCCCGCAGGGCACGCTTCAGCCGGCGCAGCTGCTGATCGTTGGTTTCTGCTTCCTGCTCCCCGGACAGCTCCAGCAGCCGCCTGATGTATGCCGGATTCTCTGTTGAAACCCGTTTAGCCATGGCGCCGCCCTCCCCTGTTGTGATTCCTGCTGCTGTGATCCATATCAGATCCTGCTCCTTTCGGCATAATACGAACATATGTTCTTTTTGTAGTATATCATAATTGTAAATTACTGTCAATAGTTTTCTGAGAATTTTGTCGGATTCTGTATCATGTGTGCTAATTGTAAATAAATTGTGAATATTTCATGACAGGCATTGATTTTTTGGCCCGGCATGTTATACTTACATTAGCACTCTTAACATGCGAGTGCTAATTTCAGAAAAACAGGAGATGCAACGCAATGAAAACCAAACAGTTTAAAGCGGAATCCAAGCGGCTGCTTGATATGATGATCCACTCCATTTACACCCACAAGGAAATCTTCCTGCGGGAGCTGATCTCCAACGCAAGCGACGCCATGGACAAGCTGTATTTTCGTTCCCTCACCGATGACAAGGTGGGCATGAACCGGGATGACTTTGCCATTGATCTGAAGCTTGACAAGGATGCCCGGACGCTGACCATCACCGACAACGGCATCGGCATGACCCAGGAGGAACTGGAAAAGAACCTGGGCACCATCGCCAACAGCGGCTCTCTCAAGTTCAAGACCGAAAACAAGCTGGAAGATGACGTGGACATCATCGGCCAGTTTGGCGTGGGCTTCTACTCCGCCTTCATGGTTGCAAAGCGGGTGACGGTACGCACCAAGGCATACGGCGCTGACGAGGCCTATGAGTGGCAGTCCGAAGGGGTGGAAGGGTACACCATCGCCCCCTGCGACAAGGAAACCGTGGGTACTGAGATCATCCTGGAGATCAAGGATGACGCAGAGGATGAAACCTACAGCGAATTCCTGGAGCAGTACAGAATCCAGGGACTGGTCAAGAAGTATTCTGACTATATCCGGTATCCCATCCGGATGGATATGACCAAGAGCCGCCGGAAGGAAACAGAAAATGCTGACAAGGACGCTGAGCCGGAGTATGAGGAGTATATCGAAAACGAAACCCTCAACAGCATGGTGCCCCTGTGGCGCAAAAACAAGAACGAGCTGACGGATGAAGACTACAACAGCTTCTACAAGGAAAAGTTCTTTGACTACAACGAGCCCCTGCTCCACATTCACACCAAGTCCGAAGGTACTGCAACCTTCAACGCCCTGCTGTACATCCCCTCCAAGGCACCCTATGACTACTATTCCAAGGAGTATGAAAAGGGACTGCAGCTTTACAGCAGCGGCGTAATGATTATGGAAAAGTGCGGGGATCTGCTGCCGGATTACTTTAGCTTTGTCAAGGGTCTGGTGGATTCTGAGGACCTGTCTCTGAACATCTCCCGGGAGCTGCTGCAGCACGACAGACAGCTGAAGATCATTGCAAAGGCTCTGGAAAAATCCATCCGGAACGAGCTGCTGAAGCTGCTGAAAAACGATCGTGCTGCTTACGAAAAATTCTTTGAGGCATTCGGCCTCCAGCTGAAATTCGGGGTATACAACAACTATGGCATGAACAAGGACACCCTGAAGGATCTGCTGCTGTTCTATTCCTCCTCGGAGAAAAAGCCCGTCACCCTTGAAGAATACGTGAGCCGCATGAAGGAGGGTCAGACCTGCATCTACTACGCAACCGGTGAGAATGTTTCCCGGATCGACCATCTGCCCCAGACGGAGCTTGTCAAGGACAAGGGCTTCGAGATTCTCTATCTGACGGAGAATGTGGACGAGTTTGCCATCAAAATGCAGATGAATTACGACGGCAAGGAGTTCAAGTCTGTATCCGCCGGGGATCTGGATCTGGAAACAGAGGAAGAAAAGAAGGAAATCGAAGAAAAGTCCAAGGAGCATGCGGACCTGTTCACCGCTATGCAGACCGCACTGGACGGCAAGGTCAAGAGCGTGCGCCTGTCTCAGCGGCTCAAGTCCCACCCGGTTTGCCTGACCAGCGACGGCGCCCTGTCCCTGGAGATGGAAAAGGTGCTGAACGCAATGCCCACCGACCAGAAGGTTCAGGCGGACAAGGTGCTGGAGATCAACCCGGACCACCCCATCTTTGCCAAGCTGGTTCAGCTCCAGAAGGAGGATCCGGAGAAGCTGAACGCCTATGCAAAGCTGCTGTATGACCAGGCTCTGCTGATCGAGGGCATGTCCATTGAGGATCCGGTTGCATTCTCCAACCAGATCTGTGAACTGATGGCGTAAACCGCAAAAGCCGCCCTGTATGCCGGAGCATACGGGGCAGCTTTATACCCGGATAAAAAGGCTGTACGGAACACCGTACAGCCTTTCTCGTTTATGCAACCAGACCGGAGCGCTCGATACCCTCGGTAAAGTATTTCTGCAGGAATACATACATCACAAGGATGGGGGTAATGGAGAGCAGACAGCCAGCCTCCAGCCAGACGATCTTTTCCCGGACGCTGACCTGAACGGTGGCGTCATTGAACAGGAACAGATTCAGCTGGGTGTTCAGGTTCTTGACCATCATGGCAATGGTTTCGTTGTTGGTGAAGAAGGAGCTGCTCACATAGTAGTCATTCCAGTACCATACCACGGAGAACAGGAACACGGTCAGGAAGGAGGAACGGGCGTTGGGCGCCATAATCTGCAGGAAGGTCCGGAGGGGGCCGCAGCCGTCCAGATAGGCTGCATCCTCCAATTCCTTGGGCAGACCCCGGAAGAACTGCCGGAAAATCAGGATCATGAGCCCGGCACGGATGCCGTTGGCGGTCAGCGCCGGCAGATACATGGTCCATGGGGTATCCGTCAGGGTCAGGGTATCCCCGGTGATGAGCTTGATGAGCCCGAAGATGTCAAAGTAACGGAACTGCATATACTGGGGAATCAGGATAATCTGAGAGGGCACCAGAATCATCATGATGACGATGCCGAACAGCAGATTCTTGCCCTTGAATTTAAACCGTGCAAAGCCGTAGCCCGTCAGCGCACAGGTGATAACCTGTACCAAAGAGCAGCCGATGTTCAGCAGCAGGGTGTTGAGCACCGTGGGGCCGTAGTTCATCACCTTGAGCACGTCCTTGATGGGCTGAATGGACAGGTGACGGGGAATCCACATGACGGTGGGATCGCTCATATCGGCGGGATCCCGGAACGCCGAGCTGATCATGAAGATCAGCGGGTAAAGAATGACAAAGCAAAGACCGAACAGGATCAGAAACCGGAAGAAGGGCCATACCTTTTCCGCCATGCGCTTGCGGCGCAGGTAGACAAGCTCCTCCTTGGCCATGTGCTGCTCCCGGATTTTCTGAGCTTCCTTGCGGGACATGCCGTTGCCGATTTCCTTTTCGGTTTTGACTGCTGCAGTTTGTTCCATCTGTGTTCACACCGCCTTTCTATTCCACTTCATAGTAAACAAAGTGGTTGATAATCATGGTGACCAATCCGATGGCCGCCAGAACGATGGCAAAATACGTCCACGCCATTGCGGCGGCCAATCCGTACTGCCAGTCGTTCTGAACCTCCAGCACCCGGGCCATAACCGCGTTTGTGGGGGAGGTAAAGGAGTCGATGATGGTGAAGATCAGGTTGGCCAGGATCATGGGGCTCACATAGGGCAGAATGATCTTCCAGAAATATTCCCAGGCAGTAGCGCCCTCCATCTGCGCCGCCTCCTTTGCGGAGGGGGGGATGTTCTGGAGTGCTGCCAGGAAGATCAGGATCTGGATACCGGAGCTCCATACCAGGCTGAACACGTTGGTGGTCAGTGTTTCGATCTGCGCAGTGAGATCCTCACTGATGCCGTAGATGCCAAGGAAGGTCAGAAGCTCCTTCACAAGATCCGTCTTGAACATGGTGGAAAACTGGGAAGCATCACTGTTGCCGCCGGTTTTCAGGTCGCCGTTGATGATGTTGTAAACCGGACCGGTTGCAATGATAACCGGCAGGAAGAACACGGCTCTTGCAAAGGTTCTGCCCCGGAATTTCTGATTCAGAATCACAGCGATGAACAGGGAGAACACGATAATCAGCGGTGCTGTTTCAAAGGTTTCCTTCAGCACCTGTACCAGCAGCTCCCGGTAGTTGGGATCGCTCATAAAGGCATATTTGTAGTTGCTGATGCCCGCCCAGGTCGCAACCGGGCCGCCGGTTTCCGGGGTAACATTCTGGAATGAGTAGATCAGGGAGGTAATCAGCGGAATCAGGAACCACTTGATTGTGCCCACCAGCCAGATTGCAATAAAGCCGTAGCCGTACAGGCTCTTGCGGCGTTCATAGGGAATTTTCATCAGGACAACAGCCCCCCTTCCTCCACATATTCGGACAGCTCATAAGTGGTGCCGTTCAGGCTGATCTGTCCTGTTTTCAGGTTGACCTTTGTCACCGTACCGTCTGCATAGGTTGTGGTGATGACGTCGTCCTGCTGGATATAATCCACAATGGTCTGGTTGCTGACTGCTGCGGTCACCGTGCTTGCCAGCTTGTATTCCTGAGCAGCCGTATCCAGCCAGTTCGCATAATGGGCATAGTAGTAAATGTCGAAGTCCGTATCCTTCAGCTCGCTGGTTTCCTCATGCAGCAGATCGTAGTGCAGATTGCTGCCGGTGGCGATGGCCTGGAGCAGCAGCCGCTCGGAATCCGCAGAGCCGTTGATGGCCGTGGTGGCATAGGGCATCACCCCGTGCAGCACCAGCTGATAGAAGGGCAGATCCTCGTCGAACACGTCAAAGCCGCTGGAGGACAGGGGCACATTGGTCACATGATCCACATAGGGCAGCGCATAGGCATTGGCGGTGTTGGCCAGTACAGAGCCCACGCCGCTTTGCAGGCCGGACAGGCTGTCCGCCATAATCCGCTTCATCGCATCCCGGGAGATGGCCTTCTTGCCGTAATCTCCGTAAAGCACCGAGGTCATTTCTCCGATGCATACTCCGGGAATCCCCGCCTGGGTGTAATTGTCGGTCAGATCGCTGTAAATATCCCTGAACTTATTGGGAGACAGCAGGGAGATGGTGTCCTTGAAGCTGTCCGGAGTGCCGAATGCCCGCTCATAGCTGACAAGCCGGGAGTAGGAGCCGGATACCCGGATAGCAGTATCGGTAAAGGAGAAGAAGCCCTGACCGGAGTAGAATTTCTTGTTGTTGACTGTGGGATAGTAGGCGATGCCGTTGTCCTGCATATACTGGGTGAGATCCTTGAAATCGCTCTTGCCGCCCAGCACTCCGGCAGCCTTTGCCTTATAATCCACCTTGCCGGCGATGCCCGCATTGGTCCAGTTGTTGAGGGCCACCACCATGTCATCCACGCCCCGGTCCTTCAGGCCGGTGAGAATCTCACGGGTCTGGTCAAAATCCGTCATGGCGGTTTTTAGAGTAACCGGAATACCCAGAATATTGGTGGGCTTCTCCACCCCGCCGTAAATGTCCACATAAAGGTCGGAGCTGTTGGCTTCCGCCCTGGTCTTTACTCCGCCGTCGGTGGTCAGGTAATTCCGGTAGGCTGCCGCCACGTCCACATAATCCGTTGTGCCGGCTGTGTCCGCTACGGGATAATACCGCACCGCAATCTCCTTGGTCTTGATGTCACCGCTTTCAAATACCGTCAGCGGAGTCGTATCGCCGCCCATGTAGAAGGTATCCGTGGAACGGAGGATAAACTGGAAGTTGCAGATATTGTAGCTGCTCTTGGACTGGCCAGCCACGGCTGCATTGATCTGGGCATTGCTGTCCCCCTTATCCGCCACCACCATCAGGGCATTGTCATCCCGGACAATACCGTACATGGGGAAGTATACCTGCTCGGTAACAGCGCCCTTGATGTTGGGCACTGCGGTAATGTCCTTGCCGTATACCCGCTGGGCATACACGGAGGCATTGGTCTTGCCGTTGTTGAAATTGATCCGTGCACCGCTGCCGTCCGGCACCACAAAATAGCCCTGGGCTTCGCTGTCCCCTGCCCCGAAGGCAGTCAGCAGCTTGACGGAGGTCAGCAGCTTTTCAGAGGTATCCTTTTCGTCGATCTTTTCCGTGTTGATCCGGACACTCAGGTAATCATCCTTCAGGGTATATTCCACCGGGATCTTAATGCCCGCCTTCCGGAAGTTGTAAACCACCTTGACCCCGTCCGTGATGCCGCTGTATGTATAGGCGCATCGGCTGGGATCTCCGGAACGGACATTGGAGGTGCTCCGGCTTCCCGGATCCCCGTATTCGATCGTCAGGGCGGAAGCAAGCTCCTTGCGCAGGGTGGGGGTGGCGTTGGGATCTCCCGCCGCATTATAGGGGGAGGACCACCAGATGTAGCCTGTTTCCTTGTTTTTCAGTGCGAAAATATCCTCAATGGGATTTTCCTCTGTGGCGTTTTCATAATCCCACACATAAAAGATCAGCTTGTCGTTCTCGGCAGCAACGATCATGCTGTCCAGAACCTGCTGCTCCGTGCGGGCAACAAAATCCTCGCTTACGGTGCTTTCGCCGGTTTCCTCTCCGTCGGATGCGGCGGGCTTATCCCCGGCAGCATCCTGGTCGCCCTCGGAATTGACCACAATAGAGCCGGCGGACACCATCATGGACATGGCAAGGAAGCAAGCGAGCATCCGTTTCCATTTCGTCTGCATTCAATCACGCTCCCTTTCTCAGACCTTGACACGGTATGCGATTTCCGTGTAGATGGAGTAAATGAATACGTAAACCTGCTGGAACAGGGAAAGCAGGAGTACAAGCAGGAACAGAATCGCCAGCATAGCAGCCAGCGTCAGCAGGATCGCACCCACTGTTTTCAGAAAGCTGTACTGATGCACGGTCTTGATGGCCATGAACAGCAGGATGCCCGACCAGAGCATGCCGATGATGTACACAGCGCTGATGAACACGGATTCGTCCCGGATCAGAATGTGGGAGAGGATCACACAGATGAACTGCTGCGCCACATAGGGGATCAGGGCATAGGCGCTGTAAATGCAGATGTTCCGCATGGAGCCTTCTCCGTCCAGCCAGGTGCTGATCGCCCAGTTGCCCACAACCCATACGGCAAAGACCACAATGCTCTGCACCAGGTAGGGAATGATATTGAAGGTCTTGTCATAGGTGGCAACGAACTGGAAGCCGGTGAGTCGGGCGCTTGCCAGCATGGACAAAAACAACAGGAACACGATCAGAAAGGCAATCTTTAAAGAGCCGCCCTTTTTCCAGCGCAGATCCTCAAAGCCCTCGAAGGGGTGGAACACCACATGGGAGACCCACTGCTTCTGCGTCAGATCCATCATTGTGCATCACCCTCCTTCCCTGCAGCTTCCTGGGTACGTTTCTTTTTGCGCCATCTGTAGAAGCCGTAGCCTCCTATGATGAGCACCAGCGCGCCGATGATGATGATATTGAAATATTTCTTCAGAAACTCGGAACGATAGCCCTCAAAGGCCTCGTTGTACCGGTAGGGGGAATCCGCCAGCTTGGCGTATTTCATGGATTCCGCATAGTCTCCCTTCTTGAGCATGGCGCTGGCGATGCCGATGTATGCCCGGCGGTAGTTGCCGTCCCGCTTGAGGACCTCCTGCCAGGGCTCCAGCGCTTCTTCATAGTAGCCTGCGTTGTACAGGTTGGTAGCCTCATGGACGATGCTGCCGAAGGACGTTTCCCCGAAGATGGTAACGGTGTTCTTGCCCGCATCCAGCACATAGATGTTGGTATCCAGGGTTTCCAGGGCGCTGACCTGCTTGAAGCCGCCTACCTGATCTCCGGTGGTGCCCAGGATAAAGAGCAGGTTGCACTCCTCGTCATACTGGAATACCCGGCCGGTGGTCAGATCCAGACAGTTGATCATGCCATCGTCGGAAATGTCAATATCCACAATCCGGGTGGCGTAGGTTGTACCGCTGTACCAGAGGCTGTTGCTGTCGCCCCAGTAAACCTCATAGTCTGCAAACAGGTTGTACCCCGCAGGGTTCACCTTCTTGACCCGGTCCGTCTGCTGGGTGGAGGATTCGGTAGAGGTGAAAATAAAGCCCTCAGCGTCCAGGTCGAAATTGGAAAAGCCCGAGGGAACCGACGCCTTCATCTTGTCCCGCATCTCGTCAGTGGCAATGGCGCTCCAGAAATACCGGGCGGCGACCTCTGCGCTCTGCTCCACACGGTTTGCGCCGTAAAAGCCGGTAAAGTTCCCCTTTGGGTCAAATACACAGGCGCCGCTGGTGGTATTGTTCAGCACCACGTACACGTTGCATGCCTTGTCCACCAGCACCTTCTGGGGCAGAAAGGTCAGATCCTGGTCGTAAACCTCGGATTCCGGCTTGGTGATCTCCATTTTCACGTTGCCCTCAGTATCGCTGATGAGCACCCGGGAATTCTCCGTATCCGCAATATACACCAGCTTATTTTCCGGAGAGACAAATACGCCGGTGGGATTTTTCAGGGTGGTCACGCTGCCGTCCGGCAGGGTAAATTTCTCCAGCACGTTCAGTACCCTGGTCCATTCCGTATCCACCACCACGATCCGGTTGTTGCCCTTATCGCATACATAGAACTGGTTCTGGTAGTCCCGGAAGATGTCCGAAGGATTCGCAAAGTGGGAGATGCCCAGATCCTCGCCGGAAACGGAACGCTCCGCAATGTACCCTGCCTGGGAGGGAATGGCCTCGCCCCATCTGTCGTAGTTGTATACGTCATAGGGCTCATCTGCAAAGGCTCCGAGAGGCAGAGCCCCGGCCAGCAGAACGCCTGTCAGCGCCGCTGTACAGAATTTACGCAGTCGTTTGTTCAATATACTCATCCTCCCCGCTTAGTCCTTGATTCCGGAATGTGCCATTGTTTCAATGACATTCTTCTGTGCAAGCATGAAGAACACCACCGGCGGAATCAGCATGAAGACCGCAGCCGCCATGGCCACGCCTGCACGGGCAAGACCGGCGGATGCCGCCTGCTGTACAACGGTGGGCAGTGTTTTCTTCGCCTCGTCATACACAAGGCTGCCGCCCTGAATGTTCCAGGCACCCTGGAAGGCGAAAATGCTCATGGTCATCAGCGCAGGCTTCTGGTTGGGGATGACGATCCGCCAGCAGGTGGTGAACATGTTGGCACCGTCCACCTTTGCGGCTTCGATCATGGCATCCGGCACCTGGCTCATGGACTGGCGCATCAGGAACAGGCCCATCGCCGAAGCAATGGAGGGCAGAATCAGCGCCTTGGTGGTATTGATGAGGTTCAGCTCGGACATCACCATGTACTGCATAATGTAAATGACATTGCTGTTATAAAGCAGGGAAACCACAATGATCTTGTTGATGATCCCGTTGCCGGGGAATTTGCACTTTGCAAGCACAAACGCCGCCATGGATGCCACGATGCACTGTGCCACGGTAACAACCACAGTCACGAACACGCTGTTCCACACGTAGCGGGAGAAGGGCACCCACATCTGTCCCAGTACCCGGAACATATCCCGGAAATTATCCAGAGTGGGGTTCATGGGGTAAAACTTCGGCGGGAAGATGAACAGCTCCTCCACAGGCTTGATGGAGGTGACGATAGCCAGGTAGATGGGAAATACCATGAACAGACCCAGCACGGTCAGAAAGAGGAAAATGGCGATGCTGCCGCCGATCTTGCGTCCTGCACGCTTGTTGGACGCTTTGAGCTTTGATGTATCGGTCATCGGTTTCCCTCCTTAATCCATGTACTTGCTCAACAGCTTGCTGATGAGCTTGTTGGCAAGGAACATGAAGATAAACAGCACCATACAGATTGCAGACGCATAGCCCATTTCGTAGCGCACCCAGCCGTAGTCAAAGGCGTGGGTCATAATGGTGTGGGCTGCGTAGTCGGTGCTGGGGAAGCCCACCAGGTTCCGGGCCACAATATCGGCGGTAAAGGAGCTGACAATCTGCATAACCGCAGCAAACATGAGCTGGGGCCCCATAGAGGGGATGGTGATGTAGATCAGCTCCTGCCAACGATTCTTGATGCCTTCGATGGCACCTGCCTCGTACTGGGAACGGTCAATGTTCTGGAAGCCTGCACGCAGCGCCAGGAAGCCTGCACCAAGACTGATCCACAGCTGTACCACAATGACTACCCCCAGAATGTACTGGGAGTCGGTAAGCCACTGTACTGCGTAGGTGTTGATGCCCAGGTTGATGAGCACTGCGTTGGCAATGCCGTAGGTATCGCCGCTGAAAATCAGCTGCCACACGGTGTATACATTCGCCATGGAGGGCGCATAGAAAATCAGGGTGAAAATGGTTTTGAGCTTCGGATGCAGCTCGTTGATGAGCCATGCCAGCAAGAAGCAAAGCACATAGCTGATGGGGCCGGTGAACAGTGCGAACACCAGCGTTACACGGATGGATTTCACAAAAATGGCATCCGAAATAAACAGGTTGTAGAAGTTGGACAGCCCCACCCACTTGGGGAACTGTACCATGTTAAAGTCCGTCATGCCCATAGGCAGGGACATGATAACCGGAATGATGGTGAATACCAGGAAGAACAGCATAAAGGGAAACAGCATCAGATAGCATTCCTTGTTCTGCTTCATCTGCATCCAGACATAATGCCGCTGCTCCTTTTTGCTTCTCTGCCCGATTGCGTCCTTATCCAAAAGTAACCCTCCTTTTTCTCACAGTGTCCCTATTCAAGTCCGAGATTTTCACGCTTTCGGGTGATCTCATCGTTGATGTCGTCGTTGTATTTCATCAGCGTATCTCTCGGATTCGCGTCCACGTTGTTGACAGTCTCACGGAATGCGTTCATAATATTCCGGGTTACTGCATAGGATGCGGGAATGATGGGGATTTCCACCAGCTCATCCCGCTGGGCGTTCAGCTTGGCAAGCTCCTCAGAGGACCAGGACAGCTGCTTTAAGGCTTCGGTGTTTGCCGCATCAAACCGGCCCATCTGGCCCAGAAGGCCTTCAATGTTCATACCGTATGCCACCTGGGTTTCGGTGGAGGAGAACCAGCGGACAAACTTCCATGCGTTTTCCTTATTTGCCACGCTGTTGAAGATAATGGATGCACTGCCGGAGGAATTGCTGGCGTGGGAAATGGTGCCGTCCTCATTCAACGTGCCGGGAACCGTGGTGAAATCCCACAGGCCCTTGATTTCCGGAGAGGCAACCTCCAGCTGGTTGAAGAAGGTGTAGTTGGAAACCACCATGGGGTAAAGACCGGTACGGAACCGGCTGAATGCGTCATAGGTCTGCTCAAACTCGTACTTGGTGTAGAATTCCGTCCAGGTTTCAAAGGACTGTACCGCCCGGATGTCGTCAAAGGTGGTACGGGTCTGGGCGTCATTATAATAGTTGAGTCCCTTTTGCAAGGTGAGCATCGCATAGGTGTGTCCGGCCTCCGTTGCGGGGGATACATTGGCAGGGGGCAGAATCAGACCCACGCCCATGTAGTTTCTCTGCAGCGCCGGCAGCATGTCGATAAGCTCCTGCCAGGTCTGGGGCGGAGCCGTAAAGCCAAGCTCACCGAGAATGTCCTTCCGGTAGAAGAGCATGGGCCAGTTCTGGGAAATGGGCAGGCCGTAGGTGCCTCCCTCATACTGATACTGAACCGTTGCGTTCTTCTGGAACCAGCCCTCGGTTTCCTTGTAATCCGCAAACTGGGACATATCCACCAGCAGACCCCGGGCTGCCAGGTTTACCGGAAATTCGCCGCCGATAAACAGCGCCACGTCCGGCTGCTTATCCGCCAGGGCAGCCTCCACGATACCGCCCACCACCAGGTTGACGGAAACGGGGATGCCGGTTTCCTCCATAAAGTCGGATTCCGCCAGCTGCTTCACAACCTGTGCCTGGTCACGACCAAGCTGTACCCATACATTCAGCACTTCGTCGGAGTCCCCGTCAATGTCGGACAGGGTGGTGTAATCCTCGGTAAAGGAGCCGATGAACGCCTTCCAGTTGAATGCCAGCTGGGAGAAGAATTTTTCATCCACAGAGCTGAACTGCTGATCCGCAGAAGCCAGTTCAATATAGTCAACCTCCAGGGGCTGATCCCGGTAGTCCCGCATCCAGGCGGAAATGGCGGTGATATTGTCCTTGATCTGGGTCAGATAATCGGGAATCCGGATGGGCTTTTCCATGCACTTTTCCAGAATTACCGTCATACGGGTCAGTGCCGCTGCCTCGGAGCCCTCGGTACCGGACAGGGATTCGATCTCCCGCTGCACGGTGCTGAGCCGGTCGTAGAGATCCTGGAACTCGTCCAGGATTTCCGGAATCTTTTTGTGGACATTATAGTCCGTGTACTTATCCGGGTCCGGGCCGGTAATCATCAGGATCTTCCGGTAACAGGTGTTCAGATCCAGCACGATGGAATCCAGCCGGCGCATAGCGTCCCCGATTTCGCCGGGCACTACCTCCAGGGTCAGGGTATGTACCTGATCGCCGGTCAGATATACATAAATGTAATCGCCGCTGGCGTCCTTGGGGGAGGTAACACTCCACTCCGTATCATAGAAGAACTTGATCTGGTTCAGTTCCTCATACTGCACCTTGCCGTCCACCAGCAGCCGCCGGTTGGAATAGAAGCCCCGCATATCCTGCTGCCGGGCCTTGATGCCGATCTTGTACCAGCCGTCTCCGGTGAGCTTATTGTCCTCGCTGTCGTTGATGTTCCAGGTGATGGTCTGCATGGCTTTTTTCCAGTTGCCGCTGCCGATGGTATTGTAGACCATCTTGGTGGGGTTGGCAGGAGAAGCCAGGTAGGAGGAATTGTCATAGGTGGGGTAAAGGGTAGAGTCGGACTTGTAGTCAGCCTGTTCGCCCTCCAGCCGGATCAGGGTGGAGGGGGTGGCGGACAGGGCGGAAGCGTCCGGCTTGGAATCCGCATAGGGAGCGGATGCTTCCGGCTGGGAAAAGGCAATATACTCCAGCGCAATATTGGCCTTTACGCCGCTTAGGGTCAGGGTATGTGTCCCCGCCTCCAGATAGAAGATCAACGGATCGTTGAACAGACCGTCCACATCCTGTAGATAGGTGGACATCCAGGCGCCGCTCTGTACCTGAGAGGGGCGGACCTGATTGCCCCGGCTGTCCACGTAGATGTCCTTTTCGTTGACCCACCGCTTGTTCAGGGTGATCCGGGAAGCGGTGTCGTAGGGGGATTCCCCGTCAATGAGCATGGAAAGCTCGATGGTGGTGGCGGTGGTTTCGATGGGGAAATAGGACATTTTTGCACAGTACACGCCGGTCTGGGCAACGGTGAATTTGTAATTGACCGTTCCCTCGGAGCTGTCCCAGATCAGCACGTTGTCCCGGGTATCCTCCTCCGTGCCGTAGGCGCCCACCGAGAAGCTGCCCCCTTCTGTGGAATCATACTCTGCGCCGGGCATCATGATCTCCACATCCGGCCGGTTGCCGCCGCAGTAAACATCGTAGTAGTCGCTGTATGTATGCTGTTCCACATACATGGGGGTATCCCCCTCTGCAGCGTCCCCCGGCAGCAGGGAGATTTCCTCCCGGGTATCCGACGTTTCCGCCGCAAATGCTGAGAACGGTACCGCTGTCAGGGACAGCGCCGCCGCAAGCACAGCCGACAGCGCCCCCGCTGCCACTTTTCTTTTCTTCTTTGCGTTTCTCACGTTTCTCCACCTTTCTGTGCATCCGCAGACTGTGGTTCGCCTGCGTGCGAAAATCCTGTGATTCCGGACAATACTCCCAGGGCTTGCCTGTGCGCCCTGCAGCGTATTGCGTTAATAAATATATTTTTATTTAAATCCAAGCGTTCTGATTTGCACAAGTGTACAAAAATATTATATCAACCAGCAAGCCGTTTGTCAAGGTGTAGAAAAAAGGTTTTCCCAGCCCTGGTATAATTGTACAGGATGCAGAGGAATCGTCCTTTCTCCCACCGGTATGAAGACTATTTTTCTTCGTTCCGGTCAATTAAATAAAGCTCGCTTCGCATTATTTAATGACAATATTGCTCTGTGTTATATCCATATTGCCCGTTATTCAAAATGCTTTGCATCTGCGAAAAACACCTGGCCGGTAAATGGGTCCAGCGCCAGATCCTCATTATCCGGCCGGAAAACCAGATATTCCTGCTTATAGAACACAGGCACAAAGCATGCATCCTCCAGTACAAGCCGTTCCGCCTCCCGGTAATATTCCACCGTGCCGCTGAGATTCTGCATGCCGGAGGCCTTCTCCAGCTGCTCCTGCACCGCCCGGACTGTCTGCGCCGACATACCCAGCATAGCCTGCCGGTCCAGCAGCTGCTGCAATGCACCGGCGGGACTGTTGAAGTCGCTGCCCGTACCATACAGAGCAATGGCATAATCCCCTGCCGCAAGCCGCTGTGCATAGGTTTCCGGATCCACCGGAGCGATGCCGATGTAAAAGCCGAACAGATCGCTCCACTGCCGCACCACCTCATGCAGTGCCGCATAATCCGTCAGCCCCTCCGGCACCAGGATCTGCACGCTTTCCAAAGAGGCAGCGTCCAGCTCCTCCAGAGCCCGGCTGTACAGGGCAGCAGCATCCTCCGCTGCCGGCTGGACGGACTGCTGGGAAACCAGCTCCCGGTAGCTCTTGCCCAAAAGGCGCACTGCCGGAGGGATCAGCCCGGTGGCCTCCCTGGCGTCTGCCCCCAGCATGGAGCCGTAGGAGGCGGATCGTGTTCCCTGTGCCAGCGCCTTCCGCAGGGTGAGGTTGGAATACTGGGGATGGGCAGGATTGAAGATCAGCCCGTAGGTAAGGCTTTCATAGGATAAAGCAGTGTATTTATCGCTGGCGGCATAGCTGCTGTCCGCAGTAATCAGACAATCCGTCAAAGAATCCCGGAAGTTCTGCTCTGCCTGCTGGGCATTCTGGATGTAAAAGGTCAGATTAGAGGGGTATACCTGCTTTGCCCGGCTGTTCAGGGCATTGCGGCGCATATAGATCTGGTTTTCCTTGCCGTATGGATCGTAGAACCACATCCGCAGGTAAAAGGGCCCGTTGGAGATCACCGAGTCCTCATCCAGCCCATAGCGTCCCTTACAGGCATAAAAAAAGCTGGGATTACAGGGCATGGCGGCAGTGGTGGCAAGCAGGGAAAGAAAATTGGCGTCCGGCTTCTCCAGGGTAAACACCACAGTATAGGTATCCGCCGCATCCACCCCGATCCGGGTGCAGTCCATTTCCCCGTCCATGATCTGCCGGGCGTTTTTCAGGCATGCAAACCGTTCCCGGTAGGGGGAATTGGTCAAAGGGTCAAATATACGCTGAAAGGCATAGACAAAATCCGCAGCGGTTACCGCCGTTGCATGCTCAGCGGCGTCCTCACTGTCCGTCCGGGTAGCTTCCTGCCGGGCATCTCCCAGGGAGTACCAGTAATTGTCCTGCCGCATGCGGATGGTATAGGTACAGCCGTCCGGAGAGATCTCATAGGATTCCGCCACGTCCGGGGTGACCGCTCCCGTATCCTCCATCCGGAACAGACCGGAGAACATATTGCCGATCACCGTTAGGGAAGCCTCGTCCTCGGCCAGCTGGGGGTCCAGACTCCGGGGATTGGCATCCAGCGTATAGCTGAACAGATAGCCGGCACCGGTGCCCCTGTCCTGCTCACAGCCCCCCAGTACCGCAGCGGCCGCCAGCACCAGGCAGAGCAGTCCTGCTGTAAGTTTGTGCATCAATGCTTCGATCACCTGCAATCCCATTCTTTTTCTCCGTTTTTGCAAAAGCAAACAAAAAAGGAGCGATAAAACGCTCCTTTATTATAACATATTCTCTGTTTCATAGCAAGTGCCGGACACTGTGCAAAAAACGCCAATCACTGTCCGATTAAAGCGATTCCAGCACCACAGCTTCCCCGGATTCCAGGCTTTTCTGTACATCAATAAACCGCTGGTTCGTGCTTCCCTTGAAGTGCAGCTCATAGCTTTTCTTGTCCTGCTCGAATCTGCCGTCCACCAGGAAGTCCGTCACCTCCAGCAGCGCCCGGTAGCCGTTTTCGGCATTGGCATCCGCCAGCAGCTTCTCATAGGTAAAGCCGGTGTAGGTAATGATGTTCAGTCCTCGCTGACGCAGCTGTCCGCCCAGCTCCGCCAGAGCCGGTGCCTGACAGAAGGGCTCCCCGCCGCTGAAGGTCACCCCGTCCAGCAGAGGATTTTCTTCAATCTTTTTCAGCAGCTCTCCGGTATCCGTCAGAGTGCCGCCGGAAAAATCGTGGGTCTGGGGATTATGGCAGCCGGGACAGTGGTGGGGACAGCCCTGTACAAAGATGGTGAACCGGATACCCGGGCCGTCTACGATAGAGTCATTTTCCGTGCCTGCAAGTCTGAGCGTCATGTACATTCCTCCTGCAAAAGAAATCTGCCCGCATCGCTGCGGACAGATCTGTGATTTCTGTGCCTCCGGTCATACGCTGTGCTTAACCCGGTCCCGTTCCTCCGCACGCTTTGCGTTGTTGAACCGGTCAACCGTGCCCACCAGGTATCCGGTGATGCGGCGGATCCGCTCAAAGCCCACACCGTTTTCCTCGTTTCTGCCGCACTTGGGGCAGGTGTCCCCGATGATGCCGGTATAGCCGCAGCAGGGGTCGTGATCCACCGGGTGGTTGATGGCACCGTAGCCGATCCCCGCTTCCTTCATGCAGCGTACCACCTTTTCAAATGCCGGCAGATTCTCCACCGGATCACCGTTCAGTTCGATATAGCTGATATGACCCGCATTGGTCAGTGCGTGGTAGGGTGCTTCGATGCGGATCTTCTCCGCTGCGCTGATGGGGTAGTATACAGGCACGTGGAAGCTATTGGTGTAGTACTCCCGATCGGTAACTCCGGGAATGATGCCGTACTGCTTTGCGTCCATCCGGACAAATCTGCCGGACAGGCCCTCCGCCGGGGTAGCCAGCAGGGAGAAGTTCAGACCGGTGCGCTTGCTTTCCTCATCCAGCCGGTTCCGCATAGTCGTGACAATCTCCAGACCCAGCTCTCTGGCCTCCTCGCTCTCTCCGTGATGCTTGCCGATCAGTGCCTTCAGGGTCTCTGCCAGGCCGATGAAGCCTACCGACAGGGTGCCGTGCTTGAGCACCTCGCCCACCTCGTCATCCGGGCCCAGCTTTTCGGAGTCAATCCACACGCCCTGACCCATCAGGAACGGGTAGTTGCGCACCTTTTTCTGGGACTGGATCTTGAACCGGTGCATCAGCTGGTTGATGGCCAGATCCATCATTTCATCCAAAGAGTCAAAGAAGGCTCCCACATTGTGATCCGCCTTGATGGCAAGACGGGGCAGGTTGATGGAGGTGAAGCTCAGGTTGCCTCTGCCGGTGACAATTTCCCGGTCCGGGTCATAATTATTGCCGATGACACGGGTGCGGCAGCCCATGTATGCCACCTCGGTGTTGTAGTCACCGGGCTTGTAGTACTGCAGGTTGAAGGGCGCATCAATAAAGGAGAAGTTGGGGAACAGCCGCTTTGCGGATACCCGGCACGCCAGCTTCAGCAGATCGTAGTTGGGATCCTCCGGGTTGTAGTTGATCCCCTCCTTGACCTTGAAGATGTGAATCGGGAAAATCGGGGTCTCCCCGTTGCCCAGACCTGCTTCATTGGCAAGCAGCACGTTCTCGATGACCATTCGGCCCTCCGGGGAGGTATCCGTACCGTAGTTGATGGAGCTGAAAGGGGTCTGTGCGCCGGCACGGCTGTTCATGGTATTCAGGTTGTGGATCAGTGCCTCCATGGCCTGATAGGTGGCCCGGTTGGTTTCCTTGTAAGCAGCCTTTACCGCAAAGTCCTGGATCTTTCTGGCCAGCTCCTGGCTGCCGCATACAGCGGTCAGACCGGGCAGCTCAGCCTCCCGGTAGCCATTATCATCTGCCAGAACCGGGTTCAGCCCCTGCTGTTCCAGCACATCGGATGCCAGCTGCTCAGCCAGCTTGTCGCAGTCGTTCAGATCCTTGTCGCACTCCATAGCCAGGCAGCGGGCAATGTTCTGGATATATCTTGCCCGGTAGGTCTTCTTGACGCCCTCCGCCATGGCGTAATCAAAGTTGGGTACGCTCTGGCCCCCGTGCTGGTCGTTCTGGTTGGACTGGATGGCGATGCATGCCAGCGCAGAATAGCTGGCAATATCATTGGGCTCCCGCAGGTAGCCGTGACCGGTGGAAAAGCCGTCCTTGAACAGCTTGATGAGATCAATCTGACAGCAGGTGGTGGTCAGGGTCAAAAAGTCCAGATCGTGAATGTGGATGTCACCGTTGATGTGCGCCTTGGCCTCCTGGGGCTCCAGCACATACATTTCGTAGAATTCCTTTGCAGAAACGGAGCCATACTTCAGCATGGTACCCATGGCGGTGTCGCCGTCGATGTTGGCGTTCTCCCGCTTGATGTCACTGTCCTTTGCCGGGTTGAAGGTCAGCTCGTTGAGGACGGTCATCAGATTGGTTTTCATCTCCCGGGAACGGGTGCGCTCATACCGGTACAGGATGTATGCCTTTGCAGTGGCAGCATGTCCCTCTTCGATCAGGGTCTTTTCCACCAGATCCTGCACCTGTTCCACTGTGGGAACCTGGCCCGCATATTTCTGTTCAATCAGAGTGCAGACCTTGGTCGCAATCTGCATTGCCTCGTCGAAATCGGTACCGCCCACGGACTGGGCAGCCTTAAAAATGGCATTTGCGATTTTCTCCATGTTGAACGGAACCTTCCGTCCATCCCGCTTGATGATGTGAATCAGCATATTCCTTCTCCTTCGATGTATTTTGACCGAACCACAATATCTTGTGGTTGAGTGATTTGCTGATATCTAGTATATCGGATTTCCATAGGATTGTCAAGCACTCAAAACGAAAACCTTGCACAAAAAAATATGCTCTTTTTCGTATATAATGCCATGGTTTTTTTCGTAAAGCCCCACAAACCACGGTGCTATGCGGTTTTTCGCTGAAAACCGCCTTTTCCGGTGGCCAAACACAATATATTGTGGTCGGTTTCTGAGAAAAAACGGGCGGTCAGCGCCGAAAGGACGGTAACACGGGGGTTTGCGGCGATGGGAGAACAAATTTTCTTGTGGCTGATTGACAGGGGCTGCATTTCACGGTATAATGGTAGGAATGAGAGCGGCGCATGCGGAGCATCCGCAAAAATCCCACGCCGCCGGAAACGGGTGATCGGATGAAAATTTCCACAAAGGGCCGGTATGCCCTGCGGCTGATGTATGAGCTTGCCTGCCACGCAGAGGAGGGCTATCTGAATATCCGGGCCATTGCCCAGCGGCAGCAGATTTCGGAAAAGTACCTGGAGCAGATCATCGCCATGCTGAGCCGGGGCGGCTGTGTGGTCAGCACCCGGGGCGCCCAGGGCGGCTACCGGCTGGCGAAGCCCCCGGAGGAGTACACCGTGGGGATGATTCTGCGGCTGACGGAGGGATGCCTGGCACCGGTGCCCTGCATGCAGTCCGGCTGCACCCCCTGCGAACGGGCAGAGTGCTGCCCCACCCAGTTTGTGTGGGAGGCCCTGGACAACGCCATCAGCAGCGTTATCGACCGGATCACCCTGGCGGACATCGTGGCACATGCACGCAGGGAGGGACAGCAGCCATGAAAAAGGTTCTGATCGGCATGAGCGGCGGCGTGGACAGCTCCGTTGCGGCGCTGCGCTTACAGCAGGCGGGATATGACGTTACCGGGGTGACCCTGAAGCTGTTCGGGGACGAGGATATTGTCCAGGCACCGGATTCCACCCGCACCTGCTGCTCCCTGCGGGATGTGGAGGATGCCCGGAGCGTTGCCTATAAGCTGGGCTTTGAGCATCTGGTATTCAACTTCCGGGAGGACTTCCGCAGCCAGGTGATGACCCCCTTCTGTGAAAGCTATCTGCGGGGGGAAACTCCCAACCCCTGCATCAACTGCAACCGGTACATCAAATTCGATCGGATGCTCCGGCGGGCGGAGGCCCTGGGGTATGACTATATTGCCACCGGGCATTATGCGGTACGGCGGCAGGATCCGGAAACGGGACGATATTTACTGTGCCGCCCCAAGGACCGGAGCAAGGATCAGACCTATGTACTGTATAATCTGACCCAGCACCAGCTGGCCCACACTCTGTTCCCCCTGGGAGAGCTGGAAAAGACACAGGTGCGGCAGCTGGCAGAGGAAGCCGGACTGGTGAACTCCCACAAGCCGGACAGCCAGGATATCTGCTTTGTCCCGGACGGAGATTATGCCGGCTACATCCGGCACGCCGCCGGGGCGGAGATCCTGCCCGGAGATTTCCTGGACAGAGAGGGGAACCCCATCGGCAGGCACCGGGGGCTTATCCACTACACCATCGGCCAGCGGAAGGGGCTGGGCTTGTCCCTGGGGAAGCCCGCCTATGTGGTGGGAAAGGATGCGGCAGCCAACACGGTAACCATTGGGGAGGAGGCCGACCTGTACACGGACAGCTTTACGGTGCGGGAACTGAACTGGATCTCCATTCCGGCGCTGACCGGACCCATGCAGGTAACCGTCAAGACCCGGTACAGCCAGAGGGAGGCGCCCTGCCGGATCGAACCCACGCCGGAGGGGGAATGCCGGGTCACCCTGGAAGCCCCCCAGCGTGCCGTTACCCCAGGCCAGTCCGCCGTGTTCTATGCGGGAGATGTGGTGGTAGGCGGTGGCATCATCAACGGATAACCCATAAAGAAAAAGCAGCCCGGAGACGGTGGGACAGAACCGCCTCCGGGCTTATTTTGTTCATCAATCAGGAGTCACACTTTCCTGTATTCGTCATGGTGGACGTGACTTCACAGCCGAAAACATAGATGCAGTATTCATATGCCCCACTGATCGGATGGGGATATGCATCGAACGCATACCCCAATCCGGAAAAGTGTGATTCTTCTTTATGCCGCACACAAAACACAGGAGAACGGTGCAGGCAGGAAACTGCAAAACAATCCAGAGCAAAGGCACCAAGCCACAGCAGCAATATAAGCCCTGCTGCTTTGATGATCCGCTTCCGATTCAATGTGCATCACTCCTTCCGTGGGTTCATGCTGTCCGATTATTCATCCCGGTGGAGATAGGTTTCGATGATGTATTTCGGGCGGTGCTTGGTTTCCAGGTAGATCTTGCCGATGTATTCACCCACAACGCCGATGGCCAGCAGCTGCAGTCCGCCGATGGCCCAGACGGACACCGCCAGGGAGGTCCAACCCTGAATGGTGGCTCCCATAAAATGGCGCACCACGCTGTAGATCAGCATGCCCAGGCTCACAAGGAAGATCACAAAGCCCACGGTGGTAATAAAGCGGATGGGCTTTACGGACAGAGAGGTGATGCCCTCCATGGCAAAAGCCAGCATTTTCTTGAGGGGGTACTTGGACTCTCCGGCGAAGCGCTCCGCCCGCTCGTAATACACCTTGTCGGTGCGGTAGCCGATCATGGGCACCACCCCACGCAGGAACAGATTGACCTCACCGAAGGACTCCAGATCCTGCAGGGCACGGCGGCTCATCAGCCGGTAATCCGCATGGTTGTAGACAATGTCCACCCCCATCAGCGCCAGCAGCTTGTAATAGCCCTGGGCGGTGAATTTCTTGAAGAAGGTATCCGTCTTGCGCTCGCTGCGGACACCGTAGACAATGTCGCAGCCCTGGTCGAACTTTGCGATCATCTCGTCCACGGCGTTGATGTCATCCTGCAGATCCGCATCCATGGAAATGGCGGCGTCGCAGTGATCCTTGGCGGTCATCAGGCCAGCCAGCAGGGCATTCTGGTGCCCCTTGTTCCGGGACAGCTTCACACCCTGGAACAGATTGTCCCCGGCCACCAGATCTTCGATGATCTCCCAGGTCCGGTCCTTGGATCCGTCGTTCACGAACATAACCCGGCTCTGGGGGGAGATTTTTCCCGCCTGCATCAGACTGTGCATCTTCTCCGCAAGCCGGGAGGAGGTTTCATGGAGCACAGCCTCCTCGTTGTAGCATGGAACCACGATATAGATAATACTGCTCATTGTATCCTCACTTTCGGTCAGAAAATTGTAAACAGCTCTGCCAGGGAATTGAACACGCCGTAATGCTCCAGCGCAACCCAGTCAGGGAATTTGAAGGTGTATACATGGGCGAAATTCAGCACCAGAGCCGCCGGAACGGCGATGCCCATACAGATCCGGGCAACCTTCCGCCAGGTCTGGTTCTTTGTGTGCCGGTAGAGATAAAAGCCGATGGCCAGGGCGCCGATCAGGATGGGCCAGGAGAAATCCGCCGTATAGCGAATGGCGTAGCCGCTTTCCCAGATGGAACAGATAATCACCAGGGGCATCAGCACACAGGTGAGCCCGATGATGATGCTCCAGCGGATCCGATCCCGCTTGTTCAGCCGCTTCAGTGCCTTTCCTGCCAGCAGATAGCACAGCACCGGCAGCGCCAGGTAGATGATGCCGGCGGTGTTGCCCACATCGGAGAAGTAGTAGCCGTTGATGTTCAGCTTGGTAAATTCCGTAAAGAAGAAGGGGAAGGTCCAGGTGAACTTGGGGGGCGCCAGCAGGTAATTGTACAGGCCGATGAATACGAAGCCCAGATGGAACTGGGAGCGGGTAAAGTCGTTGATGGTCAAAGAGTACTGGATGCCGAAATCCAGAGGGGAGTCAAACCGGGCGTAGTTGTACCAGAGCTGGACGCAGGCCAGCAGAAGCATGGGAACCGCACCCCAGGCCAGGTAGGCAATCCGCCGGGAACGCAGCTTGCCGGCTGCCAATTTCACGCCGGGGCGTTTGCCCGCCCTGGACAGACCCATCAGGATGATGACCACTGCGGCGATGCAGTACACCGCCAGGGTGGGACGGCACAGCACCGCCAGCGCCAGGAACAGAGAGCCCAGCGCCATCCTGGGGCAGGAGATCCTGCCGTGGCTGAGGATGTTGGAGGTCAGCAGGAAGTATGCACCCACCGCAACACAGGCAAAGCCGGAGGCAATGGAGATTTCATAGAAAAGGGTCCGTGCCACCACATACCAGATGCCGCTGGAGGCCTGCATCACAATCAACCCGCCCAGCGCCATGCCGCAGGGCAGACTCCGGTGGAACCGGCGCAGGAACGCCAGGTATGTAAGGGTCAGGAACACCACCCCGATGAGCCCGTACAGCAGCACGGCAAACTGGGTGGGAAAGTACTTTCCGGTCAGCAGATGATAGGGCAGGAACAGGGTCACCACCGGGGCGATGCCGTAGTAGGAGTAGTACTTTCCGTTGTAGAATACGTGATCCCACTGGGCACTCACATTCTCCGCAGACCGGGCGCTCCAGTCATAGGGGTTTTCCATGGCAAGCAGTACCGGATCCACCGTGGCCTTCAGGCTCACCTGTCCGGCTTCAAAGGCATCCACCAGCTCCCGGGTAATCTGGTTGCCTTGCTCCCGTTCAAAAATCTCCTTGATGGGCCGGTTGGTATCCGCCCAGACCAGGCTCACACAGCCCATACAGCATACCGCCGTAATCACTGCCGCCCCTGCCCGGACAAACAGCTTTTCCCGGTAGCAGGGTCTGCGCAGCAGGGTGCTGTGGACGATGCCGTAGCCCAGCAGAATCAGCGTCAGGAACACGCCCATACGCAGCAGGGAGAAGTGGAAGGGAATGTCCCGGTTGATGACAATATTCCGGACCGTAATGGAGTCGTTATCCTCCGGCAGGGTAAATTTCACCCGGAAGGTGCCCACCTTGCCGGAAAGCTCACAGGTGGTAAAGTGAGAACGGGGCGCATCCTTCAGCAACCTCATGTTCACCGTGTTGTAGCGGTACTCCTGGTGGGTTTCGTCGGTAATGTCCACGATCACATCGGCGGATTTGGTGCGCTCCCCCAGGATTGCATCCACTGTCAGGGTGCCTACCGGCTGGTTCAGGTTCTCATAGGTCAGCAGAACCTCCCCTTTGCCCCGGATGGTCAGCTGATCCTGTCCCCGGTCATATACAAAATCCCCGTTTTCGATTTTCACATTCGACAGGGACAGCCGTGTCTCGGTGTAATCCCCCATCCACAGATGATAGGCATTGAAGTTGAACACCAGCAGCTCTGCCGCAGCCAGAACGGCGATAGTCCCTGCGGCAAACCGGAGCATACGGCAGCTGGACACATATTTACTGCGGATCCGCCGGACAATCAGCGATAACAGCACAATGCAGGCACACACAAAAGCCAGGAAGAGAAAATAACCATCCAGCCCCCGGTTATCCAGCACATGCACCTTGCCCAGGAGTCCCTGCAGTAGCAGGTAGCCGTTTACCCCATAGGCAATCTTTTGAAGCTGCTGGGGCCACTTTTTTTCCGCCATGCTGCCGAAGGCACAGCTCAGCACAAAACCGGCGCCGAGCAGTCCGATGGCAAACAGAATATATGTCAATGTGATCCTTCTCCCCTCTTCCGGACAGTGTCTGCAAGGTCGGCAGACCGCTGCCCCAGTCCCGTTTATAAACATTTTTCATTATAGCATAGAAACGCACCAAAATCAACAGTTTTTCTGTAAACAGAAAAGCCGGCACAAAGCTGTACCGGCTTTTTGAACTTATTAAGAATCTTACTCAGCCTTGCTGCTGTCTGCGGCAGAATCATCAGCACCCTGATCCGCCCCGGGGGTGTACACCAGGGGGATGGACTTGCCGTCCGCATCATAGAAGGTGATATTGTCGATATACAGGTCAGCCTGGTTCGGAATGCCCCAGCGCATTACCACCAGAGTTGCGCCCTCATAGCCAGCCTCATAGTGGTTTGCAGGCAGCTTGATGCTGGCCTCAACATGGGAGTAAACCCAGTCGTTTTCCCACTCTGCAAAGGAGAATTCGGTAAGGTTAGCCCAGGTGTTCTGTACAAGACCGCCGTCAGCGTCCGTCTTCTTCTCCTCTGCCAGATTGCCGCCCAGAGCGCCCATTACGTTGCCGGGCACCAGCATCTCGGATCCGTCATCGCCGGTGAACATGCCTACAGCCACACCGGTCACATCGCAGGAAATGGACTCAATCTTGTCCAGATTTTCTGCGCCTACCAGCTCTGCCAGGTTGAATACGATCTTGGGAACCTTGTAGGTGCCGTTAGCATCCTGATCCAGAACCTGAATCCGCAGCTGCTTGGTGCCGTTGAACTCCTCAATGGTGAGCTTGACATCGGACTCATCGTTTTCATAGTTCTTCTCACACATGGAGTGGCCTGTGTAAAAATCTCCGTCCTCGAAAGTGATGGCATTCTCATCCACGGTGGGTGTGGGCGCCGGACGCTCTGTGGAGGGAGCCTCGGTGGCAGCCTCTGTTGTGGCTTCGGTGGCAGCCTCAGTAGCCTTTTCCGTAGTCGGCTCAGTAGCAGCCGGAGAAGATTCCTCGCTGCCGCAGCCGGTAACTGCTGCCAGCATGCTGCATGCCAGGAGCAATGCCGCTAATTTCTTCATAAATGATCTTCCTTTCTGAAAATGAAAGCCCTCTGATTAAAGAGGGCTTTCAGTCAGTTGACTAGTTTGCTGATAGAGGGAATCAGCTTCTCTTCTTGGTTACGAATGCAGCCGCACCAGCGATGGTCAGACCAGCCAGAGCCAGACCTACACCAGCGTCACCGGTCTTAGCCGGATCCTTCTTGGTTTCCTCAGTCTTGTTGTCCTCGGTCTTGTTGTCCTCGGTCTTGGTATCCTCAGTCTTGTTGTCCTCGGTCTTGGAGTCGTCATCCGGGGTAGTCTCTGCGCCCTTCTTTGCCAGCGGCTTGCCGTCCTTGCCCAGAACAGTGATGCCCTCAACAGTTACGTCAGAACCCCACCAGTGCTGTACCCAAACCTGAGCGTAGGTATCGTCAGCAGCAAAGATCGGAGTTTCAGAAGTGTAGGTGAAGTCGCCGTTTGCATCCAGGATCAGAGCCTTGTCAGAGCCCTCGTTGCCGTACTCAATGCTCTTCCAGCCGGTGGACTCACTGTTGAAGCCAACGCCGCCGCCGCAGCCGTTGCCCTCGTCTGTCCAGGACAGGTCAAAGGTTACGCCGTAAATGGCGGTTACATCATAATCAGTCAGGCAGTCAATCATGTAGAACATAGTGCCGTCAGAACCTTCGGTGTTGCCGTTGGTTACAGCTGCGAAAGCGCTGATTGCCATTGCGGAAGTTGCCAGTGCGCAAGCTGCAACGCTTGCCAGAATTTTTGTCATCTTCATAACTATCTCCTCCATTATTTGTGCATGTAGAGTTCTGCACTTTAATGTCCTTATTATAACACCGGGTATTATCAACTGTCTACATTCATTTTCAATAAAAAATCATTTTTTTCTTTGTTGAAAAACAACAAATCCTTTAATTTAAGCGATTATTTTAATTAATGGAAGACTCAACTCTCAGCCGCTTCTCCGGGCAAAGCGTCCCGCATGGTAAACAGAACCTCTTTCATCAACTTCATGGTCTTTTCTCCCTTGGCGGCCTTTACGCCGATATAGGGCTTCGCCAGACTGTTGAATTCAATCCGCCCCTTGTAGGCTGCCGCCAGGGCTGTGATCTGCTCCGGCTCCGGATGCTCCACATAAAACAGCAGCATCCCCCGCTTCTGCTTGATTTCCGTGATGCCCAGCCGGGCGGCTGTATTCCGCAGCAGTGCCGTATCCACCAGACCCACAATGGAATCCGGGGGATCCCCGTACCGGTCAATGAGCTCGTCCAGCATATCCTCCTTTTCCAGCTCCGTGGAAACTGCCGCAATCCGCCGGTAAATCTCCAGCCGCTGGGTCAGGCTTTCGATATAATCCTCCGGAATGTGAGCGTCAATCTGGATATCCACCGTACATTCCGCCGCCTTTTTGATCGGTTCCCCCTTTGCCTCGGCAATGGCCTCGTTCAGCAGCCGGATATACATATCATATCCCACCGCCTCCATATTGCCGTGCTGCTTGCCGCTGAGGATGCTGCCGGCGCCCCGGATCTCCAGATCCCGCAGGGCGATGCGGAAGCCACTGCCGAACTGGGTGAATTCCCGCATGGCGTTGAGCCGCTTGGCGGCAACCTCCGTCAGCACCTTTTCCCGGCGGAAGGTGAAATACGCATAGGCACGCCGGTTGGAGCGGCCTACCCGTCCCCGGAGCTGGTACAGCTGGGACAGACCCAGCCGGTCCGCATCCTCGATGATGAGGGTGTTCACGTTGGGCACATCCACGCCGGTTTCGATAATGGTGGTACACACCAGAATGTCAATTTCATGATCCACCAGCTGCCGCCAGATATCGCTCATGGCCTCCTCGGTCATCTGCCCGTGGGCATAGGCGATCCGGGCATCCGGCAGAAGCCGCTGCAGCCGGTCGGCACAGGAGGCGATGGTTTCCACCCGGTTGTGCAGGTAATATGCCTGACCGCCCCGCTTCAGTTCCCGGGACAGGGCCTGGGCAACCACTCCGTCGGAGTATTCCACCACATAGCTCTGCACCGGGTAGCGATCCTGGGGGGGCTCCTCAATGACGGACATATCCCGGATGCCGCTCATGGCCATATTCAGGGTTCTGGGGATGGGAGTTGCGGACAGGGTCAGCACATCCACCCCCGCAAAGCACTCCTTGAACTTTTCCTTGTGGGCCACCCCGAACCGCTGCTCCTCGTCGATGATGGCAAGGCCAAGATCCTTGAAGATCACGTCCTTCTGGATGATCCGGTGGGTGCCGATGAGAATATCAATCCTGCCGGTGGACAGCTTCCGCAGGATTTCCGCCTGCTGCTTGGGATTCCGTGCCCGGGAGAGCAGCTCCACATTCACGGGCATCTGCTCAAACCGGCGCAGGGCGGTCTGGTAATGCTGCCTTGCCAGCACGGTGGTGGGCACTAGGATGGCGCACTGCTTGCCGGACAGGACGCATTTCAGCGCCGCCCGCAGGGCAACCTCGGTTTTGCCGAAGCCCACGTCTCCGCAGAGCAGCCGGTCCATGGGATGGGGCTTCTGCATATCCGCCTTGATGTCCGCAATGCATTGCAGCTGATCGTCGGTCTCCACATAGGGGAACCGCTCCTCGAACTCCGCCTGGATCTCGTCATCCGGCAAAAAGGCAAAGCCCTTTGCCTGCTCCCGCTTGGCATACAGGGCAATCAGCTCATCCGCCATATCCCTTGCGGCACGCTTCACGTTGTTCCGGGTTTTCTGCCACTCCACCGAGGACAGCTTGTGGAGCTTTACATGCTCATCATCCCGGGTGCCGATATACCGGGATACCATATCCAGCTGAGTGACGGGCACATACAGCACGTCCTTGCCGGCGTACTGGATGGTGATATAGTCCTTGGTGACCCCCTCCAGCTCCAGCTTCCGGATCCCCACAAAGCGGCCGATGCCGTGAAGGGCATGCACCACCAGATCCCCGGCGGTAATGTCGGACAGGCTCCGGATTTCCTCGCCCTTTTTGTGCTTCTTCGCCTTGCGGCGGGCATGCATAGTCTTGGCCTGGGTAATGAGGGCGGTCTTGTTTTCCGGATAGGCAAAGCCGCCGGTGAGACTGCCGGTCATCAGCAGTACCCGTCCCGGCTCACACACGCTGTCCGGGGCGGCAATGTCACAGGGAATGCCGCTGTCCCGCAGGTCATTGCAGAGAATGCCGATGGTCTTTTCCGACCCGGCAACCAGCATGGTCCGGTAGCCCTGCTTGCAGTACAGGGAAAGATCCTCCGTCAGCTGCCGGATTTCACCGCCCCAGGGAGCGGTCTGCATGGCTTCGATGTTCAGCAGCTCCCGGTAGGGAATCCGGTCGCCCCCCTGCAAAAAGGTATCCAGATACACACAGGTGCGCCCCTCCAGCAGGGCCTGCATGCGGCTGACCTCGGTAAGATAGCCCTCCAGCCCCTTGCAAAGGGTGCCTGCCTCCAGCAAAAGCCGGTGGTCCTCCATATACTGGGTCTGGGCGCCACGCATGCGCTCCTGTACGGCCATATGCTCGCTGAGCCATACGGTACCGGGGATATAATCCAGCAGAGTGGCAGTGCTGGGATAAATCAGGGGCAGATACTTGTCAATGTCCGTCAGAAGCTCCCCGCTCCGCAGCCGCTCTGCGTCCCGGTTCAGCCATGTCCGCAGCTCCGGCGCCCGCTTGCCCCGGAGGGATTTTGCCAGCGCCTCAATCCGCTCTGCCAGGGCTTCCGGCTGTGCCACAATGGTTTCCTGGGCAGGGGGAATCACCAGCTGCTCCTGCGAATCCACCCGGCGCTGGGATTCCACCTCAAAGGGGGCGATGCTGTCCAGGGTATCCCCCCAGAACTCCAGCCGCAGGGGCATTGCCGCCTGCACCGGGAACACGTCCAGCAAGGCGCCCCGGACGGAAAACTGGGAGGGACCCTCCACCTTTTCACACCGGACATAGCCGCAGCCGGTCAGCTGCCTTGCCAGGGCGCCGATGTCATACTCCTCCCCCTGCCGAAGGGTCAGGGTATACTGCTCCAGCAGCTCCGGGGGCAGTGTGGGCTGCAAAAGCGCCTCCCCGGAGGCAATCAGCAGACTGCACTGTCCTGCCTGCACCGCCGAAAGCGCCGCCAGCCGCATATGCTCATAGCTGCGGGACAGACCCTCCACCGGGGTCAGCGCCATTTCCTTGGAGGGGAAGGGCCATGCCCGGTTCTCCCCCAGCATCAGGTTGATGTCGTCGCACAGCCGCCGGGCAGAGGCGTCATCCTCCGTAACAACAAGACCGGGCGTATCGCACACCGTGGCAGCAAGCAGCTGCGCCTTGTGGATGTGGGATACGCCGGAAAAAGATATGGGGGAAACGCCCCGGCTCAGGTACTTTTTCAGCTCCTGCACCGCGGACAGTTCCAGTATAGTATCCTTGAAAAACTGCATGGGGTCTCCTTCTGTCAGGCGTTGAACCGGTTCATCGCCTCGTCAATCTTACCGTTGACCATCAGGGCAATGCTCTCGCAGGCATGCTCCGCCGCAATATGCAGCTGGTCCAGCTCCTCCTTGGTGAACCGGGACAGCACCCAGTCCGCCAGGTTGTAATCCGGCCGGGGCTTCTTGCCAACCCCCAGCTTGATCCGGGGAAAGGTATCCTCCCCGGTGAGGTAAATGATGCTCTTGATGCCGTTGTGTCCCCCGTCGCTGCCCTTCCGGCGGATCCGCAGCCGGGAGGGCTCCAGGGAAATGTCGTCGTATACCACAATGATATGATCGATGGGCAGCTTGTAAAACTGCATAGCCTCCGCCACCGCCTGGCCGCTGTTGTTCATATAGGTGGTGGGCTTCATCAGCAGACAGCGCTTTCCGGCGATTACCGCATCTCCGCACAGGGACTTGAATTTCATCCGCTTGATCTCCGCATGCTCTCTCTCCGCCAGCAGATCCAGGGTCATGAACCCGGCGTTATGCCTGGTCTGGGCATACTCCAGCCCCGGATTGCCCAGCCCCACAATCAGATACTCCGGGGGACCCGCAGGGGAGGCGGATTCCACCTGCTTGAACAGGTCAAAAATACTCATGCTATCCCTCCGATTACAGCTTGCCCTTCAGCTTCCGCAGGCTGTAGCCTTCCTTGATGTGCATCACGCCCCGGTCGATGGCAAGGGAATAATCCGGCACATCCCGGGTAACGGTAGTGCCTGCGGCGGTATACACCGCCTTGCCCAGCTTCACCGGCGCAATGAGATTGGTGTTGCAGCCGATGAAGCAGTTGTCTCCGATCTCGCAGCGGCTCTTGACGATGCCGTCGTAGTTGACCGTTACCGTGCCGCAGCCGAAATTTACCTTCTTGCCCACGTCGCTGTCCCCCACATAGGTCAGGTGTGCCACGGCGGTATTTTCCCCGATGGTGGAATTCTTGATCTCCACGAAATCCCCGATCTTCACGCCGCTCATAATGTGGCTGTTGGGGCGGATGTGGACAAAGGGGCCGATCTTTACCCCTGCCTCAATGACGGACTTGTATGCCTGAACATAGTTGAGGCGCACTCCGTCCTTGATCTCGCAGTCCTCGATCAGGCAGTTGGGGCCGATAACGCAGTTTGCGCCGATCTTTGTTTTTCCCCGGATAATGGTGCCCGGCAGAATCTCCGTGCCTGCCCCGATCTCCACGTCCCGGGTGATGGTGATGCCGTCGGTGCAGGTGAATGCCACCCCGTTTTCCAGATGCTTGTCGATCTGGGCCAGCCGTGCCACCGTATTGAGCATCAGCAGACCCTTCCGGTCATTGGCGCCCAGCACCACGTCGGGATTCTCCGACAGATAAGCGCCGGCACGCATGCCGCTGCGCAGCGCCAGATAAATGGTATCCGTCAGATAATACTCCCCCTGGGCATTGTTCTGGGTAAGCCCGCCCAGCAGTGCAATCAGATCCGTCGTCCGGAACCAGTAGGCCCCGGAGTTGATCTCCCGGATCCGGCGCTGCTCCTCGGTGGCGTCCTGTTCCTCCACAATGCAGGTAATGCCGTTGTCCCCCCGGACAATCCGGCCGTAGCCATGGGGATTCTCCGCCAGAGCGGTAATCACCGTCACCGCATTGCCCTCCTGTACATGCTGCTCCAGGGCCAGGCGGATGGTTTCGCTGTCAATAAAGGGAGCGTCCCCGCAAAGCACCAGGGTATTGCCCTCCCCGGCCTGCTGCAGAAAGGGAACCGCCTGCATCACCGCATGGCCGGTGCCAAGCCGCTCCTCCTGTAAAACCGTTTCATATCTGCCGTTCAGGTAGGCGTCAATCTGGGCTGCCTCAAAGCCCTTGACCACACAGAGACGGGACAGACCCGCACCCTCGCAGGCCTTGATGACCCACTCCAGCATGGGCTCCCCCAGAACGGTAAACATAGGCTTGGGCATGTCCGCCTTCATGCGCTTGCCCTGTCCGCCTGCAAGAATAATTACGTTGTCCATAGCATCCTCCATCCGCAGCAGTGCTGCTTGAAATATTGTATATCCTTATGATTATAACATATTATGGGCAAAAAGAAAAGGGGAAAACGGGGATTTTTCTTTTTTGTGTTCCGCTTTGTGACCCTTCCTTGTGTGTGATTCATAATGCTCTGTGTGCTGGGGATATTTTTGCGTGACTTGTTCCCTGCAAGTTGTCTTTTATAATCTGCGTGCTACACCTACGCAATACCGTTCTACTGCTATGCGAGAGACAACCTCTTTGGAAGGGGAGAGAGCGCAGCAAGCTGCTTATTCTCTCCCCTTCCAGCGGTTTTCTCTCGCGCTCTCTTTTCCACACCATCCCCACTCTTTTGGGGAACAAACCAGCACCTCATGCTCCCACGATTTCAGGGGCTAGCCCTCATTCAATTCCGTTCTGCGGAACATCATGGAACAGCAGAATAGCTGCATCGTCTCCCAAAGGGGGGGTGGGGAAGAAGGAAAGTGGGGGTCTGGGGGAGAAAACCCAGAAAGGGAAGGGGGATAAGCATAGCAATGCGCCCCCCTTCCCTGGGGTTGTCTCCCCAAGCAGCCGGTAGACCCGTACTACATGACCGGGGCACGCAGTACCATAAAGAACGAGCCGAAAGAAACCGGCTACAACGCATCCCCCGCCCTGCGGTAATACTTCGCATTTCCCCGCTTCTCCGCCGGCCGGATCAGCTCCAGATAGCACAGCAGATTCAGCAGCATCCGGGCAGTATCCAGGGGCATATGCCCCGCCTGGGCGATCTCCCGGCTGCCGAACATCTCCGGCGCATCCGGCGGAAGCAGCTGCAGATAATCCGCCGGGCAGTCAAAATGCACCTCTTCCAGCAGCCCCAGGGGGATCCGGTCCAGCCGGGTGCTGCGGTGCTTCCGGTCCTTGCCGTATCCGTCCAGCAGCCGCTGCTCCACCGCCTCCACCACACAGATACAAAAGTGGAACCGGGGATTGTCCAGCATATACTTGAGGGCATACAGCTCCGGCACCGCATCCGTCAGCCGGCTCCTGCCCGGTGCCCTGCGGCGGGATACCTGGGTGCCGTCCGGCTCATACCATGCCACCCACTTCTTCCCCACCAGCGGATGCACCACCGTCACCGGGCATGCCTCCAGAAAGGCGTCCAGCTTGGGAATCAGCTTAAAGAGGCTCCGGGACTGGATCTCGATCACGCCGTTTTCTCCTACGGCATCCGCCACAAAGCCCCCCAGAGGCTGTTCGTGATTCTCCGGGCAGGGTTCAAAATAGTATTTGAGCGCCGCATGCAAAGATTTCTCTCCCAGGGTACCGATCCCCCCCGATCCCCGGTGGGCTGCCGCCCAGTCACAGGCACGGGCAAATGCCGCCGGATCCATGCCATCCCCTCCTTTGTTTTCCCTTGCAGTATAGCACATCCCCCCTGGCAAAGTCAAGGCAGCAAAAAGCGGGACCGGTCTTCCGACCGTCCCGCATGCCGCTGAAAAGGATTTATGGGAACACCCCACTAAACTTGTGCGACAGGTGTTGTGCAAAGCCCTCAGGCGTGCTTTGTGCGGTATTCCCTTATGTGTCGCTGGTTTCTCCCTCCGGCGAAAACCCTCCAAAGCCCCGGGGCGGCTTCTGACCGTCTCCAGAGGGATCAAAGCCATCCGGGGGAGTCTGCCCCTCAAAGGCAGGTCTGGTGCCCTGGGGCATCTCCTGGCCATCCGGCGGCGTCATGCCATCCTGCCTGCCGGGCCGGCCGCCTCCCTGGGGATTCATGCCTCCGGCGCTGCTGCCGGCGGTGGTGATCCGGTCAGATATGGTAAAGCTGGTCAGCTCCGTTCCGCCGGTGCAGCTGCCGCCGGTATACAGGCCATCGGTTTCCGTGCCGGAGCAGCTGCCGCCCAGGGTCACGGTATAGGTGTTTCCCTCCTGGAATTCCGGTGTACTGCATACCACATGCTGATACTGCTTTTCCGGAGCAAAGGCGCAGAGTACCTTGCCGTCCTGGCCGGTAATGGTCAGAAGTGTGCCTGCCTGCTGGGCATCCACCCCAATGGCAGCTACATACTGGCCGGAGGAAGCCTCCGGAATTTCTGCCATGCCGCTGCTGCCCACTGCAAGCAAAAATCCGCCGTTCACCACAATGCCGGTTTCGCTGTCCAGCGCCCCGTTGCCGGAATCCGTGGGGCCGCAAACCAGTACCGTACCGCCGCTCATGGTAAAGCCGTTGTTGGAGTCAATTCCGTCGCCCCCGGCGTTGATATAGACATAACCGCCGCTGATCTCCAGCTTTGCGTCCGTATCCGTCATGCCCATACCGCCTCCGAAGCCGCCAAATGCGGTCTGCACAAAGCCGGTAGCGGATGCCTCCGTGCTGCTGTCCGTGCCGTCTGCGGAAAGGCTGCCTGCGGCGTTCAGTCCGTCATCGCTGGCAGAAATATGCACCATGCCGCCCCGGATATACAGCTCCACCGCCTCCAGCCCCTCATAGCTGTCTGCGATGCGGAGCTCCCCGTCCTCCACAGTCAGCGTCCTGTCCGCATGGGCACCGTCATCCCCGGCGCTGACATTCAGGCTGCCTCCCGCAATGGTCATTTCCCCGTTGCTGTGGAGCCCGTCGTCCTGGGCGTCCACGGTGATGGTTCCACCGCTGATGTACAGCTCCGTGCCTGCCTTCAGTCCCTTGGTGCTGACGGTATCTTCAACAGAAGCGGTATTCTGTTCCTGCCGGCCAAACCCGGTCATGGCTTCCTGGTGAGGCGCTGCACTGGCACTGCCGCCTCCGGCAGTAACGGATAAGGTTCCGCCGCTGACCGCCAGACAGGTTTCCGCCTGGATGCCGTCCTGAGCGGCCTCCACGGTGATGGTGCCGTCAGCAATGACCACATAGCCCTTGTGGCTGTCCTGGTCGTTGCTTGCCTGGATGCCGTCTCCTCCGGCGTTCACCTGTACGGTGCCTCCGGCAATCAGCACCGCATCCTTGCCCTTGAGCCCGTGATTTACCGCAGTAACCTGCAGATCCCCTCCGGCAATGCAAAGGGTGTCCTTGCTGCGGATTCCGTTTTCATACTGACCGGTAACCTGCAGGCTTCCCTTGCCGTTAATGGTAAGATCGGATTTTGCAAACACTGCGGCGTCCGGCTCCGTGCCCTCCGGGTCCGTAAAGGCGGTATAGGTCTTGCCGTCGGTCACGGTATTGCTGCTGCCCTCCGCCAGGGTCAGCACCACCTTTTTGGCGTCGGTCACCTGCACCGGGGCAGCTGCATCATTGCTGAGGGTCACCCCGTTGAACACCAGATGCACCCTGGCATCCGGCGCACTGACAGCCAGCACACCCTCCAGTGTGCCGCTGATCACATAGGTACCGGGCTGGGTAATGGTCACCCTGCCGGTCTCCACCGTTACGCCGCTGCCGGATACACTGGCAGTATCCCCGGACAGGGCAATTTCTACGGCAGTATCCTCCCAGCTGTCCTCCAGATCCTCCGGCTCCAGCTCCAGGGGCAGAAGGGCGGAGGCATGCACCGCACCCAGGGCTTCCGCCCGGACGGTATCCCCGGCATCCGTCCCGGAGGATACCGCAGCACTGCTTTCTCCGGATTCCGTCCGGCTGCAGCCCCCCAGCAGCCCGCCCCACAGAGCGAGAGCTGTGAAAAATGCCATATAGCCGATCCATCTTTTTGTCATGGTCATTCATCCTTTCCTTGGTGCATCCCCCCGAAAGGCTGTTCTCTCTATCTTTATTATAGTGTATCCTCCTTTTGTGGGCATTTGGTGATAAAATCCGGAAAGTATCCGAAAACCCGCCTTGACATTCCGGATTCCTGCGGGTATACTGAACCTGTAGGCAATTCACATGAGAAAGAGGATGAAGCAGATGAATCATTTACCGCAGATTGCAGCCATGCTCCGGGCACAGCAGGCTCAGGCGCTGCTGTTGACCAACGACGCCCCGGAAAGCATCCGGTACGCCACCGGCTTCGGGGGGCTGGAGGGCATGGTGCTCATCACCGCCGCCGGCAAGGGCTTTGTGCTGACGGATTCCCGGTATATCGAAGCCGCCCAGGCACGACTCACGCCCCTGGGCTTTACCGTCACCCTGCCGAAGCAGGGAGGGCCCTCTGCATCCGTACTCCGGACCCTGCTGGAGGAGGAGCATATCACCCGTCTGGCATTCCTTGCACAGTGCATGACGGTACAGGCCCATCAGCGGCTTACCGCCGCCCTGCCGGACTGCACCCTGGAGCCTCTGGGAGAGGGACTGATCCGGCTGCGCCAGATCAAGGATCAGGACGAGACCGACAGCCTGCGGCAGGCACAGCGCATTGCAGAGGAGGCCTTTGACGCCCTGCTGGGAGTCATCCGCCCGGGGATGACCGAAAAGGAGCTTGCCGCCCTGCTGGAGTATGAAATGGCAAAGCGTGGGTCGGAGCGTCCCTCCTTTGACACCATCCTGATCTCCGGCGCCAAAACCAGCATGCCCCACGGCATGCCGGATGAAAAGCCGGTTGCTGCCGGGGAGTTCATTCTGGTGGATTTCGGTGCAGTGGTCAACGGCTATCACTCGGACATGACCCGTACCTTCGCCCTGGGCAGTGTGACGGAGCGGATGCGCACCGTATACGACACGGTTCTTGCCGCCCAGGAAACCGGCATCCGTATGCTCCGGGCGGGGGTTTCCTGCGATCAGCCCCACCTTGCCGCCCACCAGATCATCCGGGACGCCGGCTTCGGGGAATGCTTCGGCCACGCCCTGGGACACTGCGTGGGACTGGAGATCCACGAGTCCCCTGCCCTAAGTCCCAGAGGCAGACAGACCCTGGAGGCAGGCATGGCCATCACCGTGGAGCCGGGCATTTATCTGCCCGGAGAATTCGGCGTCCGGATCGAGGATCTGCTGCTGATCCGGCAGGAGGGGGCGGAGAATCTGACCCATACCCCGAAGGAGCTGCTGATTCTCTGAGAAACGCAAAAAGCGGAATGCACGAAGCATTCCGCTTTTGTTTTCGGAAAATCCGGATTAGTATGCAACACCCTGCCACTTCATCGCGTCTGCAACCTTCAGGAAGCCGGCAATGTTTGCACCTGCAACCAGGTTGCCCTCCATGCCGTATTCCTTTGCAGCATCGAAGCTGTTGTGGAAGATGGTCTTCATGATGCTGTGGAGCTTAGCGTCAACCTCCTCGAAGGTCCAGCTGTAACGAGCGGAGTTCTGTGCCATTTCCAGACCGGAGGTAGCCACGCCACCTGCGTTTGCAGCCTTTGCAGGTCCGAAGAGGATGCCCTTTGCCAGGAACTTCTCGATAGCCTCCGGTGTGCTGGGCATATTTGCGCCCTCGGCAACAGCCATAACGCCGTTTGCGATCAGCTTGTCAGCAGCGTCGCCGTCCAGCTCGTTCTGGGTTGCGCAGGGCAGTGCAATGTCGCACTTGATGCCCCAGATGTCCTTGCAGCCCTCGTGATATTCAGCGCCCTGAACCCGGTCGCAGTATTCCTTGATTCTGCCCCGCTCAACTTCCTTGATCTGCTTTACCACATCCAGGTTGATGCCGTTGGGATCGTAGATGTAGCCGTTGGAGTCGGACATGGCAACAACCTTTGCGCCCAGTTCGGTAGCCTTCTGGTTTGCGTAGATTGCCACGTTGCCGGAACCGGAGATCACAACGGTCTTGCCCTTGAAGCTGTCGTTCTTCATGCAGTTGAGCATTTCCTCGGTGAAGTAGCACAGACCGTAGCCGGTAGCCTCGGTTCTTGCCAGGGAGCCGCCGTAGGACAGACCCTTGCCGGTGAGCACGCCGGTGAACTCGTTGCGCAGTCTCTTGTACTGGCCGAACATGAAGCCGATTTCTCTTGCGCCGGTGCCGATGTCGCCTGCGGGCACGTCGGTATCAGCGCCGATGTGCTTGGAAAGCTCGGTCATGAATGCCTGGCAGAAACGCATTACTTCCCCGTCGGACTTGCCCTTGGGGTCGAAGTCGGAACCGCCCTTGCCGCCGCCCATGGGCAGTGTGGTCAGGCTGTTCTTGAAAATCTGCTCAAAGCCCAGGAACTTGATAACGGATGCATTTACGGAGGGGTGCAGTCTCAGACCGCCCTTGTACGGACCGATTGCGGAATTGAACTGTATACGGTAACCTCTGTTCACCTGAACCTTGCCGTTGTCGTCAACCCAGGATACACGGAACATGATCTGACGCTCCGGCTCCACGATTCTCTCAAGAATGCCGGCCTCAACCAGGTCGGGTCTCTTTTCGAGAACAGGCTCAAGACTTTCGAGGACTTCTTTTACTGCCTGAAGGAATTCACTTTCTCCCTTGTTTCTTTCGCAGACCTTGTCATAGACACCCTGCACATACGAACTTTTAAACGCCATTGTTTAAAACCTCCTAAAAAATTTTCAGTGCATCTTTGCTCTGATACGTTTTATTATACTATATTGCAGCACAAATAGCAAGAATTTTTTTGCAGTTTTCGCAGAAAATGTTTTCCCCCACAGAACAGCTGTCCATCAAAGGGCATCATTTCAACAAAATGCACAAAGGATCGCTTTTTTGTATGTGGAAAATATATGAATCTGTAGAAGCATTCCCTAACGCTTCTGGCACAGCTTTTTATAGTCCGTAGGCGTACAGTGCTTGATCTCCTTGAAGCTGCGGTTAAAGGTAGTCAGGCTCTTGAAGCCCACCCGCATGGCTACCTCTGTGACGGGCAGTTCCGGATCCTGCAGCAGCATTTCCGCCGCCCGGATCCTGCGCTCGTTGATATACTGGAGGCAGGAGATGGTGTTGTACTGCTTAAAGATCCGGGAAAAATGATATTTGCTGTATCCGGCAATCCCCGCAAGGGTGTCCAGGGAGATATTGTTCATGTAATTATTGTCAATGTACTTCAGCACAAGGTCGAACTTCTCGTTATACTCCTCCACCTTGTCGCTGCCGCAGTCCAGCTGCGCCTGTCTGGCGGTAAGCTGATAGGTCCGCAGAGCAATCAGCATCTGTACCAGCAGGCTGTAGATCTTTACCTCTGCCAGCTCGGCGCCGGAGAAATACAGGGAGAAGATCTCCAGCATGGTTTTTTTCGCCGCAGCCTGCAGCTCGCTTCCGTAGCTGTCATCGATCAGCACCGGTGCCTTCAGCCCCCGCATAATGGAGTCAAACATGGGCTGCTCTCCCAGCATGGCGTTGTCGCATTGCAGAATCAGCCGTTCCCCCTCACAGGCGAAAAGATGGTGCAGCTCCCCTGGGGGAATAATGAATACCTCGTTTTCCCGGATGACATACTCCCGGTCAGCGATTTCCAGCCGGTAACATTTCCGCAGGGGCATGATGATTTCGATTTCCTGGTGCCAGTGCACCGGATACTCCTCATATTGTGTATTGTGGTAGAGCATAATGCACCGTTTTTCTTCATATTCCACGGTTTCGTAGTCGCCGGTCAGGTGCTTGATCATATTCCTCTCACTCCTTCTCATGCGGGGCCTGCTGCACATTCATTATATTATACCATATAAACGTTTTTTTGTAAATAGTGCACAAAGGCAGAACGAAGAAATGCCCGGAAAAGGGAAATGGCGACTGCACAAGGCAGCCGCCACAGGGGGATGTATCAGATTAGTGTGGATGTCAAAATCAGTTGCAGGAGTTGTACAGTGTACCGCCCTTGAGCTCCTTGCCGTTTGCGGCAAACATCTCGGAAACGGTCACAATCTGCCAACCCTGGGACTTCAGGTAGGGCGCCAGATACTCTATTGCGGTTGCAGTAGAATCATAGGTCTCATGGCACAGTACAACGGCGTTATCCAGTGTGCCGTTGTTCATGGCCGTGGTGATCTTGCTGATGATCTGGTCGCTGGTGGCGCCGTTCCAGTCTCCGGTGTCAATGCTGCAGTTAATCAGTGAAACATCACTCAACGCAGACTTTACCGTGTCATTCACGCTCAGATACGGGGGACGGATCAGCGGAGCGGTACCCTGACCGGTAATGGCCTTGATCTTGTTGGAGGTATCGTCGTATTCCTTGCGGATCTCCGCTGCGGACAGATTGGTCAGATACGGGTGGGAAGTGGAGTGGTTTGCAATTTCCATACCCAGGTCAAATGCCCGCTTGATCTCACCCTGGTTATTGGCGTTAATCCAGTTGCCTACATAGAAGAAGGTTGCGTGGAAGCCTGCGTTTGCAATGGCGTTCTGGATGCGGATGGAGGTGTCTGTGGAAGCAGTGCCCACTGCGCCGTCGTCAAAGGAAATGGCAACCATGGGCTTGGACTTGTCGATCCAGGAAATATCTACAGTGCCGGCAGAAGCGATTTCTCCTACCACACCGCCGCCGGTGACAACGGAGGATGCGGTGCCGGAGGCTGCTGCAACAACCTCGTCCAGGTAGAGATCGGTGGTGCTGTCTACAGCTTCCACATAGATCAACAGATTTGTCGCACCGGCAGGAATGGTATAGGACTTGTTCTCCAGCTTGGTCCATGTCCGGTCTGCCGCATCAACGGAAACGATGGTGTCATATGCAGTTTCACCGCTTGCATCGGTGTACTGCAGGGTCAGCCGAAGCTCCTGGGTAGTGCCGCTTGCCTGCAGGGCAGCTGCGCTGAAGCTGTAGCTGCTGCCGGGAAGAAAGGTCTTGCTGTCCAGCGTGTATGCTGCGCCCTGCCAGGTGTCGGTTCTACCACTGATATGCAGGGACTTGCTGCCGGCATAATAGGTTGCTGCATCAGTAGACAGCGTGGTATCTCCTCTGGAGGTCCAGCCGTCTGTTCCTGTTTCAAACGTACTCGTGAAATATCCGGACTCAGAGGGAGTCACGGGGTTGCTGCCGGAGGAGCCACCTGCTTTGAATACGCTTCTGATGAAATTGTACATCAGGGGTACCACGCAGCTGGCGTCATGACCGCCGCCCTGGATTTCCTGCCAGATATGATCCTGCTGGTTCGTGGTCAGGATATTGTGATAGCTCTGGGGGAAGGTGCCCACAACGGTGTCATTGGTTCCGCCGGTAATCATCAGCACATAGGGATTGTATGCGGCGTCCTTGATCCGGAATTCGCTTTCAGACATGCAGCCCGGGTGATCCATGAAGGAATCCTTACCGGGTGTAACGCCGGGTGCCGGGCATGCAGCGCCGATATAGCCGAACAGATCCGGACGGCTGACGCCGATATACAGGGACTCTCTGCCGCCCATGGAGAAACCGGTGATGGCGGTATTCTCCCGGCCGGTCTTGATGGAATAGTTCTTTTCCATATAGGGCATCAGGTCCTTGGTCAGATCGTCCAGGAAGGCGTCATACTTCTTGGTTTCCTCCAGGGTGATGCCGGAACATTGATCCGTATCCTTGCTGGTGTACATTGCAGTAAAGACAATAATCATCTGCTCTGCTTCGCCGCTCTTGGCCAGATTGCCTGCCATGGTGCGGATCTTCATGCTATCGTCCAGCATGGAGTTGTGATCCCCGAAAATGCCGTGGTTCACATACATTACCGGGTAGGTTTTATTCTCGGAATAGCCTGCTGGCAGCAGAACATTTGCCTTCTTGTTCTTG
>JALELB010000044.1 GCA_022768805.1 Ruminococcus sp.
GTTATAACGGCGGGACCTGTGCTGGTCCCCGTTATATAATTTCTTATTTTTTATGGGAGGGTAAAAAATGCTGAAAAAGAAAATCGGCAAAATTGTTACCGCCAGTGCGGTAACTGCCTGTGTTCTTGTGAATGCAACAGCGGCTATGCTTCCGAGCATGTCCATGGTAGCATTTGCAGGCCAGCAGCTTGGTCAGACAGACTTTGACGATGGTGTAGGTCTGCCCTGGCACATCTGTGAGTCCGGCCCCGGCAAACTGAAGTTTGACATCGATGGTGGTACATACAACATCGAGATCGTAAACCCGGGCGGCAAAGCAGCAGGCGGCGAGTCCCGTTGGGACTGCCAGTTCCGTCACAGAGGTTTGATTCTGAAGAAGGATCACGTCTATGAGGTTAAGGCAGAGGTAACTGCTGACCACGACGGCCAGATCTACACCAAGATTGGTGATGCTGGTTCTCCGTACTATGAAGCATGGCACAATGGCTTTGGCAATGGCGAAGGCGGCGGCGATGAGTGGAACTGCATGAAAGTTACCGCTAATCAAACCTTAACCATTAGTTCAACCTTCACCTGCAAGCAGGATGTCGAGGTTGGTGAGTGGGCATGGCAGTTCGGCGGCGCTGGTGACCACCAGGCTACTGACTGCTTCCCGGCAGGCACCAAGCTGAAGTTTGACAATATGTCCCTGATTGACACGAAAGATAGTACATACGACTACGATGTTCTTCACCCGAAGAAGACTGTTCCGGAAGGACAGGTTCGTGTAAACCAGGTTGGTTACTTCAGCACACTGCAGAAGCAGGCTACAGCTGTTGTAGAAAACGGTACTGCTGCACAGAAGTTCTCTCTGCTGGATGCTTCCGGCAAGGAGGTTTACACCGGTACCTCTTCTGAAACCAGATATGATGATGATTCTCAGCAGTATATCCAGGTTCTGGACTTCTCTGACTTCACCACTGCTGGTACATACACCATTTCCTGCGGTGGCAAGGGAAGCTACTCCTTCAAGATCGGCAATGACGTTTATGACGGCATTCTGACTGATGCAGTAAACTATTTCTACCAGAACCGTTCCGGTATTGATCTGAACGAGAAGTATATTACTTCCACCGGTGAAAATGAATCCAAGAGCGATCTGGTTCACGTTGCAGGTCACGTTCCGGATAACGCATACATCCAGTCCAAGTGGGTTAAGTCCTACCAGGCTGACGGTTCTGACGTTGACAAGAGCAGCGGCCAGCTTAACGGCGAAGGCGGCTGGTATGATGCAGGTGACCACGGTAAGTACGTTGTAAACGGCGGTATTTCCGTTTGGACCCTGAACAACATGTATGAGCGTGCTCTGGACAGCGAAAACAACACCGAGGAGAGCAAGTGGGCTGATAATTCCGGCACAGTTGTAATTCCTGAGAACGGCAACAAAATTCCGGATATTCTGGATGAAACTAAGATCGAGCAGGATTGGATGCTCAAGATGATTGTTCCGTCCGGCTACAAGATGACCTATAATGCTGCTGAATACGGCGGTGCTGACACCGGCAAGTATGAGAACATGGTATTCCACAAGCTCCACGACCACAAGTGGACCGGTCTGGGCGTTCGTCCCAATGACTATGCTGAAGAGTGGGGCACTATCCGTATCGTAAAGCCCCCGTCCACTGCAGCTACCCTGAACTTTGTTGCAACTGCTGCTCAGTCTGCACGTCTGTGGGCACAGTATGATTCTGATTATGCTGACAAGCTGATTGCACAGGCTAAGCTGAGTTATACGGCTGCAAAGGCAAATCCTGAGCTCTACGCTCCCCTGGATCAGGCAATCGGCGGCGGCGCTTACGGCGACACCAACGTAAAGGATGACTTCTACTGGGCAGCATGCGAGCTGTATGCTACTACTCAGGATGCAACCTACCTGACCGATATGAAGAGCTACACTGACTGCTTCAAGGTAACTACCAACCTGGAAGGCGGCGAGAACAATGGTTCCTTCAGCTCCTTCAACTGGGGTAATACCGCTGGTCTGGGTACTCTGTCTCTGTACCTGAATCGTGACATCCTGGATGCTGCTGATGCGAAGACCATTACCGACAGCATTACCGCTGCTGCTGATACCTATGTAGCAAAGGAAAATGAACAGGGCTATGGTATTCCTTACTGTGGCGCAACCTTCACGGATGCAATTAACCTGGGTTATGACGATAACGGCAAGCTTATCGAGGTTACCGGTTATGAGTGGGGTTCCAACTCCTTCGTTGTAAACAATGCAATCGTAATGGCTTATGCTTACGATATCACCAAGGATGCGAAGTACATTGACGGCGTTTCCACCGCTATGGACTATATCTTTGGCCGTAACGCTCTGGACTTCTCTTATGTAACCGGCTACGGTACATATCACTGTGAGAATCCTCACCACAGATTCTGGTCTCACGAGCTTGACAGCTCCTTCCCGTATGCGCCTTCCGGTGTAATGTCCGGTGGTGCTAACTCCGGTATCCAGGATCCGTACGTAAGAGGTATGGGCTACAAGCTGGGTGTACTGGCTCCGCAGCTCTGCTACATCGACAGCGTTGAGGCTTGGTCCGTAAACGAAGTTACCATCAACTGGAACTCTCCCTTTGCTTGGGTTGTAAGCTTCCTGGAAGATGAGGCTCCGCTGGTTGACCGTGATACTACTCAGACCACTGCAAAGACCACTGAAGGCGGCACAACTTCTACTACTACCACAACCGGCTCTGCACTCTACGGCGACGTAGACTGCAACGGCAAGGTTGAGATCAACGACATCGTTATGCTGTCCCGTTACGTGGCAGAGGATTCTACTGCAAAGGCTCCTTCTGCACAGGGTCTGATTAACGCTGACTGTGAGTACAATGGTTCGATTGATTCCGGCGATATCACCGCAATTGCTCGTTACCTGGCTCACATCATCGAAGCTTCCGAGCTTGGTCCGCAGTAATCTGATCTGATTACAATTCAAGAATGCAGTCCGAAAGGGCTGCATTCTTTTTGCATAAAAAAAAGTCCGCCCGGTTTTCTGTACCGGGCGGTTTGCTTTTATGATTCCTGTATGGTGATTGCAATCTGTTCAGGAGGAGATAAGTTGCTTTTATATGTTTCAATGACACAGTATTCGCCGATGATTACGTAGCTGCTTTCGTAATAGCAGTACTCCTGCCGTTTGGTATTATAGGATCTTCCGATGATTCTCATCTCCTGTTGGTTTTCCGGCAGCTCAGACACGGGAATATAAAGATAAACAAATCCCTCCTGGTCAGTTTCCACCTCATAGGATTTCTGAGGAATTTGCACCCGTTTTGCTGAATCGGACATCCATTCTGCAGTTTGCTGATGGTCCAGCAGTCGGATATGGGCTTTGTCCGGAGAATTCCCTTCCACATAATAAAAGATATTTCCCGTCTGCCCCAGTGTATACTGTCGGATTTCGGTCTGATCCTGTTTCATGATACAGATTGTATCTGCATACACCGCCAGCTTTTCGTATTTATTGTAGTAGTATCTATTCATACAAGGCATAATCTGCTTTGCCCCTTGCGCTGAACGGGCGGCGTATAGGGTAATCGTAGAACGCTCCTGACCCAGCAGTTCTGCATATGCCTCCGCACTGCATAGGGACAAATCTGTGTTTGTACAGATACCTACAATAGAACATGCTGCATCCGACAGTACTTCCTTTAAATTACCGCCGTCATAATAGGGCGTGAACAGGTATTTGCAGTCCTCCTCAATGGGGTCAAAGCTGGAGGTGACCTTACTGTTCAATATGGTCAGTTCATAAATGTCCGAAATCCGCTCCCGGACGTAGGCTTCCACTGCAGCATGGATCTCCTCTGCCTGGTAGCTGTCGGCACCTTCGGTGTTTTCTGTCTGACCGTCAATATAAACGCTGAATGACTTCCCTTGGTGCTCCATCTCCACCAGCACTTCCGACATGGGCATGCTGCCGAACATGCCGTACTGCCGTTCCAGGGTGGCATTGGTCACCGAAGGGATGAACCCGTATTTTTCTTCAATGTACCGGGTGGCATTGTCCTTTGCCCGGGCAATATTCTGGGCGTTGATCTGTTTTTGCTCCTCACTGTCGCAGCCTGCTGCCAGCAGAAGCATGCTCAGGGCTGCTGCCAGCGCAATTGTTTTTTTCATCAGGATCCCTCATTTCTTTTATGTTGAGACCCTACACTCTCTTGTAAATAGTATAAATGAAAACAGCATATCTGTCAAGAGACGAGCAAAGAATCTGTTGACAAAGCAGAGCGGCCGTGATAGAATTACAGTAGAAAGCATGCGCAGGGCAGGCTTTTTCATGATGATGCAGAACAGGAGTGATTGTTTATGATGACCGAAATTGGTGAAAATGTCAAGAAGCTGATGCTGCTGGGTATCGGTGCTGTGGCTGCAACAGCAGAAAAGTCCAAGGAGCTCGTGGATGAGCTGGTGAAGAAGGGCGAGCTGACTGTGGAACAGGGCAAGGTTCTAAACGAGGAACTGAAGCACAATATCAAGCAGAAGGTAAAGGACAGCGTGAACGTGGAAGTTGTCAAGGAAGCGGATACTGATGACATTCTGAACAAGATGGACGATATGTCTGCTGAGGATCTAGCTGCCATCAAGACAAAGCTGGAACAGCTTTCCGCAAAGGATCAGCAGAAGGCTGAGGCGTGAAATTGCCCGTAAGCGATAACCAGCACCGACTGCAGGAAATCGTCGGGGTGCTCAAAAAGCACAACATTGTCAAAGGGCTGACTCCGGAAAAGCTGCGCCTTATTCTGGAGGATATGGGTCCCACCTTTGTGAAGCTTGGCCAGATCATGTCCATGCGGAATGACATTCTTCCCGTGGAATACTGCAAGGAAATGGAGAAGCTGCGGGCGGATGTAAAGCCCATGCCCTTAGCGCAGGTACGGGAGGTTGTGGAGGAGGAATACGGCAGATCGCTGGAGGACGTTTTTTCCTTTTTTGACGAACAGCCTCTCGGCTCTGCTTCCATTGCACAGGTACATGCTGCAACGCTGCACGATGGCCGCCGTATGGTGGTCAAGGTGCAGCGTCCCCATATCCGGGAGATGATGACCCGGGATATGTCCCTGCTGCGCACGGCGGTAAAGCCCCTGAAGCTCACGCCCATCAGCGGGATGATTGACTTCAATATGGTGCTGGATGAACTGTGGACCGTTTCTCAGCAGGAACTGGACTTTCTGGTGGAGGCACGGCATGCGGAGGAGTTTTACGAGCGGTGCCGGGATGTGGCATTTGCAACCTGCCCCAGAATTGAGGATGCCCTGACCACCTCCAAGGTTCTGGTAATGGAGTATATTGACGGTTTCTCCATCTGCGACATCAAGCAGCTGGAGGAGAACGGGTATGACCGGAATGAGGTGGGCAGGAAGCTGACGGATCACTACATTAAACAGGTTGTTGATGACGGCTTTTTCCATGCAGACCCCCATCCGGGAAATATACGGATCCGTGAAGGGCAGATCGTCTGGATCGACATGGGCATGATGGGCAGGCTGACGAATCACGACAAGATGATGTTCAAAAGTGCCATCCAGGCAGTGGTAGAGCATGACGTGAATGAGCTGAAGCGCATTGTGCTGCAGATGGGCGTATATAATACCCCGATCAACCAGGTACAGCTGTATGCGGATATTGACAGTATGCTGGACAAGTACTGTACCATGGATCTGGGGGATGTGGACATGGGCAAGGTGCTGGAGGAGTTGATGCTGATTGCATCCTCTCACCGGATTTCTATGCCCAAGGGCGTGTCCATGCTGGCCAGAGGCCTACTGACCATAGAGGGTGTTGTGGCAACGGTCAGCCCGGAGCTGAATATTGTGGATGTGGCGGCGGGCCGCATCAAGGCGGATATGCGCCGTGATTTTGACCCCAAAAAGGAAGCGGAGGGATTGGCACGGCGGGTGTATGCTTCCGGCAATAAGGCGCTGGATGTGCCGGGGCTGCTTTCGGATCTGCTGAAGGCCACTGTCAAGGGTCAGACCAAGCTGAATATGGAGTTTACCGGCTCTAACGAGCCCTTGTCCCGGATTGATAAAATGGTTACGGAATTGATTGCCGGGATCCTGGCGGCGGCGCTGCTGCTATCCTCAAGTCTGCTTTGCACCACGGATATGCAGCCCAGGACGCTGGGTATTCCGACCCTGGGCTTTTTCGGGTATTTGATGGCCTTCGGGCTGGCATTGTGGATCATCCTAGGCAAGCGGAAGCGTTAACGTGTCCTTCATGCAAAAAGAAAAGACAGCATTGCTGCGGGCAGTGCTGTTTCTTTGTCTTTACATTTCCTCGGTTTTGTAGTATAATAAGACTATTCTTATGCTGCGGGGTCATTGCCTTGACCTCGCTGCTTTCTGCTTTAGAGAGGTTGCAGCCAATGAGTCAAGCAAAATATGAAATAGATATGTGCAGCGGCGCTGTTCTGCCAAAGGTGCTGAAACTGACACTGCCCCTGCTGCTTTCCAGTGTATTGCAGCTGCTGTTCAATGCGGCGGATATTATTGTGGTGGGCAATTTTGCCTCGGAGAATTCCCTTGCGGCCGTGGGCTCCACGGCCTCCCTGGTGAATCTGATGACCAACCTGTTTCTGGGGCTGTCTACCAGCACCAATGTGCTGACTGCCATGTATATGGGGGCAGGGGAGCCGGAAAAGGTGAACCGGACCATACATACCTCCATTCTGCTGAGTATCATCAGCGGCGCAATCATGACCCTGGTGGGTGTGGCCTTTGCGGATAAATTCCTCATGCTGATGAAGGCGCCGGAGGCTACACTGTCCCTTTCCACCCTGTACCTGCGGATCTACTTTGCGGGCATGATCGCCATGCTGATCTATAATTTCGGCAGTTCCATCCTTCGTGCCATGGGGGATACCCGGCGGCCGCTCTATTACCTTTCCTTTGCCGGGGTCATCAACGTGCTGCTGAATCTGGTCTTTGTCATTGTGCTGAAAATGGATGTGGCAGGTGTTGCCCTTGCCACGGTGATTTCCCAGTGTATTTCTGCTGCACTGATTCTGCGGTGCCTTATGCGAGAAACCGGTGCCTTTCACTTCAGCTTCCGGAAGCTGGCGCTGGATTCCCATCTGGCAGGACGCATTTTACAGATCGGCATCCCCGCCGGGTTCCAGGGGGTGGTGTTTTCCATTTCCAACGTCATCATCCAGTCCTCCATCAACGATTTCGGAGAGATTGTCATGGCGGGGAATGCGGCTGCTGCCAGCATCGAGGGCTTTATCTGGGTGTCCATGAACGCCTTTTCCCAAAGCGCCCTGACCTTTACCAGCAAGAATATTGGTGCCGGTAAATTCAGCCGGCTCAACCGGATTACCTTTATTACCTGCGCCTGCGCCGCCATCACCGGCCTGGTGCTGGGGAATCTGGCTTATCTGTTCGGCACGCCCCTGCTGCACATTTATGACACCCGGCCGGATGTGGTTGCAGCCGGATTGATCCGGATGCGGCTGGTGTGCTGCTTTTACTGCACCTGCGGCCTTATGGACTGCATCGTGGGAAACATCCGGGGTATGGGCTATGCGGTCACGCCTACTATTGTTTCCCTGCTAGGTGCCTGCGGACTGCGGATTCTGTGGATTTTCACCATTTTCCGTATGCCGGAATATCACACCCAGTTCATGCTCTTTGTATCCTACCCCCTGTCCTGGGTGATTACCTTTCTGGTGCATCTTGTCTGCTATTTCTTCATGCGCCGGCGTTTTCCAAAAAAAGACGCACAGCCTGGTCAGACTGTGCGTACATAATGCTATAAATCCTGCAGATCCGCTGCGGTCAGATCGTTTTCCAGATTGTCCCTGGCGAGATCCGTATCAATGGTGGAGTATGCCGCAGAAATGGGCTTTTCTCCCTTGTGGGGCGTATCGTGATACACCTTCAGCGACGGCCCGTGTGTGCCGGCTATGATGGGGTTTGCAGGCACATTGCCGTGCTTGGCTTTTCCCTGGATTTCCGGTACGGCGGATGCCGTCTGTTTTCTGTTCTGATCCTGTCCGGACATAATCATCACCTCGGTGACAGTATGCCCGGACAGGTTTATTTTTATCCCTCTGCAAGAGCCCGCAGAACTCCTTCCACAGAGCGCTCCTTTACGGACAGATAAAAGAGCGGCTCGTGTATATCTCCCAGATAATGGGCGTCGGAATCGGAGATCATCCGGCAACCCTGCAGGTAGGGATGCTCCTGGCGCAGCCTGTCCACATAGCCCGGATGCTTCAGCTCAAAGCAGGTAAACCGGCTGGTTTCCGGCACCATACCCAGATTGGACAGCAGACTGTTGGTGCGCTTTTCAATATGCGCCGGAATCATGATGCCGTTCCGCTCCTGTACCAGGTCATATACTTCATCAAAGCTGATGTTGGCTGCGTTAATGAGCATCAGTGCTTCTTCCGCAATGACCTGATCGTCTGCATCCACCACAAGCTGCCTGCCGAAAATGGCGGGATCATTGGGAATGGGCGGAATGCGCCGGTGTACATATCGGTCAAAATCCATTGCCGCCTCCAGGGTGGGGAACAGGCAGACCACGTGTACCTCCTCGCTGGTGCAAAGCTCCATGCCGGGAATAGCCAGCACCCCGTATGCCCTGGCAAGCTCTAGAAACGCCGGGCAGTTCCGGCTTGTATTGTGATCCGTCAGGGCGATTACATCCAGTCCCTTGACCACAGCCATTCCCACGATATTCGACGGAAGCATATCGTCGTCCCCACAGGGGGACAGGCAGGAATGCAGATGCAGGTCGTAGCTGAGTTCAGGCATGGATCAGCTGATGCACCAGCAGCGCCGTTTCAAAGACCGGCTGGTCTGATTGCAGCACGGTGACGCCCTGCTGCTGTGCCTTGGCAAGTCCGTTGGCATCCAGCGGGGTTCCTTCCGCAAGAATGATGCAGGCAGTATCCGTCAGTACTGCCACCGCAACCGCATTCATATTGCCCATTACCGTGACCCATGCGCATCCGGCAGATGCCTTGCTCATGCAGACGCTGAGCAGGTCACAGGTAAACACCCGGGTCAGTTCCATATCCGGCTGATTTCCGGCATTGAGCACAGTGAATTCCGGACGTTCCGTTAATTGCTGTACGGTCATGTTTCATGCTCCTCTTCTGTTTGATGCAGCAGATCCTCCGGAATCTGGTCCATATATTTGCGAAGAACAAAAATGCAGTCCCGTTCGGAGGCTTCTCCCTTGACAATATCCTCCGCCAGGGTGCGGCAGGTAGGTGCGCCGCAGGAACCGCAGTCCAGGCCGGGGAACCGGGAACAAAGCTCTTCGATCTGCTGCATCATGCTCAGGCTTTCCTTGAAATTGCTTCCCAGACGGAATACGGGTTTGTATTCGATTTTGGTGTCCAGAAATGCATGGGGGGTGTATTCTCCGTTCAGATGGTTGCAGGCAACCGGGAGGTATTTGCACAGCCGCTTGAGCTTGGCCTGTGCCACATAGGGATTTTCCACCGTCAGTACGCCTCCCACGCAGCCGCCGCTGCATGCGTTCAGCTCAATAAAGTCCAGATCGGCGAACTTTTCATCCTCCAGATCCTCCAGCACATGGATGACGTTTTCAATGCCGTCTGCCGCCAGATAGCTGTCCGTCAGCAGTCCGCCTGCCTCGCCGCCGCTGTTTCCCCAGCCCACGCCGATGCGGCCGGATTTTGCATAATCCTCCCGGACCTCATCGCTGCGTTTCATGAGACTGAGCAGCTTGGGATAGACGTCCTTGATGGCTAGCACGGCGTCCACCTCGGAATGGGCAATGCCGATGGGGGATTTGACAGCGGACACCTTAGCCGGGCAGGGGGAGATAAAGATGATGCCGATCTGATCTGCAGGCAGACCGGTTTTCTGCATGGCACGCTCCCGGGCCTGGGCTGCAGCCAGATCCACCGGCGCATTGAAGGGCAGCAGATGGGGGATCAGATTGGGAAAGCGAACACGGATGAGCCGCACCACAGTAGGACATGCGGTACTGATAAAGGGCGTCTGTTCCTGGTGTTCCTCCACATAGCGCCGGGACATTTCCGAAACCTGTTCCGCAGCGCTGCTGACCTCAAATACATCATCAAAGCCCATCAGATGCAGCGCCCGCAGCACAATGTTCACATCGTCGAGCCGGTTGAACTGAGCGTACAGGGAGGGCGCCGGCAAAGCGACTGTATAGGCAAACTGCTTCATGACATCCGGACTATCGTAGGTAGCCTCCTTGGCGTGATGGGGACAGATCCGGATACATTCGCCGCAGTCGATGCAGAATTCATTTGTAATTTCCGCCTTGCCGTTGCGCACCCGGATTGCCTGGGTGGGACAGCGCTTGATGCAGTTGGTGCATCCTCTGCAAAGGGATTTGTCCAGCCGGACGGAATGATAGAATGTCTGATCCATCGGAGATTTCCTCCTTGTTGTAAAGTACTTACGGCAATACCGAACAAGCACTGTGCGGCATCGCCTTACAGATACACCTTCATCACAACTGTGGTGCCGACTCCAAGCTCTGTGGTAATCTGCATTTCGTCGGTATACTTTTTCATATTCGGCAGTCCCATGCCTGCGCCGAAGCCCAGGCTCCGCACATTATCCGGTGCAGTGGAATAGCCTGCCTGCATAGCCTTGTCAATATCGGCGATGCCCGGCCCCTTGTCTGCCAGGGTCATGATGATTTCCGAAGGGGAGATTTCCACTGTGATCCTGCCGCCCTCGGCATGGATGACCATATTGATTTCACCCTCGTACATGGCGATGGATACCTTCCGGATGACCGCAGGATCTACGTTCATCTGCTTCAGCCGGCTTTTCACATCGCTGGACGCCTCTCCGGCACGGGTAAAATCCTCGTTGGAAACGGTGTAGGTCAGGGTGATGGTATCACTCAATTCTTCGCCCCCCCGCTCAGACCGTGGGTGTAAAGCAGCCCGCAGGCCGTGAACATACGGTGCTTGGTACTCAGCAGGGGAATACCCCGCTGCTGGGCAAGCTCCAGCATGGCCTCATCCGGCTCCTTGCCCCGGACAAATACGATACAGACAATATCCATCATTTCCGCAGTGCGGATAACCTGGGGGTTGCACAGACCCGTCAGCAGTACGGACTGATCCTTGACAAAGGCAAGCACATCGCTCATCATATCTGAACCGCAGGCGGTATGTACCGGATGCTGCAGCATATCGTCACAGCATAATACCCTGGCGTTCAGAAGCTCCGAAATATCCTGTACTGTCATAAAATATATACCTCCATGCTGCTGACGCAATGCGCCAGCTTGATAACGTATATATTATAGCATATTCCTTTTCCGATTGTAAAGCATTTCTCACAAAAAAGCTTCGACAGTTTGACATTTTTCAGACGAAAACATGGTGATTTTGCATAGGAGGAGTGGAAAATTGTCCTCCGGTTTCGGAATGAATGTGCAGGAGTGTCTTTTCATATTGTATATTATATACAAACATATGGGGGGTATTTGTTGCAATCTGTCGAATAGCTTTTTTCGCATGTCTGTGTTATAATTAACATATGTTGTACTGTTGTGTGCTATAGGTGCGCATTGTCGCCTTACAGCCGCAAATTATTGCAAGGAGGTTCAACTAATGGGTTCAAAACAGACAAATGCGGTACCCTTTCACGGCACAGCCGAGCAGGAAGCGCAGCTTCGTGCAATGGTGGAGCAGCTGAAGGATACCAAGGGCGCACTGATGCCGATTATGCAGAAGGCGCAGGATATCTACGGATATCTTCCGATCGAAGTACAGACCATCATTTCGGATATGACAGGCATTCCGCTTGAGAAGATCTACGGTGTTGCAACATTCTATTCCCAGTTCTCTCTTTACCCGAAGGGGCAGTACACCATTTCCGTATGCTTGGGTACAGCCTGCTATGTCAAGGGCTCCGGCGATGTGTTTGAAAAGCTGAAGCAGATTCTCGGTATTGATGACGGCCAGTGCACGGCTGACGGAAAGTTTTCTCTGGAAGCATGCCGCTGCATCGGTGCATGCGGACTTGCACCGGTTATGACCATCAACGACGACGTATACGGCAGACTGACAGTTGACGAGCTGCCGGCTATTCTGGAAAAGTACAAAGACTGATATGATGCCTGAGCTTTCGCTCAACATTCTGGACGTGGCGCAAAACTGTGTCCGTGCAAATGCAATGTTGACAGAGATCAGTATCTGCGCTGATACGGTCGGGGACAGGCTGACGGTTGTGATCCGGGACAATGGCTGCGGTATGACGCCGGAGCAGGTTGCGCAGGTGTGTGACCCCTTTTTCACCACCCGGACAACCCGGAAAATCGGACTGGGCGTTCCTTTTTTCAAGGAAGCCGCAGAAGATACGGGCGGCTCTTTTTCCATCGAATCTGAGCCCGGCAAGGGTACCACCGTCACGGCGGTATTTGTGCTTTCCAGTATCGACCGGATGCCACTGGGGGATATCACCTTTACCATCCACTCCCTGATAACCCTGAATCCTACTCTGGATTTTGTCTATCACTATCAGATCGACGACCGCTCCTTTACGCTGGATACCCGCCAGTTCCGTGAAATTCTGGGGGATGTTCCGCTGAACGAGCCGGAGGTTGCGCAGTACATTCAAGCATATCTGACCGAAAATAAATCAGAAGTTGACGGGGATGTGATCCTGTAGGCTTCTGCGATTAGGAGGAAAATTATGAAGTCCCTGGAAGAACTGAAGGCAATCCGTGACAAGATGCAGAATCAGGTAAACCTGAGAGACGAGGACACCACCGCTACCCGCGTTGTAGTTGGTATGGCTACCTGCGGCATTGCAGCCGGTGCAAGACCGGTTCTGACCGCTTTTTCTGATCTGGTTCAGCAGAAGGGCATGAAGAACGTTGTGGTAACCCAGACCGGTTGTGTGGGTCTGTGCCAGTATGAGCCCATCGTGGAAATCATTGAACCGGGCAAGGAAAAGGTTACATACATCAAGATGACAGCGGAAAAGGCAGCCGAGGTATTTGAGCAGCACATTGTCCGTGGTCAGGTAAAATCCGAGTACACCATCAGCTCCGCACTTAAGTAAAAATCGACTTCGAAAGGATAGAAAATTATGTTTCGTTCACACGTTTTGATTTGCGGCGGTACCGGCTGTACCTCTTCCGGCAGTCTGAAGATTTATGAAAAGCTGCAGGAGGAGATCGACAAGAACGGTCTGTCCAAAGAAGTTCAGGTTGTAAAGACCGGCTGCTTCGGTCTTTGCGCAAACGGTCCCATTATGATCGTTTACCCGGAGGGCACTTTCTACTCCATGGTTAATGTGGAGGATATTCCGGAGATCGTTTCCGAGCATCTGCTCAAGGGACGTATCGTAACCCGTCTGGTTTATCAGGAAACCGTTGAGGAAAACGGCATTAAGTCCCTCAATGAAACCGATTTCTACAAGAAGCAGCACCGTGTTGCACTGCGTAACTGCGGTGTCATCAACCCGGAAAATATCGACGAATACATCGGCCGTGACGGCTATCAGGCACTGGGCAAGGTGCTGACCGAAATGACCCCGGAAGAGGTTATCCAGTGCATTCTGGATTCCGGTCTGCGTGGCAGAGGCGGCGGTGGATTCCCCACCGGCAGAAAATGGCAGCTGGCCCGGAACATCGTGCCTAATGCGGATCAGAAGTATGTATGCTGTAACGCAGACGAGGGCGACCCGGGCGCATTCATGGATCGTTCCGTACTGGAGGGCGACCCCCATGTCGTTCTGGAGGCTATGGCCATCGCCGGCTATGCAATCGGCGCAAACCAGGGCTATATCTATGTGCGTGCAGAGTACCCCATCGCTGTACAGCGTCTGGAAATTGCCATCAAGCAGGCTCGTGAGTACGGACTGCTGGGCAAGAACATTTTCGGTACCGACTTCAGCTTTGACATCGGCCTGCGTCTTGGCGCTGGTGCGTTTGTCTGCGGTGAGGAAACCGCACTGATGACCTCCATCGAGGGCAACAGAGGCGAGCCCCGTCCCCGTCCGCCCTTCCCGGCTGAAAAAGGTCTGTTCCAGAAGCCTACCATCCTCAATAACGTAGAAACCTATGCAAACATTCCCCAGATCATCCTCAAGGGTGCTGAGTGGTTTGCTTCCATGGGTACTGAAAAGTCCAAGGGTACCAAGGTGTTTGCACTGGGCGGCAAGATCAATAACACCGGTCTGGTGGAAATCCCCATGGGTACCACACTGCGTACTGTTATCGAAGAAATCGGCGGCGGCATTCCCAACGGCAAGAAGTTCAAGGCCGCACAGACAGGCGGTCCTTCCGGCGGATGCATTCCTGCAGAGCATATGGATATCGCCATTGACTATGACAACCTGATTGCCATCGGCTCCATGATGGGCTCCGGCGGTCTGATTGTTATGGACGAGGACAACTGTATGGTGGATATCGCAAAGTTCTTCCTGGAATTCACCGTTGACGAATCCTGCGGCAAGTGTACCCCCTGCCGGATCGGCACCAAGCGTATGTACGAGATTCTGGACAAGATCACCAAGGGCAAGGCTACTCTGGAGGATTTGGACAGACTGGAGGAGCTGTGTTATCACGTAAAGGCAAACTCCCTCTGCGGTCTGGGTCAGACAGCACCGAACCCGGTTCTGTCCACACTGCGTTACTTCAGAGATGAGTATATTGCCCACATTGTGGAAAAGAGATGTCCTGCCGGCGTATGTAAGGATCTGCTCAGCTATGAAATTCAGGCTGACAAGTGCAAGGGCTGTACCGCATGTGCAAGAGTATGTCCTGCCGGCGCAATCAGCGGCTCTGTAAAGAATCCGCATACTATTGACAAGAGTAAGTGCCTCAAGTGCGGCGCTTGTATTGAAAAGTGCCGGTTCGGCGCAATTATCAAGAAGTAAGTGGAGGATGCGGAACATGGAGAATGTAACGATTAAAATTAACGGCGTAGAAACCACCGTGCCTGCCGGAACGACCATTCTGGAAGCGGCACATATGGCAAATATCGAAATTCCGACACTTTGCTTTATGAAGGACATCAACGCCATCGGCGCATGCCGTATCTGTATGGTAGAGGCGAACGAGGGCAGAGGCAGCCGTCTGGTTGCATCCTGCGTTTACCCGGTAAGCCCCAATATGGAGGTTTTCACAAATACCCCCCGTGTGCTGGAGACCCGCAAGCGGACTCTGGAGCTGATGCTTTCCACACATGACCGCAATTGTCTGTCCTGTGTGAGAAGCGGCAACTGTGAGCTGCAGAAGCTGGCAAAGGATCTGGGCGTGGAGGATGCTGGCATCTACGACGGCGTTTCCAATCACTACGAGATCGATGACAGCGCTGCCCATATGACCCGTGACAACAACAAGTGTATCCTGTGCCGTCGCTGTGTTGCAGCATGCGGTGTTACTCAGACCATCGGTGTAATCGGCGCAAATGAGCGTGGCTTCAAGACCTATATCGGCAGTGCCTTTGACATGGGTCTCGGTGAAACAAGCTGCGTATCCTGCGGTCAGTGTATTGCAGTATGCCCCACCGGTGCGCTGGCTGAAAAGGATTCCACTGCTGAGGTTCTGGCTGCTATTGCTGATCCCAGCAAGCACGTGATTGTACAGACTGCTCCCGCAGTGCGTGCAGGTCTTGGCGAATGCTTCGGCTACCCCATTGGTACCGATGTTGAGGGCAAGATGGCTGCTGCGCTCAGACGTCTGGGCTTTGATAAGGTATTTGATACGGATTTCGGTGCAGATCTCACCATCATGGAAGAGGGCACAGAGTTCATTGAAAGACTGCAGAATGGCGGCAAGCTGCCGATGATTACATCCTGCTCTCCCGGGTGGATCAAGTTCTGTGAGCACTACTATCCGGATATGATCGATAATCTGTCCAGCTGTAAGTCTCCCCAGCAGATGTTCGGCGCAATCGCAAAGAGCTACTATGCAGAGAAGATGGGCATCGATCCCAAGGATATGGTTGTGGTTTCTGTTATGCCCTGTACTGCAAAAAAGTTTGAGATCGGCCGTGACGATCAGGCTGCAAACGGTGTGCCGGATGTGGATATTGCACTGACCACCCGTGAGTTGGGCAGAATGATCCAGCGTGCAGGCATCAACTTCCAGGCTCTGCCGGATGAAGAGTTTGATCTGCCTCTGGGTCTGTCCTCCGGCGCCGGCGTTATCTTCGGTGCAACCGGCGGCGTTATGGAGGCTGCTTTGAGAACTGTTGTAGAGGTTCTGGAGAATAAGGAACTGCCCAGCCTGGACTTCCATGAGGTTCGTGGTCTGGACGGCATCAAGGAAGCTACGTACAACGTTGCCGGCACAGAAGTGAAGCTGGCAGTTGCAAGCGGTCTGTCCAATGCAAGAGCACTGCTGGATAAGGTGAATGCCGGCGAGGCGGATTATCACTTTATTGAAATCATGGGTTGTCCCGGCGGCTGTATCAACGGCGGCGGTCAGCCTCAGGTTTCTCCTGCAGAGCGCAACTTCGGCGATTATCGTGCAAAGCGTGCAAGCGTGCTGTACAACAACGACGCTGCAAAGGCAGTACGGAAGTCCCACGAGAATGCAGGCATCAAGGAGCTTTATGATACCTACCTGGAGAAGCCGGGCAGCCATAAGGCACACCAGCTGCTGCACACCAGTTACGTAAAGAGAAGCATCAACTGATTGCTTACAGAACGCGCCGGGTCGTTATGATCCGGCGCTTTTGTTTATGGTCAGAAAAAAGGCATCGGTTTAGAGTCGTACTCTAAAGGACAGTCGCTATGTAGGATGCGGTGTAGCCCGTGAGGGCTGCACCGTTTTCCTTTGTTTCAAGCGGATTTCAGCGGGTTTTCTCTCATTTCTTCCATTGCCGCAATCAGTTCCTTTTCGGTCGGAATATTGATTATCCCCACAGCAGTAAAAGAAATATCAACGGGAACGTGCTTCAAACCGTCTTCGCCCTTTTCGCTGTTGTGGATTTCAATTCGCTTGATTAAAGTATTTACAATGGTGGGTGTTAATTCTTTTAAGTCAGTACACTCACGAATCGCCTCAAGAAAAACCTTCAAATCAATCTTTTCCTGTTCGGCTTTTCTGACTGCCTGCTCGTCGTGTTCAACTGCGACGAGCAGTTCT
>JALELB010000006.1 GCA_022768805.1 Ruminococcus sp.
CGGCTCACCGGACAGCTGCTGTACCGGATGCTTACCAGAAAAGGAGGAAACCGGAATGCATGAAAATCCTCTCTCCATATTGCTGGGAAAAAAGCCGCTTCTGCGGATTCTGGAAGCGGTCAACGGACTGGAGGCCTATACAGCAGAGCATGCCTGTGCCGCAGATTCCCAGGGAAACCGGGTGGAATTTGACGGGCTGTGGCTCAGCGGGCTTTGCCACGCAGCTGCGGCAGGCATGCCGGATGACGGCAGCATGCCTTTGTCCGAAAAGCTGGCGGCAGTCCGTACAATCCGGCAGGTCAGCCATAAGCCCCTGCTGGTGGACTGCGATAATGGCCAGGGAGACTTTTCCGGTGCTGCAAGGCAGTATGCCCAGGCGGGGGTATCTGCTCTGGTGGTGGAGGACAAGCGGGGGCAAAAGTACAACTCCCTGTATGGCTGCGCCCGTACACAGCTGCTGGAGAATCCCCGGATGTTCACAGAAAAGCTGGCTGATGCAAAGGAGCAGGCACCGGGCATCTGGATTCTTGCCAGAATCGAAAGCCTCATTGCAGGACATAGCATGGAGGAGGCACTGGAACGGGCAGTGATCTATGCAAAGGCCGGAGCGGACGGCATTGTGATTCACAGTCTGGACAAAACCGGCGGTGAGGTGCTGGAATTCTGCCGCCGGTGCAAAGCGCAGCTGCCTGGAATGCCCCTGGTGTGTATTCCCACTATGTACCCGGCGGTATCCGCCCAGATTCTGCACCAGGCCGGCGCAGATATGCTGATTTACGCCAATCATCTCACCAGAAGCGCTTATAGAGCCATGCGTCTGACAGCGGAATCCATCCTTGCCACCGGAAGCGCCGGGTATGCGGATGCCTGCTACTGCGACCCGGCGGAACACATTCTGCATATCACGGAGGAAGCACAGCATGATTGATCCGACCACATTCTATGAGACGCTTTCCCATATGGGACTGGACTTTTTTACCGGCGTGCCCGATTCCCTGCTGCAATCCCTGTGCGCATGTCTCTCTGACCGGGCAGGAAAAAACTACGTGATCGCTGCAAACGAGGGCAATGCAGTGGGCATTGCCGCCGGACATTACCTGGCCACCGGCAGACCCGCAGTGGTGTTTATGCAGAACTCCGGCATCGGCAATGCGGTCAATCCCCTGCTGTCCCTGGCGGATGCGCTGGTTTACCGGATCCCCATGCTGCTGCTGATCGGCTGGCGGGGAGAGCCCGGCACCAGGGATGAACCCCAGCACAAAAAGCAGGGCCTCATCACCCTGCCCCTGCTGGAGACCATGGGTATCCCCGCCCGGATCCTGGATAATAACTGGCGTGAAACCCTGTCAGACTGTGCAGAGCTTCTGGAACAGGGCTGCATCCCGGCGCTTGTCATCCGGAAAAACACCTTTTCCGGATACCCGTTCCAGCCGGAGCCTTGCAGCTTCACTATGACCAGAGAGCAGGCGCTGGGGGTAATTCTCTCCTGCCTGTCAGAGAAGGATTTCATCGTGTCCACCACCGGGAAAACCTCCCGGGAGCTTTATGCGCTGCGGGAGGCTTCCGGCCAGGGGCATGGCAACGACTTTCTCACCGTAGGCTCCATGGGGCATGCCTCCTCCATCGCCCTGGGGCTGAGTCTGGCATCGGACAAGAACATCTACTGCATCGACGGGGACGGTGCATTTCTCATGCACATGGGTGCCAGCGCCGTCAACGGCTGTACCGGCGGCAGAAATCTGAAATACATTCTCATCAACAACGGCTGTCACGAATCCGTAGGCGGGCAGAAAACCGTGGGCTTTCAGATTGACATAAAGAAGATTCTGGAGGGCTGCGGCTTCCGGGTATATACCGCCGAAAATGCTGAACAGCTCCGGCAGGGCATGCTGCAATTGAAACAGCAGAAGGCGGCATTGATTGTCCGTGTCCGTCCCGGCTCCCGGGAGGATCTGGGCAGACCCTCCACCTCCCCGGAGGAAAATAAACTGCGCTTTATGGAGAACATCAGCACATGAAAGCATTGATATTCAATTCCGGCACAGGCAGCCGGATGGGAAAGCTAACCGAAGATAAGCCCAAATGCCTGCTGCCCCTGCCCGGGGGAGAAACCATTCTGTCCCGGCAGCTGCGGCTGCTGGCTGCCAGCGGCATCCGCCAGGCGGTCATCACCACCGGCGCATATACCGAACAGATCCGGCAGCAGGCGGA
>JALELB010000018.1 GCA_022768805.1 Ruminococcus sp.
ACAGCCCACCTATGACCCGGGCACCCTGCTGCTTCCTCCGGAGGAATACCTGCCGAAATACGTCTGCCGCTCCCTGCGGCTGGCACTGCCCCGGCTAGGGCAGCTGCTGCCGGGCTTTGATGATGCAGACGCTATGCTGACCGGCCCTGAAACCAGAAGCTCCTCCCCGGTGCCGATTCTCCGGGGCGAGAACCTGCAGTCCACCGGTCTTGCCGGGCTGTATCCCTGCGGCGAGGGGGCAGGCTATGCCGGGGGCATCACCTCCGCAGCCGTGGACGGGATCCGCTGTGCAGAAGCGATACTGGGCAGCATGGCATAGCATGCGTCAGAATTTGCTCAAAACGTCAAGCGCATGCCGGACAGATCTGGTATACTAAAGATACGATACCGGTATCCATTCATCAACAGGGGATGATCGCTTGAAGAACTTTGAAGTGCTGACCGAAGCCCTTGCATACATCGAACAAAACCTGGAGGAGGAATTCACCCAGCAGGATGTGGCAAACGCCTGCTATGTGTCTCTGTCCGGGCTGCAAAAGCTGTTTCGCTATGCGGTGCATTTCAGCGTGGGGGAATATATCAGCAAACGGCGTCTGACCCATGCGGCAAGACTGCTGTGCAGTACGGAACGCAGCGTCACGGAGATCGCTTTGCAGTTTCAGTACCATTCCCCAGAAGTATTTGCCCGGGCATTTTCAAGGCTCTGGGGCGTGAACCCCTCCGTATTCCGGAGCAGCCGGCGATTTACTGATTTGTATCCTCGTCTGCTCCTCAACCAGACCGGAGGTACTGATATGCCAAACCAACGTTTTGATATTTCTGAATTGTACGATTTTCTCGGAAGCCGCCGGGATTGTTACATCATCTGCTTTGACACGGTGCGACTGATGGAAACCAATGACACATACGGCAGAGAGGCAGGAGATCTGCTGATCCGCACCTCCTTGGAACGGATCGAGCAGGAACAGGGAGAAAACATGCTGCTGGTGCGTGTGGGGGGCGATGAATATGCTCTGGTCACGGATATCCGGCAACCACAGGAGGCAGAGCAGCTGATGCAGCGTGTGCTTGCCCACAACGGAGAGCCGGTGCACTTTCGCCAGGGACTGTCCCTGCCCCTGAGCCTGCGGGGAGGCCTTACCCGATTTGAAGGCACAAACATGAAATACAGCGAGCTCTTTGACCAGATCGAGGACACCATCAACTGCTCCAGAGGATAATCGAAAGAAACCGCTCCGTATACAGCATACGGAGCGGTTATGTGTTATACTTCCTTCTGATTCAGGGTGCCGTTGCTCAGCGCCTTCAGGTAAGCGTTGATAAATCCGTCCAGATCCCCGTCCATCACGGCGGTAATATTGCCGTTTTCAAAGCCGGTGCGGTGATCCTTCGCCAGGGTGTAGGGCATGAACACATAGGAACGGATCTGTGCGCCCCATGCGATTTCCTTCTGCACGCCCTTAATGTCCGAGATCTTCTCCAGGTGTTCCCGTTCCTTGATCTCAACCAGCTTGGAACGGAGCATCTTCATGGCAAAATCCCGGTTCTGGAACTGGCTTCGCTGGGTCTGACAGGACACCACGATGCCCGTGGGAATATGGGTCAGACGCACTGCGGAGCTGGTTTTGTTGATGTGCTGACCGCCGGCGCCGCTGGAACGGAACACGTCCATTTTCACGTCCTCCGGCCGGATGTCCACCTCCATACTGTCGTCAATTTCCGGCATAACCTCCAGAGCCGCAAAGGAAGTATGCCGCCTGCCGGAGGCGTCAAAGGGGGATACCCGCACCAGACGATGCACTCCGGCCTCGGACTTTAAAAATCCGTAGGCGTTCTGTCCCTCCACCAGCATGGAAGCGCTCTTGAGCCCTGCCTCGTCCCCGTCCAGATAATCCAGCAGGCTGATTTTGAAGTCATGCCGCTCTGCCCAGCGGTTGTACATCCGGTACAGCATCTGTGCCCAGTCCTGGGCCTCGGTGCCCCCTGCCCCGGCGTGGAAGGTCAGGATCGCATTGGAGCCGTCATATTCCCCGGTCAGCAGAGTAGAAAGCTTCTCCGCCTCCAGTTCCTCCTTAAAAGACTCCACGTCCTGGAGGATCTCCTCGTTGGAGCTGTCATCATCCTCCTCGATGCAAAGATCAATCAGGGCAATGGTATCCTCCAGCTTCTGATTCAAGTGGCGGAATTTATCCACCGTATTCTCCAGCCTGCGGATTTTCTGCATCACCTTCTGGGACTTTTCCGCATCATCCCAGAAACCGTCATATGTGACCTGAATGCGCAGGTCATCCAGCTCGGACTGAGCATGCGCCACCTGGAGCACATCTCCAAGCTCCTTGAGCTGGGGACGATATCCCACCAGCTCTACCCGTAACTCATCCAGTAAAACCATAAAAATCCATCCTTTTCTCAATTCAAACGATTCAACGCAATACAATATATATTATACTACAAAATCATTGAAACTGCAAATCTTTTCTTGAATTTTTTCGAAACTGTGGTATAATAAATGCATAGCAGTTTATTGCTGTTCAGAGAAAGGAGAGCATCGGGTCAGGCCCGATGAGATTAAATGGACTATACCAACGAATTATGTACAAAATGCGGGAAACCCTTCCATTCGGAGGACGATGTAGTGGTATGCCCCCGGTGCGGCTCTCCCTATCACCGCTCCTGCTGGGCGGAGACGGGGGAATGTATCAATACCGCCCTGCATCAGTCCGGAGAGAGCTGGAAATCCCAGCAGGAGGCCCGGACAGCAGAAAGCCAGCGGAAGGAATGCCCCCGCTGCCACTACAGGAACCTGCCGGACGCTTCGTTCTGCTCCGGCTGCGGCATGCCCCTCCAATCGGCAGAAAGACAAGCGCAGAATAACGGTCAACAGGTTGAACTTGCCGGCATACAGATCGACCCGGAACAGCCTCTGCTGGGACTGAATCCTGAGGAGGATCTAGGAGGTGCCACTGTGGCGGAGATGGGCGATTTCGTCGGCTCCAACCAGCTGTATTACCTGTCGCTGTTTACTGCAATGAAGCGAACAGGCAAGAAAATTTCCTTCAATGCCATGGCATTGTTCTTCCCCCATGTATTCTTTGTCAACCGAAAGATGTGGCTATGGACACTGCTTTCCCTGGGAGTACAATTTTTGTTAAGTATTCCGGCAGCACTTATGCTGATGGGACAGATGGAGGGCTTTTCCCTGATCGCCAATCTCTTCCACACCAACAGTCTGTTCTTTCAGCTGCTGGTAAGCGGGTGCTCTCTGCTGGATCTGGCATTCTCTGTTTTTATGTGCCTGTTCGCAAACTACCTGTACCGGCAGCACGCCATCCGGAAGATCTCCAGGCTTCGCACCCGAAATTATCCTTTGCCCCAGTACAGGGAAGCCATCAAGCACGCAGGCGGTACCTGCCTGCCCCTGGCCATTGCCTTTGTACTGATCTGGATCATCATGCAGTTCTACAGCACCGGGATGGCTTAAAGCAATAATGAAAGCGCAGGGCGTGTGTCCTGCGCTTTTTTTCTGGATAAGAAAAAGAGAAGGCGGTATGCCTTCTCTTTTTTAAAGCTTGATTAGCCGTTGATCTTGGTAACGACGCCGGAACCTACGGTTCTGCCGCCCTCACGGATAGCGAAACGCAGACCTTCCTCGATAGCGATCGGGGTGATCAGCTCAACGTCCATCTCAACGTTATCGCCGGGTGTGCACATCTCAACGCCCTCAGGCAGAGTGATGATACCGGTAACGTCGGTTGTTCTGAAGTAGAACTGGGGTCTGTAGTTGTTGAAGAACGGTGTGTGACGGCCGCCCTCTTCCTTCTTCAGGATATAAACCTGGCCCTTGAACTTGGTGTGGGGGTGAATGGAGCCGGGCTTGCAGAGAACCTGGCCTCTTTCAACCTGGTCTCTTGTGATACCACGGAGCAGAGCACCGATGTTGTCGCCTGCTTCAGCGTAGTCCAGGGTCTTACGGAACATCTCAATACCGGTAACAACGGTGCTGAGCTTCTCGTCAGACAGACCAACGATTTCAACAGTCTCGTTCAGATTCAGCTTACCTCTCTCCACTCTACCGGTAACAACGGTACCACGGCCGGAAATGGTCATCGTATCCTCGATCGGCATCAGGAAGGGCTTTGCATCATCACGCTCCGGGCTGGGGATGTAATCATCAACTGCATCCATCAGTTCCAGAATCGGCTTGTAAGCCTCATTGCTCAGATCATCCGGAGCTTCCAGTGCAGCCAGAGCGGAACCGATAATGATCGGTGTATCATCGCCCGGGAAGTCATAGGAAGACAGCAGATCTCTGATGTCCATTTCAACCAGCTCCAGCAGCTCAGGATCGTCAACCTGGTCAGCCTTGTTCATGAATACAACGATTGCCGGAACACCTACCTGACGAGCCAGCAGGATGTGCTCACGGGTCTGAGCCATCGGGCCATCGGAAGCTGCAACAACGAGGATAGCGCCGTCCATCTGAGCTGCACCGGTGATCATGTTCTTAACATAGTCAGCGTGGCCGGGGCAGTCAACGTGTGCGTAGTGACGCTTGTCAGTCTCGTATTCAACGTGAGCGGTATTGATTGTAATACCACGCTCTCTCTCCTCAGGAGCCTTATCGATCATATCGTAAGCCTCATACTGAGCCTGGCCCTTCAGTGCCAGGGTCTTGGTGATTGCAGCGGTAAGTGTGGTCTTACCATGGTCAACGTGACCGATTGTGCCGATGTTAACATGGGGCTTGGTTCTTTCAAATTTAGCCTTTGCCATTGGAATTTCCTCCTCGTTGATAGTATTGGTTAGTGCAAATCTGATAACTCTATTTTATCAGATATTACAGGTAAATGCAAGTGATTTCGGAAAATTTATTCCTTATCCTTGTTGCGCTCGTGCATGATCTTCTCTGCAATGGACTTCGGAACCTCCAGATAGCTGTGGGGTTCCATAGAGTACTGGCCACGGCCCTGTGTCTTGGAACGCAGGTCATTGGAGTAACCGAACATTTCAGACAGCGGAACCAGAGCGTTGATCTGCTGTGCGCCGGGTCTTGCTTCCATGCCCAGAATCTGGCCACGGCGGGAATTCAGGTCGCCGATGACATCGCCCATGTATTCCTCAGGCACGATAACAACGACCTTCATGATGGGCTCCATCAGAACCGGGTTTGCCTTGCGCATAGCTTCCTTGAACGCCATAGAACCGGCGATCTTGAATGCCATTTCAGAAGAGTCTACTTCGTGGTAGGAACCGTCATACAGACGAACCTTCACGTCAACGACCTGATAGCCTGCCAGAACACCAGACTGCATAGCGCCCCGGATACCCTGATCGACTGCCGGGATGTATTCCTTCGGAATAGCACCGCCCACAACGTCGTTGATGAATTCATAGCCCTTGCCAGGCTCATTGGGCTCGATCTGGATCTTAACGTGACCGTACTGACCCTTACCACCGGACTGTCTAGCATACTTGTGGTCAACATCAGCCGTGCCCTTGATGGCTTCCTTATAGGAAACCTGGGGCGCACCAACGTTTGCTTCAACCTTGAATTCACGGAACAGTCTGTCCACGATGATTTCCAGGTGGAGCTCGCCCATGCCGGCGATAATGGTCTGACCGGTTTCTTCATCGGTCCAGGTTCTGAAGGTGGGGTCTTCCTCTGCCAGCTTGGACAGTGCAATACCCATCTTCTCCTGACCAGCCTTGGTCTTGGGCTCGATTGCCAGGTTGATAACCGGATCCGGGAATTCCATGGATTCCAGAATAACCGGGTGCTTTTCGTCACACAGGGTGTCACCTGTGGTGGTATTCTTCAGACCAACTGCAGCAGCGATATCCCCTGCATATACAGTTTCGATATCCTTTCTGTGGTTGGAGTGCATCTGCAGAATACGGCCGAGTCTCTCCCGGTTGTCCTTGGTTGCGTTCAGTACGGTAGTACCGGCGTCAACGGTACCGGAGTATACACGGAAGAAGCACAGCTTACCAACGAAGGGGTCAGTTGCAATCTTGAAAGCAAGTGCAGCAAAGGGCTCTTCGTCGGAAGAAGGTCTTTCAACCTCTTCGCCGGTCTCCGGGTTTACGCCCTTGATCGGGGGCACATCCAGCGGAGAGGGCATATAGTCAACAATTGCATCCAGCAGCTTCTGAACGCCCTTGTTCTTGTAGGAAGTACCGCACACAACCGGAACGAAGGTGTTCGCCAGTGTGCCTTCACGGATGCATCTCTTGATCTCGTCGATGGTCAGTTCTTCGCCGCTCAGATACTTCTCCAGCAGCTCATCGTCCTGCTCAGCAGCGCTTTCGATCATTGCATCGTGATATTCCTGTGCCTTGTCCATCATGTCGGCGGGAATTTCCTCTACACGGATGTCCTTTCCAAGATCATCGTAGTAAACATACGCCTTCATCTCAACAAGGTCGATCAGTCCCTTGAAATCCGCTTCAGAGCCGATGGGCAGCTGAATCGGAACAGCGTTGCAGTGCAGTCTGGTCTTCATCATGTCAACAACGTTGTAGAAGTTGGCACCCATGATGTCCATCTTGTTGACATACGCCATTCTCGGAACGTGATATTTATCAGCCTGACGCCATACGGTTTCAGACTGGGGCTCAACACCGCCCTTTGCACAGAAAACAGTTACAGAGCCGTCGAGTACTCTCAAAGAACGCTCAACCTCTACTGTAAAGTCAACGTGGCCGGGGGTGTCGATAATATTGATTCTGTGGCCTGCCCAGTGTGCAGTGGTTGCAGCAGAGGTAATGGTAATACCTCTCTCCTGCTCCTGCTCCATCCAGTCCATTGTCGCAGCACCCTCGTGCACCTCGCAGATTTTGTGCGTGATACCTGTATAGAACAGGATACGCTCGGTGGTGGTAGTCTTGCCTGCGTCAATGTGAGCCATTATACCAATATTTCGGGTCTGTTCCAAAGAACAATCTCTAGGCATAATTCTCCTCCTATCTTATCAACACATAAGAACCATTACCAACGGTAATGTGCAAATGCCTTGTTTGCCTCTGCCATCTTATGTGTATCGTCACGCTTCTTGCAAGCACCGCCGGTGCCGTTGAGTGCGTCCATGATTTCGCCTGCCAGCTTTTCCTTCATGGTCTTTTCATTTCTCAGTCTTGCATACTTGGTCATCCATCTCAGACCAAGTGTCTGACGACGCTCCGGGCGAACCTCCATCGGAACCTGATAGGTGGCACCGCCCATTCTGCGAGCCTTTACCTCAAGAACCGGCATGATGTTCTCCATTGCCTGTTCAAAAGCCTCCAGTGCGTCCTTGCCTGTTTTTTCAGCGACGATTTCAAATGCCTCATAAACGATCTTCTGCGCAACACCCTTCTTGCCGTCCAGCATGATGTTGTTGATCAGACGGGTGACAAGCTTGGAGTTGTATACAGGATCCTGCAATACATCGCGCTTTGCGATATTACCTCTTCTTGGCATTTCGCTTCCCTCCTTCACATAGATTCATGAATTCATAGGTACTCGTTCACACATTGCATGTGTTGACCGTCAAGACCAATGCAGAGGTATATCTGCCCCAAGGGGCGTCTATATCATCTCCACATTATATCCTGTGGCTTGTTGAATCCTACTTCTTAGCTGCCTTCGGCTGCTTTGCGCCGTACTTGGAACGAGCCTGTGCTCTGTTGGCAACGCCCTGTGCATCCAAGGTACCGCGGATGATGTGGTAACGCACACCAGGGAGATCCTTTACACGTCCGCCACGGATCAGAACCACGCTGTGCTCCTGCAGGTTATGACCGATACCCGGAATGTAAGCAGTTACTTCGTAGCCGTTTGTCAGACGTACTCTGGCAATCTTTCTCATCGCAGAGTTCGGCTTCTTCGGTGTGGAAGTTCTGACAGCAGTGCAAACGCCACGCTTCTGCGGAGAGCTCTGGTTGATGGTGGTCTTCTTCTTCGCATTGTAGCCCTTCTGGAGAGCCGGAGCGGTAGACTTCACCTCCGCAACTGTTCTGCCCTTACGTACCAGCTGATTAAAGGTTGGCATAGTTTTCCTCCTTTTCTTCAATATTTATGCCTGCACCAATAGAGTGCCGCATACTAGTCTATTATATACCTCTGTTTCCGGTTTGTCAAGCCCATATGGAAAATTTCCGGCGCATCCCGTCATTTTTCCGCTGTTTTCTGGCCTTTCCGCCGCAAAAGCAGACAGAGCAGTCCAAGGCATCCCCCGCCTGCCAGCATCACGCCGCCGAACAGCAGCCGCTTTCTGCCTATGGACATGCCTGTGGGCGTGTTTCCGGCTCCCTTTGCATCCTCCGGCGGAACAACCGGTATTCCGGCGGCAGCTGCATAGTCCTTTGCCGCTTTACTTTCCGTGCAGAGCCGGAAATCCTGCCGGAGCACAAAGCCTTCCTCTCCGGAGATATAATCATAGCCCAGACACCGGTTTCCCAGCTCTGTAACAGAGGCCGGCACGGTCATTGTCTGCAGTCCGGGGCATGCGGCAAAAGCATAATCTCCGATTGAATCCAGCCCCTCCGGCAGCACCACACCGGACAAGGCGGTACAGTGGTAAAAGCCCATGGTTTCAATGCGCTCCAGCCCCGGGGACATGAAAACGCTCCGGAGCGACTCGCAGCCATAGAAGGCGGCACGCCGGATTTCCGTTACCCCCGGGGGCAGGGTTACCGAAACAATTTCCGTCCGCTCAAAGGCAGATTCCCCGATGACGGTAACCCCCTCCGGTATGACCGGGTTCTTTTCACTTCCCTTGTACCGGTACAAGGTCTTGCCGATCAACACGCAGCCATCCGGCTGATTTCGGAACCAGGGCGTATTGAGCAGGGCATCCACACTGACGGTAATCTCTGCGTTCTGGGGCAGGATTACCTCCGTCAAGGCTGTACAGTTGTCGAACGCCCCCTCCCGGATTGCCTTTACCGAAGCAGGAATGGTCACAGACTCCAGCACGGTGCAGTTTGCAAAGGCGTAAGCGGCAATGCTGTGCACCGTTTCCGGAATTTCATATGTGGCTACATCCCCCCGGTATGCCAGCAGGATTCCATCCCCCACGATGACTACATCCTCACTTCTCTCCTCCAGCCAGGGGGTGCCGCTGAATGCGGCAGCTTCAATTTCCGTTACCGAATCCGGAATCTCCACCTGCCGGAGCATGGTGCAGGAATCAAAGGCAGAGGCGCCGATGGTTTCCAACCCCCGGGGAAGGGTGATCTGCGTCAGGTATCCGCAATCCTGAAAGCAGTTCTCCCCGATGATGGTCAGCCCTTCAGGTAGTATCACGGTATCCGAATAGCATGCGGTAAAGGCACCGGCAGCAAGCTCCGTTACCGGCGCTCCCCCCAGGGTGTCCGGCACCGTCAGGGTCTCATCCTCCTCATGCCAGGTGTAATGGAGAATCGCCGCTTTGCCGTCCTGGATTTCATAAGTATACCTGCCGCTGTCATCCGTATCCGCCCGGCAGACCCAGCCCACACAGAACATGGCCGCAAATCCTGCCGCCAGGCCCATCATCCATCCGATTCCTTTCATAATCCCTCCGAAACAAAAGTCCCCGGAACGCCGCCGCTGAATACTGCGTCCTGCGCTCCGGGGATCTGTTGACTTAAACTACAGCTTACAGCATGGTAGCAGAATTGCTTGCCGCTGCCGCATGCTCCAGATAGCCCTCGTTCTTGACTACCTGTACCTTATTATAGATGTCCATACCGGTGCCGGCAGGTACCAGCTTACCGATGATTACATTTTCCTTCAGACCCAGCAGATGGTCGCTCTTGCCCCGGATTGCAGCATCCGTCAGCGCCTTTGTGGTTTCCTGGAAGGAAGCGGCGGACAGGAAGCTCTCCGAACTGGAGGAAGCCTTGGTGATACCCTGCAGCACCGGTGTGGTGGTAACCAGGGAAAGGGTCTCCTCACCGTTGTTGATCCGCTCCTGAATCTCCTCGTTGATCTGTGCAACCTCCTTGGAGTCTACCAGAGCACCGGGGAGCAGATAGCTGCTGCCGGAATCCTCAACCTTGATCTTGCGCAGCATCTGGCGCACGATAACCTCAATGTGCTTGTCGTTGATGTCAACACCCTGGAGACGGTATACCTTCTGTACCTCGTCGATGATATAGTTCTGAACCGCCTGGGGGCCGAGAATATTCAGGATGTCGGTGGGGTAGATATTGCCCTCGGTGAGCTTTTCGCCCTTTTCGATGTCCTGACCCGGACGTACACGGATCTTGAAGTTATAGGGGATCATATAGGTTTCGGTTTCGCCGGTTTCCAGATTGGTCAGCACCACATTCCGAGTCTTGTTGACCTCTTCGATCTGGACACGGCCGCTCATTCTGGCAAGGATCGCCGCATTCTTCGGACGTCTGCCCTCAAACAGCTCCTCAACACGGGGAAGACCCTGTGTGATATCCTCTGCGGAAGCGATACCGCCCGTATGGAAGGTACGCATGGTCAGCTGGGTACCCGGCTCACCAATGGACTGTGCTGCAATGATACCTACCGCTTCGCCCACGTTCACCAGGTTGCCGTTTGCCAGGTTTGCACCGTAGCACTTAGCACATACGCCCTGCTTTGCCTTGCAGCGCAGCACGGAACGGATCTTGATGTGCTCCGCACCGGATTCCACCACACGCTTTGCATCGCTGGAGTTCATCAGCTTGTTCTTGGAAACGATCAGCTCGCCCTTGTCGTCCCGCAGATCCTCTACCAGGTATCTGCCTACCAGACGCTCTGCCAGAGGCTCGATCATTTCGTTGCCGTTGCGGATTTCATAAACCTCAATGCCATCGTCCGTGTGGCAGTCATGCTCCCGGATGATGACATCCTGGGATACATCTACCAGACGGCGGGTCAGATAACCGGAGTCTGCGGTACGCAGCGCCGTATCTGCCAGACCCTTTCGGGCACCACGGGAGGAAATGAAGTATTCCAGAATATTCAGACCTTCACGGTAGTTTGCTCTGATGGGCATTTCGATGGTGGCACCGGAGGTGTTGGCAATCAGTCCACGCATACCTGCCAGCTGACGAATCTGGTTGATACTACCACGGGCACCGGAATCCGCCATCATGAAGATGGGGTTATACTGATCCAGATTCTTCTTCAGCGCAGTTGTGACATCATCCGTAGCCTGGTTCCAGATCTGGATGAACTGCTTGGACTTCTCCTCCTGGGAGATATAGCCGTATTCGTACTGCTCGGTAATCTCCTCGATCTTCTTGTCCGCTGCAGCCAGAATATCCTTCTTCTGGGGCGGAATCTCCGCATCGCATACTGCTACGGTAATGGCCGCCTTGGTGGAGAACTTGAAGCCCAGCGCCTTGATCTTATCCAGCACCTCGGAGGTGGTGGTGGTGCCGTGGATCCGGATGCAGCGCTCGATAATGTCGGACAGCTGCTTCTTGCCAACCAGGAAGGAAACCTCCAGGTCGAACTGCTTGTCGGAATTGGTTCTGTCCACATAGCCCAGATTCTGGGGAATATTTTCGTTGAAGATCAGTCTGCCCACAGTGCAGTCGATGATCTTGGATACCTTTCGCTCGCCGATATCCTTGGTTACCCGTACCTTGATGGCCGCATGCAGGGAAACATCGTGCTCATAGTAGGCCATCAGGGCCTCATCCTGGTCACGGAACACCTTCCCTTCGCCGGGCTCACCCTGCTTCAGCATGGTCAGGTAATAGGAACCCAGCACCATATCCTGTGTGGGCACTGCTACCGGGCATCCGTCGGAGGGCTTCAGCAGGTTATTTGCCGCCAGCATCAGGAACCGGGCCTCTGCCTGTGCCTCTGCGGACAGGGGCAGATGCACCGCCATCTGGTCGCCGTCGAAGTCTGCGTTGTATGCGGTACATACCAGCGGATGCAGCTTCAGGGCACGGCCCTCTACCAGCACCGGCTCAAAGGCCTGGATACCCAGTCTGTGCAGGGTAGGTGCACGGTTCAGCAGCACCGGATGATCCTTGATGACGTTTTCCAGAGCGTCCCATACCTCCGTGGAGGCACGGTCCACCATTTTTCTTGCGCTCTTGATATTGGCAATGACCTTGGTATCCACCAGACGCTTCAGCACAAAGGGCTTGAACAGCTCCAGCGCCATTTCCTTGGGCAGACCGCACTGGTACATCTTCAGCTCCGGACCGACTACGATAACGGAACGGCCGGAGTAGTCAACACGCTTACCCAGCAGGTTCTGACGGAACCGTCCCTGCTTGCCCTTCAGCATATCGGACAGGGACTTGAGGGCACGGTTGTTGGGGCCGGTAACCGGTCTGCCGTGACGGCCGTTGTCGATCAGGGCATCCACCGCTTCCTGGAGCATACGCTTCTCGTTGCGGATGATGATATCCGGCGCCTCCAGGGTCAGCATACGCTTCAGACGATTGTTTCGGTTAATGACCCGACGGTACAGATCATTCAGGTCGGAAGTGGCATAACGGCCGCCATCCAGCATGACCATGGGCCGAAGCTCCGGGGGAATCACCGGAATGACGGTCATCACCATCCACTCCGGCTTGTTGCCGGACAACCGGAAGGCCTCGATAATCTCCAGCCGCTTCAGCAGCTTGATCTTTTTCTGTCCTGCAGGCAGTCCCTGCAGCTCTTCCTTCAGCTCATCGGAAGCAACCTCCAGGTTGTTGCGCCATTCAGCGTCCACATCCTGGCAGAATGCGCACTCCTTACAGTTGTGTGCAAACTCACAGTTCTTGCAGGCCTCCCGCTGGGTCTTGTCCAGGCTCAGCTTGCCGCTCATGACCAGCTTGTTCTTCATCACATCATAGCGAGCCGGGTCAAATTCCTGCAGCAGCTTGTAGATGGCTTCTGCACCCATTTCCGCCTTAAAGTCGTCCCCGTATTTTTCCTGATAGGACAGATACTCCTTCTCACTGAGCAGCTGTTTCTTGACCAGATCCGTCCCGCCCGGATCCAGCACAATGTACTTGGTGAAGTAGAGAACCTCCTCCAGCCGCTTCTGGGATACCTCCAGCACCTGTCCGATTCTGGACGGGGTGCCCTTGAAGTACCAGATGTGGGAAACCGGAGCCGCCAGCTCAATGTGACCCATTCGCTCACGGCGCACCTTTGCCCGGGTTACCTCAACGCCGCAGCGGTCGCAGACCTTGCCCTTGAAGCGGATCTTCTTGAACTTGCCGCAGTGGCACTCCCAGTCCTTGGTGGGTCCGAAAATGCGTTCGCAGAACAGACCGTCCCGCTCCGGCTTCTGGGTTCTGTAGTTGATGGTTTCCGGACGCTCCACAGCACCGTAGGACCAGTTACGGATCTGCTCCGGGGATGCCAGGCCGATTTTGATGGAGTCAAAAGTTGAAAATTCCAAATCAGTACCTCCTAAATTCATCGTAAGAGGTAGCGTGCTGACACGCTACTGTATCGCATAGCAGGCAGGGCGTCACGCCCCGCCTCCGCTTATTCAGATATCCTCATCGCCGGAAAGGTCAAAGCTGAACACATCATCGCTCTCCCCATCCTCCGGCAGGGTCAGGTCATCCTCGTCTTCCTCTTCGCCGTCCATGCTGAAGCCAGCATCGCCCATATCATCGTTGCCGTAGTAATTGCCGTCTGCGGTTTCTTCATCCGCAAAGGACACCGGCTGGGGAATGATGTCGTCATCATCATCAAAATTCTGCTTCAGGTCAATCTCTTCCTGATTCTCGTCCAGAACTCTGACATCCAGACCCAGGGACTGGAGCTCCTTAATCAGCACCTTGAAGGATTCCGGAATGCCCGGCTTGGGCACATTCTGGCCCTTTACGATTGCTTCATAGGTGTTGACACGTCCAACTGTATCATCGGACTTGACCGTCAGAATCTCCTGCAGGGTGTATGCAGCGCCATATGCCTCCAGGGCCCAGACTTCCATCTCACCGAAACGCTGGCCGCCGAACTGTGCCTTACCGCCCAGAGGCTGCTGGGTAACCAGGGAGTAGGGGCCAACGGAACGTGCGTGGATCTTGTCATCAACCAGGTGGTGCAGCTTCAGATAGTACATATAACCCACGGTTACACGGTTATCGAATTTTTCACCGGTTCTGCCATCGTACAGGGTGAACTTGCCGTCCTCGCACATTTCCAGTGCGTTGGGGTTGATGACCTTGTCCATGGTGTTCAGGGTGAAATACTGCTCGGTTGCCTCTGCCTGGATCTTCTTGTTCTTCTCGTTTGCTGCATTCAGGCATGCCCGGATGTCATCCTCGTGGGCACCGTCGAATACCGGCGTCATAATGTGCCAGCCCAGTGCCTTGGCAGCCATGCCCAGATGCACCTCCAGCACCTGTCCGATGTTCATACGGGAAGGTACGCCCAGCGGATTGAGTACGATATCCAGCGGAGTACCATCCGGCAGGAAAGGCATATCCTCTTCCGGCAGGATTCGGGAAACGACGCCCTTGTTTCCGTGACGGCCCGCCATCTTATCGCCCACGGAAATCTTACGCTTCTGTGCAATATAGCAGCGCACCAGCATGTTGACCCCAGGACTCAGCTCGTCGCAGTTCTCCCGGGTGAAAATCTTTACGTCCACAATGACGCCGGCTTCCCCGTGGGGAACCTTCAGGGAGTTGTCCCGGACTTCTCTTGCCTTTTCGCCGAAGATCGCCCGGAGCAGCCGCTCCTCTGCGGTCAGCTCGGTTTCGCCCTTGGGGGTTACCTTACCAACCAGGATATCCCCGGAGTGTACCTCCGCACCGATGCGGATGATACCCTTTTCGTCCAGATCCTTCAGGGCATCATCGCTGACGTTGGGAATATCACGGGTGATTTCCTCCGGACCCAGCTTGGTGTCACGGCACTCGATCTCGTATTCTTCAATGTGCACGGAGGTGAATACATCCTCCCGCACCAGACGCTCGTTCAGCAGAACTGCGTCCTCGTAGTTGTAGCCCTCCCAGGTCATGAAGCCGATGAGTGCATTCTTGCCCAGGGAGATTTCGCCGTCCGCCGTTGCAGGACCGTCCGCCAGAACCTGACCCTGCTTCACAGCCTCGCCTACGGAGACAATGGGGCGCTGGTTGATGCAGGTGCCCTGGTTGGAACGCTTGAACTTGGTCAGCTTATATTTCTGCTTGGTACCGTCCTCCTGCTTGACGATGATCTCGTCAGCGCAGACGCTTTCCACCACGCCGTCTGCGGCGCAGATGATGCAGACGCCGGAGTCAACCGCCGCCTTGTATTCCATACCGGTGCCCACAAAAGGACGCTCGGTCTTGAGCAGAGGCACTGCCTGCCGCTGCATGTTGGAGCCCATGAGCGCACGGTTTGCGTCATCGTTTTCCAGGAAGGGAATCATAGCGGTTGCCACGGATACGACCATCTTCGGGGATACATCCATGTAATCCACCTGATCCCGGTCACACTCCAGGATCTTCTCCCGGTACCGGCAGTTGACTCTCTGACGGGCGAATTTCCCGTCCTCGGTCAACGGCTCGTTAGCCTGTGCCACAATGAAGTTATCCTCCACATCGGCAGTCATATAGACAACCTCGTCGGTGACAACGCCGGTTGCCTTATCCACCTTCCGGTAGGGGGCTTCAATAAAGCCGTATTCGTTGATTCTTGCAAAGGTTGCCAGATAGGAGATCAGACCGATGTTCGGACCTTCCGGGGTCTCAATGGGGCACATTCTGCCGTAGTGGCTGTAGTGTACGTCACGGACCTCGAATCCGGCTCTGTCACGGGACAGACCGCCGGGACCCAGGGCGGACAGACGGCGCTTATGGGTCAGCTCAGCCAGGGGGTTGGTCTGATCCATGAACTGGGACAGCGGAGAGGAACCGAAAAATTCCTTGATGGCTGCGGTAATGGGGCGGATATTCACCAGTGCCTGGGGCGTGATTACGTCCATATCCTGTGCCTGGATGTTCATCCGCTCCCGGATCACACGCTCCATACGGGAAAAGCCGATGCGGAACTGGTTCTGCAGCAGCTCGCCCACGGAACGGATACGCCGGTTGCCCAGGTGGTCGATGTCGTCCACCGTACCCACGCCCTCGCACAGGTTGCAGAAATAGCTGATGGTGGCATAAATGTCATCCAGGATGATGTGCTTGGGTACCAGCTCATCCGCACGCTTCTTGATCTGCTCTTTCAGCTCCTGCTCATCCGCAGAGCTTTCCAGAATCTCCTTGAGCACCTTAAAGGAAACCTTTTCGTTGATGCCGTATTCCAGCACGTCAAAGTCCACATAGCCGGACAGATCCACCATGCCGTTGCCGATGACCTTGACTTCCTTTTCCACCATGCGGACAGCCGTTTCATTCTGCTCGTTGGTGTAGTATTCCTTGGTCTCTACATTGATATATGCTTCATAAACGCCTGCCTGCTCGATTTCCATAGCCTTTTCAAAGCTCAGGCGCTCGCCGGCATCTGCCAGCAGCTCGCCGGTCAGCTCATTGGCCACCGGTCTGGACAGCACATGTCCCACAAGACGGGAACCGATGCCCAGCTTCTTGTTGTACTTGTAGCGGCCGAACCGGGACAGGTCATAGCGCTTTGCGTCAAAGAACAGATTATCCAGATGCTGGATTGCACTTTCCACCGTCGGGGGCTCACCCGGGCGGAGCTTCTTGTATACATCAATCAGTGCGTCGGAATTGTTCTTCGTACCGTCCTTCTGGAGGATGGTCTGACGCAGGCGCTCGTCATTGCCGAACATTTCCGCAATTTCCTCGTCCGTACCGATACCCAGGGCACGGATAAAGGTAGTCAGCGGAATCTTTCTGTTTTTATCAATCCGGACATACGCCACATCGTTGGAATCCATTTCATATTCCAGCCATGCACCACGGTTGGGGATCACGGTTGCCTTGAACAGATCCTTACCGGTCTTGTCCTTTTCAAATGCATAATATACACCGGGGGAACGCACCAGCTGGGAGACAATGACACGCTCCGCACCGTTGATGACAAAGGTACCGCTTTCGGTCATCAGCGGGAAATCCCCCATGAAGATTTCGCTTTCCTTTACGTCGCCGGTTTCCTTATTCCAGAGCGTAGCCTTCACCCGCAGGGGCGCTGCATAGGTTACATCCCGCTCCTTGCACTCTGCAATAGAATACTTGGGCGTATCGTCAATTTTGTAATCCACAAAATTGAGCACCAGGTTTCCGTTGTAGTCCGTGATCGCTGCCACGTCCCGGAAAACCTCCTTCAAGCCCTCTTCCTTAAACCACTTATAGGAATTCTTCTGCACCTCAATCAGGTTCGGCATTTCCAGAACTTCATTGATCTTGCCGAAGCTCATTCTCGTGTTCTTGCCAAGCTGCTTGGGTGTAACCTTCACATCTGCCATAGGCGGAGCCCTCCTTTTTGTAGTTGCGTGTCAATCCTTTGCACCTGTACCAGTCAGCCGGAAAAACCGTCTGATTTTTTTCAAAAACCTCTTGACATCACTTTGCCGGATGTGGTATACTATTGTGCAAAGTTGAGCAATAAGCCATGACGATACATTCTAAAATTATAATATGTGTTCCCCGGCTTGTCAAGTGTTTTTCAGCAATTTCAGCGATTTTACCGCATTCCGCCTGTACGGAGTGCGTTTTTTTATGCTTTTCACAGGATGTACATGCCAACGGTTCCCAAACCGGCAGACCGCCCGGATATGCACCTCTTTTCTGTAAAAAAATATGCAGAAACACTTTTCAACCGCTGAAAACTATGCTATAATAAAAGTGTATATACGCGGGAGGAGGGTTTTCCATGCCTGTACCCTTACAGCAGCATGCAGAGCATGCCGCACAGACTGCCCATTACGCCGAATGCCGCCGGAAAAAGCTGCTTTCGGACCGGCTGCTCAAATGGTCATTCCTGATCATCGGCGGTATCAACTGTTTCATTTTCCTGATCGGCTTTCTGATGCTGTTCCTGACCCTGGGGATTCTGGAATGGGCGTATCTTTACGCCATCTGGTACTGTCCATTTCAGCTGGTGCTAATCACCGGGGCTGCCTATAAAAAACAGCTCTGGTGCATTCCGCTCCTGCTGATTGTCGCAGTCATTGCCTGCGGCTGGTATGGACAGATGCCCCTGGCAGGTCTTGCTGCATCTCTGAATATGACCGCCAGCCTGGGAGCGTCCGTTGCCTGCTTTCTGGGGATCCGGATGGATCGGCAGCTTGCAGAGCAGGAGGGCTACCCGCAGTTTCTGGACATTTTGCCCACAAAGGAAGAACAGCTGCCCTCCACCACAGAACTGATCCGGGAGCTGAACCGGCGGGACAGACCGGATGCCATCAAAGGAACCCCCGGCGTGATGCAGGAGCTGTGTATACCGGAGGATTTATCCGAATTCAACCATTCTCAGGAGGAACAGTCATGAAACCAACTGAATTCCATACAAATATCGATTTCGACCAGGAAGCCCGGGAACAGGCGGAACGGGTGAAGCACACCAAGCTGGAAAAGGATTATTCCTATTTCGACAGCTGCCGGGAAGCCATGGCGGACATAGAAAAAATCAACCGTGCCGCCTTTTTTTACACCTGCCTGGCCTGCTTCATTATTGCCTTCTGCGCCATGTTCAAGCAGCGGTTCCAGATCTTCTCCAGCCTGGGCTATGCCATGGGAGAGCCGGACAGCTTTGCGGTCATCTTCTGCGGCGGCATCATGCAGGTCTTTCTGGCGCTGGTGGTGGTGGTGGTCGGCTATCTGGCCTGGGCAAACTTCCATAAGCTGAACATTGCCCTGTTCGCCCTTTACGCCGCCATGTGCCTGCTGGGGTTATATCACATGGATATTCCCTCCCTGGGCATCGGTCTTCTGGGCACAGCCATGTATATCCGTGCCATGCTGACCCTGCCGGAGGAGGAACGGCTCAGCAAGCTGGAGGGGTACCCCTACTTCAATGAACGGCTGGAGCTGTCCAGACAGGATTTTGACAAGGAGCCATGGCACCCGGATACCCCCGACAAGGACCGGTACTACATGGATTCTCTGACCCGGCGCACCCTGGAGGGCAAGGAAGAGGAAAAGCAGATCATCCCGAAAAAGGAAGCTGCCCCTGCGCCTGATCCCGAGCAGCCCCTCCAGCCCCTGGAGGAGGTGCTCAGCGACAAGCCGGTGTACACTGCCCATACGGGTAAGCTGCCGGAGCTGGAGGAGCTCACCCTGGGCGATGCGCCTGCTCCGGCAGCATCCGATACACCCACGAAAGGAGCAAAGCATGGCAACCGGAAGAAGAAACGATCCTGAAGAAGAACTGCGCTTTGCCCATTATGATGCCTCCGCTGAGCAGATGCGCCGGCTGAACGGCAGCTTCCGCCGTTCCCTGTGGTGGAATCTGGGCAATGCCATCGTCCTCATCACCATCACCATTATCACAGTGGGACTGATCTCCGCCGGACGGGCAGACAATATCTCCATCCCCAAGCATGACACCGGCAGCCAGCTTGCCGCCGCGGTGATCCTGCAGATCATCGCCCTGTTCTTCTGTATCACCGTATGCATACTGGCGGTACTGGCTGCCGCAAAGAACCGGATCTGTACCATAATGCTGACCTTTCTCTACGGGGCTGTCACCCTTTATCAGCTTACTGTGGGCATGCCGGTGCACAACTTTTTGTACACCGTCTGTTTTCTGTTTGGATTGCTGCTGAATCTGCGGCTGCTTTATTGTTTCCGGAAAATGGACGAACTCAGCAAACTGCCGGGCTATCCCCTTTTTGAGCGGCGGCTGGACGAGTCCTCGGACTATGAGCTGCCGATATATCTGCAAAACCGGCCCCGGTCGGAGGATATGGAGGATGTATCCGCTCCGGCAGTCTCCCGGATTCTCCCTGGGGAGGCGGACATGCTGTCCGCACCCACTCCGCCGGATATGGAAACGCTGCCCCGGACAACTGCCATCCCTGCACCGAAGCCCGAACCAGCTGCACCAGTGCGTACCCATGCCGTGCCGCAGCTTGAACCGGTTGCACCAGTGCGTGCCCACGCTGTGCCGGAGCTTGAACCGGCTGCACCAATGCGTGTCCATACTGTACCGGAGCTTGAGCCGGTTGCGCCGGTACGTGCCCATGCTATACCGGAACCGGAGTCCATGCCCCGTATGCAGCCCACAGCGCCTGCCCGGGACACACTGCACGATGCCCCCGGTTCGTCCACATCCGTTACGCCGGACAGCCTGAAACTGCGCACTCCTGATGAACTGTTCGGCACGCCCATTTTCACCTCTGAGCAGATCTATGCTGCGCCGGAGGATAACACAGAGGAAGACTGAGTATGTTTGCACAAGTCAACAGCCTGGGACTGTTCGGCATGAACGCCTTTCCGGTCCAGGTGGAAACCGATATCAGCCGGGGACAGCCCATGTTTGAAGTGGTGGGGCTGCCGGATCTGGCAGTCAGAGAAAGCCGGGAGCGGATCAAATCCGCCCTGCGTGCCTGCGGCATTGCCTTCCCGGTTGCCCGGGTGATGGTGAACCTGGCACCGGCAAACACCAAAAAGAGCGGCTCTGTCTATGACCTGGCCATTCTGATGGCGATTCTCCAGGCAACCGGAAGGCTTCCTGCCCTGCCATCGGACAGCTGCTTTTTGGGTGAGGTGTCCCTTAACGGCGGCCTGCGGCCGGTCAGCGGTGTGCTGCCCATGGTGCTGCTGGCAAGAAAGCTGGGCATCAGCCAGATCTTCCTGCCGGCAGAAAATGCCTATGAGGCCTCTGTGGCTTCCGGCATTGCCGTATACGGCGTGGAAAACGTCAAGCAGCTGCTGGATCACTTTGACGGGGAGCATGCCCTGACCCCCCAGCCGCCCTATGCCCCTTCCGCCGCAGAAGCGGAGCCCGTACCGGATTTTTCCGATGTGAGAGGACAGAACTTTGCCAAGCGCGCCCTGGAGATTGCCGCAGCCGGCGGACACAACACCTTGCTGATCGGCACTCCGGGAAGCGGCAAAAGTATGCTGGCAAAGCGTATGCCGGGAATTCTGCCGGAAATGACCTTTGCAGAATCCATTGAAACCACCAACATCCACTCGGTGGCAGGGCTGCTGAACCCGAAGCATCCCCTGGTGACTGTGCGGCCCTTCCGGTCGCCCCACCACACCATTTCCGCTGCAGGCTTGGCAGGCGGCGGCAGCATTCCCCGCCCGGGAGAGATTTCTCTTGCCCACAACGGACTGCTGTTTCTGGATGAACTGGCGGAATTTGACCGGCGCACCCTGGAAATCCTCCGGCAGCCCCTGGAGGATCACACTGTGACCATTTCCCGGGCATCCGGCACCGTTACCTATCCCTGCACCATCATGCTGATTGCCGCCATGAATCCCTGTCCCTGTGGCTATTACGGCCATCCCCAGCGCAAATGCACCTGCTCCTCCAAGCAGGTACAGCAATATTTGTCCAAGGTCTCCGGTCCCCTGCTGGATCGCTTTGATCTGCATGTGGACGTGGCGCCGGTGGGCTTTGAAGAACTGACCGGAACCGGCAAAGAGGAATCCTCCGCAGAGATCCGGACACGGGTACAGGCAGCAAGACATATCCAGCAGCAGCGCTTTTCCGGCACCTCCATCACCTGCAACGCCCAGATCACACCGGATCTGCTCCGGACCTACTGCCCCATGACGGATCGGGCGCAGCAGCGGCTCCGGGACGTGTTTGATCGCATGGGGCTGTCCGCCAGAGCCTACGACCGGCTGCTGAAGGTTGCCCGCACCATTGCGGATCTGGATGGAGCAGACACGCTGGATCTGCGCCATGTAACCGAAGCGGTTCAGTACCGGAGTCTGGACCGGAAATACAAAACACAAACATAAGGCGAAACCGTACAAAATCTGTACATTTGTGCGGCGTCGCCGGAAAAAGCAAAAGAAAGGAATCCCATGAAACGTGCCCTCCAATGGCTGTCCCAGTTTACGCACAAGCTGGACAAGCCTCTGCTGATTGCCGTCACCCTGTGCGCATCCCTCAGCGTCGTTCTGATCTACTCCATCTACTACAATCAGGTGGTAAGCTCCGTAGGTGCAAGCTACTACCGGACCCAGCTGGTCGCCATGCTCATGGGCACTGCCGGCTGCCTGCTGCTTGCAGCTATCGACTACCATAAAATAGCGAAATTATGGTTTCTCTACATGCCCCTGGCGCTGGTGCTGGTATGTCTCACCTTTACCTCCCTGGGCCTTCGCCGGGAGGGAGCGGACGATGTGGCCTGGCTGAATCTGGGCTTTACCACCATCCAGCCCTCGGAATTTCTTAAGCTGGCGTTCATTCTCAGCTTCTCCTATCATCTTTCCCGGGACGAGGAAAACATCAACAAGCCCCTGCATCTGCTGCTGCTGTGTGCCCACGCAGGCATCCCCACCCTGCTGATTTTTTTACAGGGGGATTATGGCACGGCAGCCGTTTTCATTGTCATCTTTGCCGTCATGCTGTTTTCCATGGGGCTGAAGCTGCGGTACATTCTTGCCGCCTTTGCCCTTGCAGGCGGCGCCGGCGTGATTCTGTGGAATTTTGTCCTGAAATCCGTCCACAAAAACCGGATCCTGGTGCTGCTCCATCCGGGAACGGATCCTCTGGGACTGGAGTACCAGCAGGATCTCGGGCTGGCTGCTCTGGGCTCCGGTCAGGTATTCGGCAAGGGGCTGTTCGGCGCACAGGACTATGTGACCGTGCCGGAGCTCCACAACGACTTTATCTTTGCCTGGATCGGGCAGGTATTCGGCTTTGTGGGGGCGGTGGCAGTCATCGCAGTACTGGCCTATATCTGTCTGAAGATATTTGCCGACAGCCGGGCTTCCAAGGATACCCTGGGCAAGCTCATCTGCCTGGGGGTATTCGCCATGTATTTCGCCCACTGCTTTATGAACATCGGCATGGCTCTCAAGGTGATGCCGGTTATTGGCATTCCCCTGCCCTTTTTCAGTGCCGGCGGAACAGCCATGCTGAGCATGTATCTGGCACTGGGACTGGTGCTGAGCGTGCATGCCCACAACGAGAAAAAATACCGCGTATTCTATGACGCAGAGTAAGGAGCATTGTATGATTCATGCATTTTCCCGGACGGAGCTGCTGCTGGGCAAGGAAGGCGTAGAGCGGCTGCGGCAGTCCTCCGTCTGTGTATTCGGCATAGGCGGCGTAGGCTCCTATATCGTGGAGGCGCTGGCACGCAGCGGCGTAGGGCATCTGACCCTGGTGGATCACGACACGGTGACCCTTACCAATCTCAACCGGCAGCTGGTGGCACTTCATTCCACCCTGGGTATGGAGAAGGTAGAGGTTGCCCGCCGGCGGATCCTGGATATCAATCCCCAGGCACAGGTCACGGTTCACCCTTGCTTTTACACCGGCAGTGAGGTGGAGCTTCAGGGCTTTGATTTTATTGCAGACGCCATCGACTCGGTTCCCTCCAAGCTGGCGCTGATCGAGAATGCTATTTCTGCCGGCATTCCCATTATTTCATGCATGGGTACCGGCAATAAGCTGGATCCCTCCAGGCTGGTGCTGACGGATATCTCCAAGACCAGCCAGTGTCCCCTTGCCAAAACCATGCGCATCTCCCTGCGGAAGCGGGGCATCCATCATGTACCGGTGCTGTATTCCACCGAGCCCCCTGCTCCCCACCTGGAGGAATCCGAAGAACCCCAGAACCAGCGGAAAACCATCGGCAGCATGGCGTTTGTGCCTGCCTGTGCCGGCATGATGATCGCCGGTGAGATCATCCGCCGTCTGTCCCTGGTGGAGGAAGCCCGGCAAGCCCCGGAGGCATCGGCACAATAACCCGGATCCGCCGGATCCCGGCAAGGTTTTTATGCAATCCGCCGAAAAGGCTTTTGCCGCCCCGTTTTGCCACTTCTTTCACGCCGCTGCACTTGCTTTTTTTGCGGAAAAATGGCATAATAAAAGAAATCAGTTTTCCCATCCCGGCGATTCCGTCTGCCGAAAAAACGGAAGCCGGCTGAAGCATACAGCCGGATACTGGAGTTTGACTATGACACACCAGCTTTGCATCGTGCTTGATTTCGGCGGTCAGTACAACCAGCTGATTGCCCGCAGAGTCCGTGAATGCGGCGTATACTGCGAAGTCAAAAGCTATCAGACACCCATTGAGGAGCTGCGGGCGCTGAACCCGGTGGGCATCATCTTCACCGGCGGTCCCAACAGCGTATACGATGACGCTTCTCCCCGGATCAGCCCGGAGATTTTTGAGCTGGGCATTCCCATTCTGGGCATCTGCTACGGCTGTCAGCTGATGGCGTACACCCTGGGCGGACAGGTTTCCACCTGCATCACCTCTGAATACGGCAAGACCGAAACCAGCTACGACAAATCCTGCCTGCTGTTTGAGGGCATTCAGGATATGCAGGAACAGGCCATCTCCTGGATGAGCCATACGGACTATATCTCCCAGATGCCAGACGGCTTCCGGGCCACCGCCTACACGGAGCACTGCCCGGTAGCGGCTATGGAAAACAAAGAAAAAAGGCTCTACGCCGTGCAGTTCCATCCGGAGGTCAATCACACCCAGTATGGTCTTGGCATGATCGACAACTTCCTGAAAAAGGTATGCGGCTGCACCGGTGACTGGACCATGGGTAACTTCTGCAAGGCGACTGTACAGTCCCTCCGGGAGCAGATCGGTCCGGATGGCCGTGTGCTGCTGGCACTGTCCGGGGGCGTGGATTCCTCCGTACTGGCTGCCCTTCTGGCAGAAGCCATCGGAGAACGGCTGACCTGTGTATTTGTGGATCACGGTCTCATGCGCAAAAACGAAGGGGACGAGGTGGAAGCCGCATTCGCCAAGTGGAACATTCACTTTGTCCGGGTTAATGCGGAGGATCGGTTCCTCAGCAAGCTTGCCGGGGTGGAGGATCCCCAGGAAAAGCGGCACATTATCGGCGCAGAATTCGGCTATGTGTTCCGGGATGAGGCAGAGCGCTTCGGCATCACCAAGAAGGACTTTCTGGCGCAGGGCACCATCTACCCGGACGTCATCGAGTCCGGCCAGGGGGATGCGGATGTCATCAAGAGCCATCACAACAAGCTGCTGCCTGCTGAGGTAGTAGCCAGATTCCAGGATGTGCTGGAGCCCCTGAGTCTGCTGTTCAAGGACGAGGTACGCCAGCTGGGCAGAGAGCTGGGCCTGCCGGAATACCTGGTTATGCGGCAGCCTTTTCCGGGTCCGGGTCTTGCCATCCGGATCATCGGCGCAGTCACCAAGGAAAAGGCAGACACGCTCCGGGATGCGGATTGGATCTACCGGGAGGAGATCGCAAAGGCAGGACTGGACAAGCAGATCAGCCAGTATTTTGCGGTGCTGACTAACTGCCGTTCCGTTGGCGTCATGGGCGACGGCAGAACCTATGACTACACCCTGGCCCTGCGGGGAGTTACCACCACGGACTTTATGACCGCAGATTTTGCCCGGATCCCCTACGAGGTTCTGGGGACTGTTTCCGCCCGCATCATCAATGAGGTGAAGCATATTAACCGGGTAGTGTACGATGTGACCACCAAGCCCCCGGCGACTATTGAGTGGGAATGAGTAAATCTCCAAAAGAATGGCTCAACAAAGCCATTTATAGCACTTCAACCCCCGATTTGATAGCAGAATGATAGCAGGCGCAAAACCGCATTTGTTGTGATTATCGCAAGCGGTTTGCGGGTATATCCAAATAATTAAGGCATTATCGACTTATGCAGTCGGTAATGCCTTTTTTGTTATTTAGGGGCTTTGCGCTTCTCGCTCAAACGTTTGTGAGTGCGCTCTGCTTCAACAAGGGGATAGCGGTAACGCCACTGGTCGTATTCCTCTTTGGTTATCTCACCGTTGCGCCACTTCTCGGCTTCCCTCTGCCACGCTTTGAACATATCGTACATCTTGGAGTATTCCCTGCTGTTTGCGTTCAAGCGGATAACAGGCTCGCCGTCAACCTCGTCAATCTTAATACCATACAGGTCTTCGAGGGCGAACAGCGTGTGCATAACTCCCACATAGCTTTCTATGTCGGGAACATTCAGAGCCGCAGGAGATACATTCAGCGCTTCGGCTATCTTTTCAGTCTGGTCTGCTTTAGGAACACGAGTTCCGCTTTCGTACTGCGCCATACGGATATCAGCGGTCTTTTCGGGCAGTCCGGCAGATATGCCAAGCCACTTTTGCGTCATACCCCGTAAATTACGGATAAACCGTATTCTTTCGCCTATTGCCATACAAATCAACTCCTTTTATACCATTTAGTATAACATAAAGGTTTAGGATAGTCAATATAAAATAAACAAAAATGTTTATTTTTTTCAAAAAAGGTATTGACAAAAAGCATTTTTGTTTAGTATAATGCAATATAGTTAAACATATTTGTTTAATTGAAGAAAGGAGGTTTTCTTATGTCAAAGTCCATATTTATGCGTGTTGACGAGGTGGCAGAGATGCTCGGTGTTTCCGAAGCATACGCCTACAAGCTCATCAGACAGCTAAACAAGAAGCTTGAAAAGACAGGCTGCATTACAATTTCGGGAAGAATTGACAGAAATTTCTTTATGGACCAGTTCTACCGCTCGGACAAACTGCCAAACGATGAAAAGGAGAGTGATTGATTATGGCAGCATTCAAGGACAAGAAAAACGGCTCGTGGTACGTTCAGTTCCGC
>JALELB010000023.1 GCA_022768805.1 Ruminococcus sp.
CGATTCCGTTCAATTTCTACGAGTGTAGCTTTTCTTTTCAATTCCCGGCTCTGTGCGCCGAAAAGCAGGCTCACAAAGCCGGTAGCTCAAAAGACCTTCAGCGGATATGAGCAGGTCCGCAGAATGTTCACTGCTGATCGACGCCTGTTCCGGGACCGCAGTCCTTCCCGGGCAGACGGATGGGGCCCTTAGGCAGCCATCAGAAGAGTATCGTTATCAGCGTTTAATTTTAAACGTGTTGCGTGGTTAAAGAGTCGCGCCCTCTACTCGCTTATGAACGTGCACAACCCCCGTCGAAGCCTTTACGCCCCCCTTATTGGTTGCGGGTTTTCAGTGCTCTGTCAATCTCCCGCTTGGCATCCCGTGCGGCAGCCGCATCCCGCTTGTCATGCAGCTTCTTGCCCTTGCACAACCCCAGCTGCACCTTTACCCGGCTGCCCTTGAAATACAGGGACAGGGGAATCAACGTCAGTCCATCCTGCTTGAGTGTGCCCAGCAGACGGTCAATCTCCCTGTGATGCATCAGCAGCTTCCGCACCCGCAAGGGATCCGCATTAAAGATGTTGCCCTTTTCATAGGGGGATATGTGCATGCCCTTGATCCAGAGCTCTCCCCCGTCAATGCTGCACCAGCTGTCTTTCAGGTTGACGCCGCCCTGCCGGATGGATTTAACCTCTGTGCCCACAAGGACGATGCCGGTTTCAAAGCTCTCCAGCACGAAATATTCATGCCTGGCCTTCCGGTTCACCGCAATGGTCTTTAAGCCTTCCTGCTGCATGCAGCACACCTCCCCTCTCCGTGCAACATTGCTTTCATTATATCGTACTTTCCGAAGGAAGTCAAGAGTATTTCCTGGGTGTTTCAGCAAGATGATCCAGAAATGAATAGAATAAAGACAAAAGAATATTATAATAAATCAGTAAAATATCCGGATTAGTCATTGCACAACGGTTTTCTGCATGTTAGAATGAGGATGGAATATTGTCCTGGTTTCTAAACGGGGAGGAATAGTATACACAGTACAAACCGAAAAACAAAGAGATATTTGGAGGAGTTTTCAAATGGCATTGACAAAAAAAGTGACCACCCGCATATGGGGGATGATGACCGCTACGCTGATGGCTGTCTCCTCTCTGGTAGCAACCAACGCCATCATGACGCCTGCCCGGCTTTCTGCGGCGGAGGACGGACCCGTTGGCTATGGAGCCGGCACAACCGGCGGTGCAGGCGGCACTTCCGTTACGGTTTCCACCGGCGAACAGTTCCTGGCTGCATTGGACAGCAAGGCGGACAATGTGCCCCTGACAATTTATGTAGACGGAACCATCACCCTGGACAACACTTCCCAGGACGAGCTGCTGATGAAGGATATGTCGGACATTTCCATCATCGGCGTAGGCACCAACGGAGAATGCAACGGCATCGGCATCCGGATGGTACGCTGTGAAAACATTATTATCCAGAACATGGAGATTCACCATGTGCTGAAGGGAGCCGGCGAGGGAGATTCCATCAGCATTGAAAACTCCGGCTATGTATGGGTAGATCACTGCGAACTCTACAACGTCTATGACGGGGATGAAAGCAAGAAGGACGTATATGACGGCCTGCTGGACTGCAAGAAGGACAGCCACCACCTGACCTACTCCTATAACTATCTCCACGACAGCTGGAAGACCATGCTCTGCGGTTTCTCCGACAGTGACAACTACGACCGGACCTTTACCATGCACCACAATATCTTTGAAAACTGCAATTCCCGGCTGCCCCTGTTCCGGTATGGTCACGCACACATCTATAACAACTACTACCACAACATTTACACCAGCGGCATCAACACCCGGATGGGCGCTGAGGTATTTGTGGAAAACAACATTTTTGACAACGTGAAGGAGCCTGTATGCTCCCTGGACAGCTCAGCCATCGGTTACTGGAATCTGAGCGGCAACCAGTTCAACAACTGTACAGCCGGCAGCACCAGCACCTCTTCCTCTCAGAGCTGGTCGGAAAATATGGCGAATACCAGCAGCTACAGACCGGATTATGCCTATTCCGCTGAGGGTACGGACACCCTGCTCAATACCCTGGCAAATACCTGCGGCGTAGGCAAGGTGGGCAATACTGCCCCGGTTACACCGGGCACCACTGCCCCGGCTGTGACGACCACAGTAACCCAGGCTCCGGCTGTAACCACTGCGCCTGCTTCCACCACACCGGTAACGGATCCGGTTGCCAATGCCATTTACTGCGCACCCAACGGCTCTGCTTCCGCATCCGGCACCATGAGCGACCCCATGACTGTGGAAAAGGCCATTGAAACCGTACAGCCCGGCGGCACAATCTACTGCCTGGGCGGCACATACAACTTCTCCTCCACCATTAAGATTGCAGAAAGCAACAGCGGTACACAAGGTGCATACAAGACCATTTCCGCATACCCCGGCGCTTCTGTAACTTTCGACTTTTCCGCTATGGCGCTGGGTGATTCCAACCGGGGCGTATCCATGGAGGGCAGCTACTGGCACTGGTACGGCATTCTCATCCAGGGTGCCGGCGACAACGGCATGATCCTTGCGGGCAGCCACAATCTGCTGGAGCTCTGCCAGTTCGTCAATAACCGGGACACCGGACTGCAGATCAGCCGGGTCAACACCTCCTATTCTGACATTTCCCAGTGGCCTTCCTACAACACCATCCTCAACTGCACAGCAAAAAACAACTGTGATGACGCAACGATGGAGAATGCAGACGGCTTTGCAGCAAAGCTGACCTGCGGCGAGGGCAATGTATTTGACGGCTGCATGTCCTACAACAACAGCGATGACGGCTGGGATCTGTACGCAAAGAGTGCAACCGGCCCCATCGGCGTGGTTACCATCCGCAACTGTATCGCATTCCGCAACGGATGGACAGAGGACGGCAGAGGCGGCGGCGACTGCGACGGCAACGGCTTCAAGCTGGGCGGCTCCGGCGTCGGCACTGCACATGTGGTAGAAAACTGCATCGCCTTTGAAAACCTGCACCATGGCTTTACGGACAACAACAACCCCCTGTTCGGCAGTCTCACCAACTGCACCTCCTTTGCAAATTCCAAGGGCGGCGGCAAGGCAAACTTCCAGATGGACCGCTGCAACGCCGGCACCTTTACCAATCTGCTTTCCTATGTTAGCTACGGCAACTGTGCAAGCGATAAGTTCAACGGCACCATCAGCAACTCTGTATACTTCAACTCCAGCAAATACTACCAGGTAGCCGGCGCAACTGCCGTTGCAAACGATAAGGTGGGAACTCCCTTTGCCGGTCCCCAGGACAGCGACTTCATCAGCGTGACTGCACCGGCACAGGGCACGGACTTCCACACTGTCTGGAGAAATTATGACGGTTCCATCACCACCAACGGCTTCCTGATGCTGAAGGACTCCAGCGCCTTGAAGGGCATGGGTGCTGTATTTACCTCCAAGGAAGCACCTCCGGTTGTGACGACCACAACAACGACAACTACCACTACGACAACGACTACCACTACCACTACAACTACCACAACTGCTGAACCGGCTGTGGTTTACGGCGATATAGACTGCAACAATTCCATTGACATCAGTGACGTTGTATTGCTTGCCCGCTATGTGGCTGAGGATACAACCATCACCATTTCAGCCCAGGGCGTGCTGAATGCAGACTGTGACAAGAACAATGTGGTGGATTCTTCAGATATTACGGCGATCTGCCGGTATCTGGCACACCTGACTGATGCGGTTTAATTGCTAACTTCTATCCCTTTCATAAATACCACCCCCCGGCATACTGATGCTGGGGGGTGGCTTTTTTGCGCATATGCAAAGGGATTAAGAAATGGGCATGCATCTGCTACCTGCCACCGGCTCCAGAAAAAAGCAAACGGCAACCAACTGACTACTTTTCCAGGTTTTCTGTAGATGAATCCCGCCGATATTCCATCAGAATCCAGGCCATCAGCAGATTGACGATCCCCTTCTGTTCCTTGGGTGTCAGGGCTCTGCCCCGGGGAACCTGGTACCATTTCTCCAGGCATCCCCTGCAGCAGCAGGCGCAGGCATGCTGGGCAACGAATACCGGATGCCCCCGCATAGGGGTCTGCTTGCCGTCGTTCCTGGGAAATGCCGGAGCAAGCCGTTTGGCAACAAAATCCTCCGCATGGTGCCGGATCACCTGCAGCCCCTTCTGTTCAATATATGCCCTGTCCTCATGGGACAGGTGAAACCGGGTACGGAAGGGCGAAGTTTTCAGCCGTTCCAATGCCGCCCGCAGCTTATGCATTTCCCTTTATCCTCCCGAAAGAAACACCGTACAGTGCCTAATGCCCTGTACGGTGTTTAGTTTATTTTTCTGCATCCTTGATTTTGTTTTGCAGAGCCTCATAACTGGAAATGATGCCTCCGGTCATGTTCAGAATTCTCTTCCGGGTCATGAACTGGGTGTAGGTGCCGTTCTTCATGATCCAGTAGGTGGTATCCGATGCCGGGATCAGCTCAATCCGGGTCACCTCGCCGTTCTGAAGGGTATAAGTAAAGCTGATTTCCGCTTCCCCCTCCGGCTTGGCATCCGGATCCACCTGGGACAGACCCAGGGTCGCTACGGAACGGTAAAAGCCCTGGAATGCATCCATTACCTCATCCCCCATGTCACTGACAACCTTGCCGTTGCACACATAGGTTTTGCTGTCCGCATCCAGCTCCAGAGTAGCCTGCACCTCATTGCAGTCCACCACAAGCTGTTTCACGCTGGTAGCGTCCGGATTATACACATAGGGATATGCCACGCTCAGCAGATCATCATCCAGGAAGTTCAGCGCCGCCTTGGTCATATAAAAGACCTGGCCGCTCTCCTCAATCATGCCGTAAATGGAGATCTCGTCCTCCGCATCCGAAACCATCTTGCCCAGCAGCACCGTAACCGCCTTTGTATCCGTCCGGGCATAAATCCGGTAGCTGGGCTGATCCAGCCCGTATCTGCTCAGATCCCCGGGGTTCTCGTCCACATAGGCGGTGGCAGTGGCACGTACAAAGGTATCCAGCATATCATTGATGTTGGAGGTATAGCCCTGCCACTGGATGGGCTGGGTGATGGTCCACTGCATGGCCGCATCATGGGTCAGGCTGTACACCAGGACTCCGTCCCGCTCCAGGGTGAATTCCTGGACTTCCGTGCTGTTTGCATCAAAGAGATAGCGGTTCTTCAGGGTGTTCTTCGTGGCGCGGAACACGGAACCGGAGGTATAATCAATGGTATATACCGTGCTGGTGCCCGGCAGCATTGCATAATAGGACTCTTTCGTCGGGGTGGGATTGCCCACCAGCAGCTGATAGCTGTCTCCGGAGCTGGTATCCGCTGTCAGCACCACCGGATCCGTCAGTCCATAAGGGGAAAGATCCGTCACATCCCGGGCAATGGTTTTGACAGAGGAAAGATCGCACATATAGGAGCAAATTGCAGAAATCGCATAGGGATTGGCCGTAAAGTCATTGCCGTCCAGCACCCAGGTCTGATCCTGGAACAAAAACCGGAAGGTGCCCTCTTCGTTTTTTACGGTCAGCGCCGTGGTGGTATTGCCGTCAAAGGAGAGCAGGCTTACCGGAGCCTCCTGCTGCTCCTGCTTCTTTTCCTTTTCCGTGTTCCGGTACCGCACTGCCAGGTATCCGCCGGTCAGCAGCACTGCAGCCGCCGCCAGCAGTGCTATGATCCTGCTCTGCTTCATGAATTGCGCCTCCTTGCCCATACTGCAATACCGATCAGTGCAACCACCAGAGGTGCCGCGCCGAACAAATACAGAATGGAATTGGCTTCGCTCTCGCTGTTGAGCAGCATGTAATCGTAGGTCTTTTCCTTGTCGGCAATGCTCATATCAATGTCACTGTTGTACATCCAGGTGATGGTGGACAGGAAAAGGAAGGTGGGCACTGCAAGGTATTCAGAGGAAACATAGTCATCGGACATAAAGCTGCCGTCGCCGAATACCACGATCTTGGAATCGTTCCGGGTGGGATCCATGGCATAGGCTGCCAGAATCAGCTCCTGTCCCCTGGTCTCCTCCGGATCCTCGTCGGTACCGCCGTATATTTCACCTACGGCGGTGTTGTTGGAAACCATCAGGGTGCCCATGGTCAGCTGAGCGTAATTGGAACCGAACACAGAATACAGACTCCGGCAGTTCCGCATATAGGGCACCAGCCCACTGGTCTGCAAACCGGAGGTCATATCCGGCTGATCCTCATCGGCAGGGGAAACCAGGTTCACCATAAAGGTATAGGGATCGTTGGAAATATGCTGGGAAGTATCGGTTTCATATACTCGGTCATAGCGCATAGCCAGGCAGTATTCCAGCATCAGGTCCTCGATATTCTTGTATCGCACCGGTTTCTCGTTGGGGGACATCATAAAGCTGATATTGCCGCCCTTGTCCAGGAACGCCTCCAGCTTTTCCTTTTCTGCCTCTGTAATATCCGTGGTGGGTGCAGCAATCAGCACAATTTTGCAGTCCTCCGGCACAGCGTCAGCGGTCATGAGGTTCAGATCCGCCGAAGTATAATTGTAGTTGGCCAGATTGGTACAAAGGCGGGAATAGCCCTCCTTGCCTGCTTCCCCGTGACCGGTCAGGAAATACACTCCCGGCATGGTGCCCTCGGACACGGTCTTAATGGCGCCGGTGATATAATTTTCCCCACGGAAGTATGCGGCAGTCACGTCCCCGGCATCGTTGTATTCATACTGGTAGATCATCTTGCCGGGAATCCGCTTGACCATATCTCCGCACTTGATGAGGAAATCCCCCTCGGACAGGTTGAAAACGCCGTCCGGGTTCAGGGAGTTGGCCAGTTCAGGCTCTCTTTCCAGGTCAAAGGTCACAAGATTGATATTGTCATAGCTGTCATACTGGAGCAGCGCCAGATACAGGGCAGAGGTTTCCGGCTCCGCAGCGATATTCTCCAGCGGTTCCGCCAGGTAAATGTCCACCTGCTTGTCCAGGGAATCCAGCAGATTTGTGGTGGCATCCGTCAGGGTATACAGCTTATTGGGGGTCAGATCCCAGCTGATGTCCAGCTGCTCCGCCAGCAGATTCAACGGAATGGCCACTGCCAACACCAGCAGCGCCATCACCCAGGCCATCAGGGTATATTTTTTGTTCTTCTGTGTATTCTGGTTGGCTTTTTTCATTTCCATCGTCCATTACCCCCTGCTCCAGCGTCTTTTCTGAACCGAAATGCCTGTCCATGCCAGGAACAGTACGATCAGCGAGATATAGAAGATCAGATCCGACAGGCGGAACAGACCCTGTGAAAACATGACAAAGCGCTCCTCTGTGGAAAGCCAGTTGAGCACATTGGAAACCACCGGAAGATTGGAGAACAGCGCCGTGCCTGCCAGGTTATCCACAAAAATCAGCACGATCATAGCCGCTTCACCCAGCACTGCCGCAATGATGGGGTTGTCCGTCAGGGCGGACATGAATATGCCGATGGCGATGCACACCAGCCCCCAGAAATAGAAGCCGATGTATCCGCAAAGGAGATTTGACCAGATCACCTCACCGTGCATAGCGGTTACAATGGGGAAAAACAGGGACAGAACCATCATGCACAGGAACACAAAGGCAACGCCCAAGAACTTGGCCAGTACGATTTTCGTGATGGACAGGGGGGAGGACATGAGCAGAACCTCTGTGCCCCCCTTGCGCTCATCCGCAAAGGTACGCATGGTCAGTGCCGGAATCATAAAGATAAAGTAAAAGAAGTTGTTGTAGAAAATGTTCGGGAATGAAAATTTAAAGGTATTCGAGGACAGATCTGAAATGCCGGTGATAAAGCTAAGGGAAAACACCAGCAGGAACAGAGCGCCGATGATATATGCAAATGGGGAGAAGAAGTAGGACTGTACTTCCTTTTTAAATAATGAAAACATGGCTTATTTGTCTCCTTCCGCCGGGGGTTCGTTGTTCTGACGATCGATATCCTCGCCGATTTCGTCAAAAATCTCCTCCAAGGATTTCTTTCCGGTATTCTGGGCAGTCAGCTTGAGGAATACCTCCTCCAGGCTCAGCTTGGATGTATTCACGTTCACCACGGAACAGTCCGCCTCAATGAGCTTTGCCAGAATCCCCTTGCGGACGCTGTCGTCCTTGATCTCCACAGTAAAGGTATGGGTTCCGGTTTTGATGTACTCTGTCCCCTTGATGGCAACCACTCCGGGTACAGCCTGGATCAGCTTTTCAATCTTCGCCTTGTCGCCCTCCGCCGTAATGGACAGGGACAGATTCGCCTGGATGCTGTTCTCCAGGTTTTCAATAGTGTCAATTGCCTTGATCTCTCCCTTGCTGATGATAACCACCCGTTCACAGATGGCGCTGACCTCGGAGAGAATATGGGAGCTGAATATAATGGTATGATCCTTCTTCAGATCCAGAATCAGCTGCCGGACCTGTGCCACCTGGGTGGGATCCAGACCCACCGTAGGCTCGTCCAGGATCAGAATCTTAGGGTTCCCCAACAGAGCCTGGGCAAATCCCACACGCTGCTTATAGCCCTTGGACAGATTGCGGATCAGCCGGTGCTGTACATCCGTCAGCTTCAGCCGTTCCATAGCCTCGTCAATCTGTTTCTTCCGTTCACTGCGCTTGACGCCCTTGATTCCTGCAACGAAGCGCAGGTATTCTTTGACCCGCATATCCAGATATAAGGGCGGAAGCTCCGGCAGATAGCCGATGCGCTTCTTGACCTCCTCCGGCTGACGGGCTACATCAAAGCCATCCACCAGCACGGTGCCGGAGGAGGAAGGCAGATAGCCGGTAATCATATTCATTGTGGTGGATTTTCCTGCACCGTTGGGACCGAGAAAGCCAAGGATCTCACCGTCCTCCACCGTGAAGGTGAGATTTTTTACCGCAGGTATATTGCCATAGAACCGTGTCAGGTTTTTGATTTCAACCATTCCAATTCCCCTTTCCAAAATTGTCCATGCCGCAGCGAGCCGGGTACAGGCACGGGGGATACAGCAGGGATTTTCTCTGCTGCAGCGGGTGCAAGCGACAGGAACACTCTTTTTTATTATCGCAAAAATATATGTATATCTTATGAATAAACTGTAACTGAACAATGAAATTGAGGAAATTCTGACAATAATGCCACAAAACCATGCTTATTCTACAAGCATTTTGTGTTGATTTTGTGTAAGGGGGCTGAACATTGCATGAAGCCGGATTTCACCTATACAAAATGTAATCAACTGCACAGGCTGATTTCCGTTCCAAAAGCAGTAAATAGCAAAATAGCCAAAGTACAGGAATAAAAGTTATGCAACACGCCAAAATCATTTTGACGAGTTCCGCATTTTATGTAAAGGGTTGACAAAGCAGATTCCTTTGTACTATAATTTGAGTGTAATCCGAGCAGGGGCGTGTTGTGTACATATGCACCTTTCGCCAAGGAAAATCCGCATGCACTGGAGGGTACACAGGGTAAGAGAATGCGGTTTACACTGCAGGATCACGAAATCAAATTTTTTGAGAGGGGAAAGAAAACATGGTATTTAAAAAGTACAAAGCAGTTCTTGCTGCTGCACTTTCCGCTGCCGTTGTTTCCGCTTCCGTGCTTCCGTTGGCTGCATCCGCTGCAGGCACCAGAACCAAGGAAGAAAAATACGGCGACGAGACCTATGCACAGAGATTCCTGTCTCTGTACGATGACGTTGTCACAAACGGTCAGGAAAACGGCTATCTGAGCAAGACAAACGTTGCAACCGGTGGTTTCGGTATTCCGTACCACGCTGTTGAGACCTGTATCGTTGAGGCTCCGGACTATGGTCATGAGACCACATCCGAGGCAATGTCCTACATCGTATGGATCGCTGCAATGAGAGACAACATTGCAAAGAATGCAGGCAGTGAGTATGGTGCAACCAACACCAATGAACTGTCCAAGGCATGGAAGACTATGGAGACCATGATCCCGACCACACAGACCGGGTTCTGGTCCAAGAGCTCTCTGAGCGCACAGTACAACAGAGAAGTTCCGGATGATCCCAAGGCTTACCCTGTTCAGGCTGAAACCTCCAACACCGGTTCCAACCCGATCCACACCAAGTTCACCTCTGCATACTCCAGCGACAAGGGTTTGTACCTGATGCACTGGCTGGCAGACGTTGATGACTGGTATGGCTACGGTGGGGCATACGACAGCGGTTCCAAGACCCCGTCCTCAACCGGTAAGTTCACCTTCATCAACACCTTCCAGAGAGGTAACTCTGAGTCCTGCTTCGAGACTGTACCGCACCCCTCTATTGAGACACTGAAGTACGGTATGGCTAATCGTGGTATCAAGGGCGTCTTCAACAATGACGCTAATGTTGCAGCACAGTGGTCCTACACCAATGCACCGGACGCAGAGAACCGTGCAATCCAGGCTGTTTACGCAGCAAACAAGTGGGGCGTAGGTGATTCCTCCGTAACCGCACTTGCTGGTAAGATGGGTGACGAACTGCGTAACGACATGTTCGATAAGTACTACAAGAAGATCGGCTGCCAGAACAAGAACAGCCCCTCCACCGGCTATGATTCCTGCCACTACCTGATGTCCTGGTACACATCCTGGGGCGGCGCAGAGAACGGCGACTGGGCTTGGCAGATCGGTTGCAGCCACGCTCACCAGTTCTATCAGAGCCCGCTGGCAGCATACGCTCTGCTGTATGATACCGGCCTGAACTCTGCTATGAAGGCAGAGGGCGCTACCAAGGATTACACCACATCTCTCCAGAGACAGCTGGAATTCTACCTGTGGCTCCAGTCTGCTGACGGTCCTTTCGCCGGCGGTGCAACTAACTCCTGGAACGGCGACTACCAGACTTATACTTCCGGCGTTTCTACCTTCTACGATATGGCTTATGTAGAGCACCCTGTATACTCTGACCCGGGCTCCAACGGCTGGATCGGTAACCAGGTATGGTCTACACAGCGTCTGGCTGAGCTGTACTACTATGTAAAGACCGATGGCGATGCTTCCAAGGGTGCTGTAAAGCCCGGCGGACTGACCATCGAAGAAGCGCTCAGCAAGCTCCTGGACAAGTGGGTTACTTGGTTTATTGAGAACACAGTGCTCACCGATGACGGCGATTATGAAATCCCGGCTACTCTGGAATGGTCCGGCCAGCCTGCTACATGGACTGGTACATACAATGCAAATGCAAACTCCGGCCTGACCTGCAAGGTTGTTGCAACAGGTAAATCTGACCTGGGTTGTGTATCTTCTCTGGCTAACACCCTGATCTACTACGCAAAGGCTGTTGGCACCACTTCCGACGAAATCAGCGCTGACGCTACCACTCTGGGCGGCAAGGCTCTGTACCTGGCTCAGCAGCTGCTCGACAGAGAATGGGCACTGGGTCGTGACGATATCGGTCTTTCCAGAACTGAGCACAACGGCAGCCTGTCCAGACTCTTTACTGAAGAGGTTTGGATTCCTGATGGTTCCAATGGTACCATCGCTTACGTCGGAAAGATGCCTTACGGCGATGATCTGAAGACCGGTGCAACATTCAGCTCCATCCGTACCATGTACCTGCAGGATGAGAAGTACATGGAACTGAAGGAAGCATACGAGTCCACTGGTTCTACTGAGTCCGTTGACCTGAACTACCACAGATTCTGGCACGCAGGCGACGTGATGATGGCTCTGGGTACCATGTATGAGCTGTATCCTGAGGTTACTCCTACCGACGTTGAGACACCTGAAGGCGACAACCTGTACGGTGACGTTGACTGCAACGGCAAGGTAGAGATCAACGACGTTGTTCTCCTGTCCCGCTATGTAGCACAGGATGATACCATTCCGAATCCGCCTACTGCACAGGGTCTGAAGAATGCTGACTGCGAATACAATGGCACCATCGACTCCGGTGATATCACTGCAATCGCTCGTTATCTGGCTCACCTGATTGAGCAGTCCGAGCTGGGTCCGCAGTAATTCTTCTGTAGTTCTTGAATTAAACACAATAAACCGGTCGGTTTCTTCGGAAGCTGGCCGGTTTTGTTATATCTTGCACAAAATGCTGTAAACAAGGTTGACAGTCAGCCCTGTTTTGGTGTATAATAAATAAATAAGCATCCGACACCACTGACAGAAGAAAGGAGAATTCAATGGGTAAGTATCAATCCATCGACCTGGACACAAAGATCGGCAAGCTGGTTGGGCTTTGTGAAAAAAATTACAGCATCGATCCGGTGCTTTACCAGAAGTACGACGTAAAGCGGGGACTGCGTGACATCAATGGACAGGGTGTTCGTGCCGGACTTACCAATATCAGCAATGTGTCTGCAACTGCAATTGTAGACGGCGAAAGCGTACCTGCCCGGGGCAAGCTCTATTACCGGGGAATCGACGTGGAACAGATCGTCAAGGGATTCAGCGATGAAAACCGGTTCGGTTTTGAAGAAACTGTATATCTGCTGCTGTTCGGCGAGCTGCCCGATCGGGAAGCCCTCCGTCAGTTCCAGGAGCTGCTGGCAGAAGCACGTCCTCTGCCCACCACCTTTACCCGGGATGTGATTATGAAATCCCCCAGTGATGACATGATGAACACACTGGCCCGCAGCGTACTGACCCTGTACTCCTATGATCCCAATCCCAATGACCTGAGCATTTCCAATGTGCTGAAGCAGTGCATTCGTCTCATCGCTCAGTTCCCGTCCCTGGCAGTTTACGGCTATCAGGCCTTTGAATATTATAAAAACGACGAAAGCCTGTTCCTGCACCACCCGAATCCGGAGCTTTCTACCGCAGAGAACATTCTCTATATGCTCCGGCCGGACAGCAAATACACGGATCTGGAAGCAAAGATCCTGGATCTTGCCCTGGTGCTCCATGCGGAACACGGCGGCGGCAACAACTCCTCCTTTACGGTTCACGTGGTTTCCTCCTCCGGTACGGACACCTACTCGGCAATTGCAGCCGCTCTGGGCTCTCTGAAGGGGCCGAAGCACGGAGGCGCCAACATCAAGGTTGTCCACATGTTTGACGATATGATGCGAACCCTGCCGGACTGGACGGACGAGGAGGCTGTGAAAAATTATCTGCGTGCGCTGCTGCATAAGGAAGCCTTCGACCATGCCGGTCTCATTTACGGCATGGGACATGCTGTGTATTCTATTTCTGATCCCCGTGCCACTGTGTTCAAGAGCTTCGTGGAAAAGCTAAGTGAGGAAAAGGGATATCAGAAGGAATTTGCACTGTATAGCCTGGTAGAACGGCTGGCGCCCGGTGTAATTGCTGAGGAACGCCGAATCTACAAGGGCGTCTGTGCCAATGTGGACTTTTACAGCGGCTTTGTATACCGTATGCTGGGACTGCCCTATGAGTTGTTTACGCCGATTTTTGCAATCTCCCGGATTGCCGGCTGGTCGGCCCATCGGCTGGAGGAGCTCATCAATGCGAATAAGATTATCCGTCCGGCTTATAAGGCGGTAAAGGACGAGGTTCCCTATCAGAAACTGGAGGACAGATAATCCCTGAGCAGGAGCTGCGGCTCCTGCTTTTTGGTCATCAACATCTCTTCTGCAAAAGAAGCGAGAACGGGGGAAACGATGGAACAAATGAAAATTCTTGTGGTGGGACTGGGGCTTATTGGCGGCTCTATGTGCAAGGCCATCCGGAGGTACACCAATCATCTGGTTTACGGCTATGATACGGACGGGGCTGTGTTGGCACAGGCTGTGCGGGACGGCGCCATTCTGGAGGCTGTGCCGGAATCCGGCTTTCATGAATTTGACCTGATTATGGTATGCCTGCATCCCAGAGCAGCCATGGGCTTTTTTGACGCCCATATTCCCGACTTCCGCCCGGGTGCCATCCTTACGGATGTGTGCGGCATCAAGGGCGCATTGGTGGAGCATGTTACCGCCCTTGCAGCACAGCATGGACAGCGCTATGTGGGCATGCACCCTATGGCAGGCAAGGAGCGCTTCGGCTATCCCTTCTCGGACGGCGGGCTGTTTCTCGGGGCAAACTGCATCATCACCCCCATCCCCCAAACGGATAAGGAGGCGGTATGCATCCTCGAACAGCTGGTACATGATCTGGGATTCGCCCGCATTGTGGAAACAACCCCGGAGGGGCATGATGCGATGATCGCCTATACCTCCCAGCTGGCCCATGTGGTATCCAGTGCCTATGTGAAAAGCCCCACGCTGGAACTGGAAAACGGCTATTCCGGCGGCAGCTTTCAGGATATGACACGCACCGCTACCCTCAATGAAGATATGTGGGCGTCTTTGTTTCTGGAGAATCGCGCTCACCTGCTGTTTGAGCTGGATACCCTGATCGGAAACCTGCAGGCTTACCGGGATGCCATTGACAGCAATGACAATGACACACTGGTGGAGCTGCTGCGGGATGGGCGGATCCGCAAGGAGCAGAATCTGCTGAGCCACGCCAAGGACAGGAGGGAATGACATGCGGATCGGGTACATCGCAGACAAGCAGCTTTATGTCTGGGAGGATGGCAGGGTAACAGCGCTTCCCAGTGTGCGCTATCAGAAATACCTTGCCGCCATGCAGAGCATTCATGATGCAAAAGCCTGGAAAACCACCGGTACCGGTGCCATGTTCACCGGCGCAGCAGCAGATGCCCCGGTGGATCCTGCTAAAATTCCGGTGGGTCTGCACGGCCTGGCTCCGGATCCTGACGGCATGCTGTATGCTGTGGAACTGGATCAGGTCGGCGGCCTGTACCGCCGGGATCTGGATCCCGCAGCCTCTGAGGAAGGACATGTCATGACACGGCAAAACATGTTCTTCGGCGGCATCCACCGGCGTGGCGACCAGCTGGCCATGTGTACCGGCAGCTCACCCCAACTGCTGCACTTGAGCATACTGGATCTGCGGGACAACAGTGAAACGGAGATTACCGATGGAGATACCAGAGAATGCGATCCCTGCTGGTCACCGGATGGCAGCAGAATCCTGTTCAGCAGTGCAGGTTATGCCCGTTCCGATTCCGGCAAGCCCGCTATGCTGGGGCCCCATGAGGTACTTGCCTATGCTCCCGGCAGCGGCAGTCTGGATACGCTTTGCAGCAATCCAGCCTTTGATTACCTTTCCCCCCAGGAGTCATCGGAGGGCGCTCTGTACTGCATCCGGCAGCCCTATGACAACGGTCAGAAGCGCAGCAGTCTGCTCAAGGATATCCTGCTCTTCCCTGTTCGGATCATCAAGGCGCTGGGCGGTCTGCTGAATTACTTTTCCATCCGTTACGGCGGAGAGCCCCTGCGCAGCGACTCCAGTTCTCCGGAACGGACAAAGAAAAAATCACCCCAGGAGCTGTTTTTTGAGGGGAATCTGATCAAAGCTGAAGAAAACCTCAAACAGAACCAGCTTGCCGGAGATAAATATCCGGGAATCTGTCCCAGAAACCGGGTGCTGCTGCGGATTGATCCGGACGGAAAAGAAACCACCCTGCGGCACAGCGTACTGGATTATACCCTGCTGCCGGACGGTCGTATCCTCTGTTCCAATGGTGCACATTTGCTTCTGCTGGATGGCAGCCAGGAAACGGAGCTTGCAAAGGTTAAACTGGCTCATGATCTGACCTTGCTGGAGGTATAAATAATACGCCGGATGTCCGTTACTGGGCATCCGGCGTTTTTCATGGATCACTGGTTTTCCGAGATAATCTCCAGAATGGAGGCAGAAAACGGAGCCAGCCTGAGGCCAAACCGATAGCGGTGTCCCTTATGGGCTATCTGTTCCGCCACAATCAGTCCGTCATTGACCATTCCGCCACCGCTCCAGCACAATGCATCGCTGTTGAGCACCTCCCGCAGGGCACAGGGCGTATCCAGTCCCACATAGAAGGGCAGATAGCTTTGGTCGGACAAATTCAGCACCACGGCCACTGTCTGTCCGCCGCCACTGCGCTTGTAGGCGTAGACACACTCCTCCGGTGCATCCACCTCCAGCCAACAAAAGGCAGCAGGGTCATACTCCTTCGCATACAGCGCCGGCATAGTCAGATACAGCTGGGAAAGCCTGCGAAAATACTGATGAAAGGAATCGTGAAGGGGGTACTGCTCCAGAAGCCAGTCCATCTGCCTCTTTTCATCCCACTCCCGGAAATGGCCGATTTCGTTGCCCATGAAATTGAGCTTTTTCCCCGGATGGGTAAACATATAGGCAAACAGGGCACGGCACTGGGGAAACTTCACATCGTACTCCCCCCACATTTTCTGCATGATGGTGGCCTTGCCGTGTACAACCTCATCGTGGGAAAAGGGAAGAAGAAATTTCTCGCTTTGAAAATACATCATGGAAAAGGACAGCTGATGATACTTTTCCCGGCGCAACGCAGGCGGCATACGGAAGTAGTCCAGGGTGTCATTCATCCACCCCATATCCCATTTATAATCGAACCCGAGCCCGTCCAGATAAAAAGGCGCAGATACCTTTGGAAAATCCGTAGAATCCTCGGCAATCAGCATGACTTTTGGAAAGCGCTGCTTGATCTGATAATTCAGCTCCTTGATAAACTGAATGCCCTCGATATGCAGCCCGAGGGACACATCCCCCTGCCAGTACAGCATATTGCTGATGGCATCCATCCGCAGCCCGTCGATATGATAATACTCCAGCCAGAAGCATGCGGCTGAAATCAGAAAGCTGCGGACAGCAGGCTTATCAAAGTCAAAAAAGCAGGTGCCCCACTGGCTATATGCCATATCCGGGTCCGCATACTCATACAGAGGAGTTCCATCAAACCGGATCAGGGAAAAACTATCCGTAGCAAAATGCACCGGGACAAAATCCAGAATTACGCCGATGCCGTTTGCGTGGCACGCATTCACAAAAGCCATAAAATCCTGAGGAGAACCATACCGGGAGGTCACGGCATAGAATCCACTGACCTGATACCCCCAGGAACCGTCAAAGGGGTGCTCTGACAAAGGGAGCAGCTCCACATGGGTAAAGTGGTTCTCCTTCAGATAGGGAATCAGCGCCTCCGCGAGCTCCCGGTAGTTCAGCCAGCCTGTCCCCTCCTGCTGGTTCGGATCCTTTGACTTCTGCTTCCAGGAGCCACAGTGCAGTTCATAAATATTTACCGGTAAATCATAGCCGATTCCCCGTGTTTCCATCCACTCTGTATCCGTAAATGGGAAACCATGCAGAGAATTTATCACGCTGCTGTATGCTGGACGAAGGGACATCTGGAATCCAAAGGGGTCTGATTTTTCCACAATCTCTCCATTATCCTGTTCAACCCGAAAAACATACTGATCGCCATCTGAGGCGCCCGGAACATATGTCCGGTAAAAGCCGGAGAAATCATAATCCATGGGGATCTGATCCCAGTTATTGTGGCTACAGAGCAGCCATATCCGCCGGGCATTGGGGGCATAAAGCCTGAACCAGCAGCCTCCCTCGTCGGGATGTGCACCAAAAAATTGATATGCATTTGTGGAATGACCTTGCAAAAAATTCTGAATCATACACGACTCCAAAAGAAAAAAGCAGGGTAAAAGATACCCTGCTTTTGAATGTGTAAACTTATTCCTTAACACCGCCGAGTGCTACACCGGCAATGATGAACTTGGACAGCGCCAGATAAACTGCGCAGACCGGAATAATGGACAGCATGATTGCAGTGTAGTTGACACCGTAGTCAGCAGTCTTATCGTTCGACATAACTGCACTCACCATCATCGGCAAAGTTTTCTGATTCAGCTTACCAGAGATCAGGATCATGGATGTGGTGTAGTAGTCGTTCCACTTGGAAATGAAGGCAAAGATTGCCTGAACGGCAATTGCAGGCTTCATCATCGGAATTGCAATCTTGATGAAGGTCTTGAATTCACCGCAACCGTCAATTCGAGCTGCTTCGACAATTTCAAGGGGGAAAGTGGACTTTAGCGATTGTCGCATAAAGAACACAATTGCCGGAGAAGCGATACCAGGAATAATCAACGGCCAGTATGTATCAGCCAGGTTCAACTGAATCATGAACTGCAGGAAACCAGTGGATGTAACCTGAATCGGAACCATCATAACGGCCAGGATAAAGGTGAATGCAGCACCCCGTGCCTTGAAATCATAAACCACCAAACCGTAAGCAGTCATGGCAGAGAAGAACACGATCAGGAAAGTGGAAGCGCCTGCAATAAACAAGCTGTTCCGCAGACCAATCAGCGGGTCATAAACCATGGCATATAGATCATTGTTCATAAGCTCCTTGATATTCCGAATCAGAGAACTGCCGGGAATCAAGCTAACACCTTCAGTAGTGATCTGCGTTACATTACGGGTTGAGTTGATGATCAGAATGTACAGCGGGAGCAGACAAATGACAGTCAGCAAAAGCAGTACAACAAAAATAATTACAGACTTGATGCGGGTATTTCTTGTATAGCTTGCTTCTGAGCTCTTACCGTAAACTACTTTTTTACTCATAGATCAAGCCCTCCAAATCCCTTATTTCTCATCTTCGCCTGCTTTTTCAGCTTCTTGAGCTTCTTCTTCCGCTCTGCTTCATCCTTATCACGGTTGAAGTAGAAGACGAAAATACCAAGAACACCAGTAATGAAAAACAGAATTACAGAGGCAGCCGCAGAGTAACCATAACTCGGGGCATAAGGTGTCTTATGGAACTTTTCATATACAAAGACTGCAGCAGTCTGAATATGCGGAACCAAAGTATCGCCTGTATGCAGCAGGTACGGAATATCGAACATCTGCAAACCACCGATCATAGATGTGATCAGCGTATAAACCATGATGGGACGAAGCAGCGGCAGAGTCACCTTGCGGAAAATCTGGAAGCTGTTTGCACCATCGATGTTTGCAGCCTCAAACAGGGACGGGTTGATACCCATAATACCCGACATGAGCATGATCATCGTATTACCGAACCACATCCAGGTCTGGATGAACATAACCAGTATTCTGGAATTTGCCTTATCTGTGATAAAACGAATCGGCTCAGTGATAAGTTCACGGTCAAGTAGCAGGGAGTTGATTGCGCCGTACTTGGTATCACCAAACAATACGAGGAACAGAGCGGATACGGAAGCCGCGGTGATAATGTTCGGCATATACATGATAACCTTAAAAAAGCCCTTTCCGGGAATTTTAAGCTTGGCATCTGTAAACCAAACCGCCAGCAGCAAGGATAACAGAATCTGGGGAACAAAGTTACCGACCCAGATAATAATCGTGTTCTGGAAATAATCAAAGAATTGATCGTGAAGCGCCTGAGCCGGAAGGTTTGTTTCCGATCCGAACAGAATGTTCTGGAAGTTCTTCAGCCCGACAAAGGTTTCAAGAGTCTTGCCGTTGCCGTAGAAGCTCAAACGAAATGTGTTGATCAATGGCCAAAGCTGGAAAATGCAATAGACAATAAAAAAAGGTGCTATAAACATGTATCCATACTTGGCGTAACTGATGGATTTAATACTCTTCTGTGCAGCTGACGCCATACAGCACACCCTCTCAAAGAAAATTTAACTACAATATAAATATATGCCAATAGGGTACACGACCCTATTGGCGATATATTCATTGAATTTCTACTGTAAGACTAGCCAGGAATTATTCCCAAGTCAGCTGCTCAGGCAGGTCAGAAGCAACCTTGGTCTTGAATGCATTCAGAGCCTCATCAACAGAAGCAGTGTTGCCCTTTACGTAGTTGTTTACAGCATCAATGTAGTCAGCCTTGATAGTGGAGTCATAAGGAGTGATCTTGCCATCCAGGTTGATACCAGCTGCAACATCGATCATAATAGAGAACTGATCCTGGTTGTCAGCCAGCAGCGGAGTGGTGTGCTTGCCGCTGTCAACGATGGACTTCATTACGTTGTAGCTGTTTACGAACTCGCCCTTGTACTCAGCGTAGGTCTTCATGGTGTCTTCGTTGCTGCAGAAGAATCTGATGAACTTCTCAGCCAGCTCGCCGTTGTCTGCCTTAGGAGACAGGCACAGCCAAGAACCGCCCCAAGCGTATTCCTGCGGGCCCTTTACAAAGCCCCACTTGCCGTAGTTCTCGTTGTCCTTACCACCCTGCATCTTACCGAATGTAGAGGTTTCATCGCCGAAGCACCAAGAGCATACGAAGTAACCGAAGGTGTCGCCGTTAGCGCCCAGAGCAAACCAGCTGTCGCTCCACTGATCAACATCGGAAACGTAGTTCTTGTCTCTCATTTCCTTAACCATGTTCATGAACTTGGTGCAGGAATCATCGATAGCCAGCTTGTTGTCAGCGTCAACCCAAGCCTGTGCTCTGTTGTAGGAGAATACCTGCCACAGACCACCGATGGTAGCAGTCATGTTCATCTTACCGCCGGACTTCTCAGAAACGGTAGCTGCGGTTGCCATGAATGCATCCCAGTCCTTAACCTTTTCCTGCATCTCAGCAGGAGTGGAAGCGCCCAGGTACTCCTTAGCCAGGTCAGCTCTGTAAGCAAAGCCGCCAGGAGTGGACTGCCAAGATGTGCCCTTCAGAACGCCCTTGGAGTCAGTACCGATCTGCTTGATGTAGTCGTAGTTGGTCTTGAAGTCATCATCAGTCAGACCCAGGTTGGACAGAGGAGCAGATACGGCGTCATCGTTGATGAAGGTCATGATCCAGTCAGCCTCTGCGATGTACAGGTCAGCGTCCTCATCACCTGCGAAGTACTGGGTGTAGTTCTCAGCAGCGTCGCCGCCCTTAGTACCGCACTGTACCCATGTGATATCTGTGTCCTTGCAATCGCTGTTGTTAGCCAGGAAGCACTCCTTCATAGCCTTGATGTCGTCGCCGGTCCAGCACAGGATGGACAGAGTGTCACCAGTGTTCGGAACGGTGTTCTCAGCCTTCGGTGCTTCGCTCTCAGTCTTGCTGGAGTCATCAGCCTTGCTGGAGTCATCAGCCTTGGAAGAGTTGTCGCCAGTGGAGGTTGTGGAAGAATTGTCATCGCCACAACCAACAAAAGCAGTGGTTGCCAGCGCCAGAGTAGCTACCAGCGCCAGGGTTCTCTTAAGCTTGTTCATTGTTCGTTTCCTCCTTAAAATTTCATTATATTACGGATATAATATAATGCATGACAAAACCGCGTGCATTTTTGCGCAGAATGCTTCTGCCCGGCGATCTGCGCAGAGCATAGCTCTATCGTCAGACTGAACATAACGGCGCACAAATACTGCGTGTTTTTGTAAGCTAAATATACCGTATAGCACGGAAAAAGTCAATGCCTTATACCAATCCTTAATATTTTTTAGGCTTTTTATACGAAAAAATTCTTGTTTTTTTGTTCATTTTGACCTCATTTCTTTGCAGTTTTTGATATAGTTACAAAACGGTTAAAATGAAATTCGGGTGAAATCTTTGTGAATTTTACATCAATAGGGCTTGCAAATTCTGTGTAACTTCGCTATACTAGGTGTATTGCAGCATATCAGAAAGGAAGATGAATATGGCATATTTCCCTTTTTCAGAGCGTCGGGACACCTTCGCCTTTACCTGTACCCACATTCTGGACGGAGAAGGTGAAATCCGTCTGGTCACCCATCATTTTGATGATGGAAGCTATGAATTTCTTTGCGGAGAGGAAGGACACGAGGCTGCCCATGCCGTCATTATCACCATCGGAGAGCTTCTGGATCTGGATCCCTCCATCGGGCTGGTCAGCGACCTGCCAGTGGGCTGCTGCGCCGTCCGTAAGGACAAAAGCAGCCCCTGGGAGTTTTCCAAGCTGGCCGACGAGCAGTGGTACCCGGCCAGCCAGGGACGTATGCCCTAATTCCTGTGGTCTGAAGTCACTGCATCGTTGACGCCGGTTACATAAAAGCAATCCAGCACGGATACGATCCAGTCATGGTCCAGGGTTTCAATCAGCAGCAGCTCATAGGGATGGCTGTAATAGCCGATTCTGCTGCGCATATCCAGGATATCCAGCGCTGCCTGCTCCGTCATGCCCGGTACAGTACGCAGCTGCTCCAGGGTCATCCGGTTCATCTCCAGAAAGGGGCGTTCCTGCAGGGTGGTTACAGTGGTTTCCGCCGGCGGGGTTTCCGGTTCCGGCAGGCTGGTTTCCCGGGGCGGAACAGTCCGGACTGGCGGCTCTTCGTGGGGAATCACAAAGACGGTACAAATCCGGTTCAGCAATTCCTCGCCAATTCCCCTGATCTCAAGCAGCTGCTCCCGGCGGGTAAAGCCACCCAGCTGTTCACGTGCTTCCAGGATCCGCTGTGCCAGCACCTCCCCCACCCCGTCGATGGTACAAAGATCAGATACATCCGCAGTGTTCAGGTCCGTATTCAGGATACGGGCAGTAGTTTCCGTCTGGACACTGGTGGTCGTCCGGGACGGTTCTGTGGAGGCCGGCAGCGGTCCGGTGCTTCCGGTATCCCCGGTGGCCAGCACATAGGTACGGATCTGTGGGGCATCCCCCGGCTCACTAAGGGCATGCAGCATACAGAAGCAGCCTCCTGCCGTCAGCAGACAAAGCAAAATTGTCCCGAATTTTTGTCCCATTCCGCTCCCCCATTCTCTGTCTCTATTTTTTTCATCATATCATATCTGATCAGCAGTTGCAAGCTGTTTTCAGCTATATTATAGTATAGAAAAACGGATATGGCAGACTTATAAAATAAAAATGAATTTTTGTACATGATTCTTGACTTTTTGTGCAGAATGCGATACACTATTGGTAAGTGCAGATATTCTGCAACGAATCGGAAACAGCGGAAAACCGCAACTGATTGATGAGAGGGGATCGAGAATGATGAAACATTTCTGGCGCAAAGCTGCGTCGGTTATGACAGCTGCTGCGCTTCTGGCGGGTACCTCCGTATGCTTTACGGACGTCATGGGCGGGCAGGGGTTGTCTGCCGGCGCAGTGGATGACACAAACGACGACTGGCTGCATGCAGAGGGCGATAAGCTCTATGATATGTACGGCAACGAGGTCTGGTTGACCGGCGCAAACTGGTTCGGCATGAACTGCGGCGAGTGCTTCCTGCACGGACTCTGGTCCTGTGATATGAGCGACACCCTGGAGTCCATTGCGGATCACGGCATCAACCTGTTACGTATCCCGGTGTCCACGGAGCTGCTCTATTACTGGATGATCGGTGAGCCGGATCCGGCTTCCGGCATCAACGCAAAGAATACCCCGGACTACAAGTTCAATCCGGAGCTTTGCCGGGAGGACGGCACCCAGATGGACAGCCTGGAGATCTTTGATGTGCTGTTGAAGCTCTGCAAGGAAAACGGCATCAAGGTTATGGTGGATGTACACAGCCCGGACGCCAACAACTCCGGCCATAACTACGAGTTGTGGTACGGCAAGGAAATGAGCACCGGCGTTATGGTCACCACCGACATCTGGATGGATACCTGGGTGTGGCTGGCTGACCGGTACAAAAATGACGATACGCTGATTGCACTGGATCTGAAAAACGAGCCCCACGGCAAGCGTGGCTACGATTCCGCCACCTGTCCCACCACCATTGCAAAGTGGGACAATTCCACCGACGAGAATAACTGGAAATACGCCGCAGAAACCTGTGCAAAGAAGATTCTTGAAGTTAACCCCAACGTACTGATCGTGGTCGAGGGTATTGAGCAGTACCCCAAGACCGATCAGGGCTATGATTTCGATACGCCGGACGTTTGGGAAGCTACTGTATCCAATCCTTCTCCCTGGTATCCGGCATGGTGGGGCGGCAACCTTCGAGGTGTAAAGGATTACCCCATCAACCTGGGCGAGCATCAGGATAAGCTGGTGTACTCCCCCCACGACTACGGTCCCTCCGTCTGGCCCCAGACCTGGTTTGAAAAGGATTTCACCACCCAGACCCTGCTGGACGATTACTGGTACGACACCTGGGCATACATCGACGATCAGGGCATCGCTCCCCTGCTGATCGGTGAGTGGGGCGGCTATATGGATGGTGGCAAGAACCAGAAATGGATGGGTCTGCTGCGGGATTATATGATCGAAAACCACATCAACCACACCTTCTGGTGCATCAACCCCAACTCCGGCGATACCGGCGGACTGCTGGACGCAACCTTCTCCACCTGGGATGAGGAAAAATACGGGCTGATGGAGCCCTCTCTGTGGCAGGATGCAAACGGCCGCTACATCAGTGCGGATCACGTTTACCCCCTGGGCAGCAACGGCCAGAGCCTGACCGAGTACTACGGCGGTACGCCTACACCCCCTACCACGACTACACAGCCTGCGGAAACCACCGCTCCCAACGATGGCATCAAAGGGGATCTGAACCTGGATGGTCGGGTCACCATCGCAGATCTGCTGCTGCTGAGCCGGTACCTGGTGCGGGAAGTAGACGCTTCCGTTATTCCTTCCGCATGGGCATGTGATGTAAACGGCGACAACAAGGTCAATGCGATGGACGCTGTGCTGATGAAGCAGTTTCTGGCTCATCTGATTACCGAATTTCCTGCATAATCCCATTCAGGCGTGCTGCAAATGCAGCACGCCTTTTTCCGAAACCGCCCGTTAAGCAACAGGAAAGCCTGGGGACGAATCTGCATTCGTCCTCAGGCTTTTTCTTGGCTTGCTCGTTAAATCGGGAATTTGTAAGTAAGTCAAAGGAGAATTTAAGCAAGTTCAAAAACAGGAATGTACCAATTCATTTTCTGCCCACAAAATACCGCATCACTGCATCCTCTATGAGTGAATAGATTGGTTCAAGACTTTCCGGAATAAAAATATCTGCCTTAGTATCAAAATCAAATGTAAAAACAATTGGCTTGTGATTGTAGAGAAGCGGTGTTCCATCTTCTTTGCCAAGATTACCAGTAACAAGATTTCCTCTCTGATTAAGAGACTTAGGAATTACAAAAAGTTGCATGGCTGTTCTCCTTATTTATAAATATTTAAAAACAATGATAAATCCCGATTTATCATTCCCATCATGACAGCACAAACATAGCCCCCTGTCAATCCCAAGGGAAAGACACCTCCGACCGTACTGGCCGGAAGTGTCTGTTTCAACATCCTTTACAGGTCTGCATAAAGATGACGGAGGCTATCCTTTGTCATAAAACGCTGTATGCTGCCTCAGTGCCGTTCCACAAGCTCCCGGTACAGGCCCATATACAGCTCCGCAGAGGTGTTCCAGCTGAAGTCGCCCTCCATAGCTGTCCGCTGCAGCGTCTTCCAGCGTTCCTGATCCTTGTAGGCGTTCCGTGCCCGGTTGCAGGCGCCCAACATATCGTGAGCGTTGTAGGTTTTGAAGGTGAAGCCGTTGCCGTTTTCACCGCCGCCGTCCCGAACGGTATCCCGCAGGCCGCCGGTCTCCCGGACGATGGGCAGCGTGCCGTAGCGCATGGCCACCATCTGTGCCAGTCCGCAGGGCTCGCTCTGGGAGGGCATCAGGAACATATCCGCACCTGCATAGATCCGTCTTGCCAGCTGGGGCACAAAGCCCAGGGTTACGCTGACTCTGCCCGGATGCCGCCAGGCCATCTCCTTGAAGAAATCCTCAAAGATTTTTTCGCCGCTGCCCAGAATGGCAAACTTATAGCCAAGATTCAGAATATCCTCAAATACATAGCGGATCAGATCAATGCCCTTGTGGGATACAAAACGGGTTACGATGCCGATAATGGGCTCATCCCCATCCTGCAGCCTCAGCTCCTCCAGCAGTGCCTGCTTGCACTTTGCCTTGCCCGCCATATCCTTCAGCGAATAATTGGCCGGAATTGCCGGATCCGTTTCCGGATTGTAGCCGTCCACGTCGATGCCGTTCAGGAAGCCGCACAGCTTATACTGCTTGGTATTCAGTGCCCTGTCCAGCCCGTGGGAATACCAGGGGTCAAGAATCTCCCAGGCATAGCTGGGGCTGACTGTGGTGATCTTGTCGGCGGTTTCGATGGCACCCTTCATCATATTCACACAGCCGTCATACTCCAGAAGCCCTGTGTGGTACAAGGGAATGCCCATCAGCTCATTAAGCACCTCCTTGCCGTACTTACCCTGGTACTGGATATTGTGAATGGTAAATACGGTATGGATATTCTCATAGCCCTGCTGGTACTTGTAGAAAATCTGATAGTAAACCGGGATCATCGCCGCCTGCCAGTCGTTGGCGTGGATAATATCCGGCTTGAAGTCGATACAGCGGATCATCTCCAGCACTGCACGGCTGTAGAAGACAAATCGCTCGCAATCATCATAGAAGCCGTAGATCCCGTCCCGGCCGAAGTAATACTCGTTGTCGATGAAATAATAGGTGACGCCCTTGTAGATGCCGGTAAAAATGCCGCAGTACTGCTTCCGCCAGGATACATCCACGGTAATATTGGTCAGGAAGGTCAGGCTGTCCCGCATCTCCCCAGAAATGCACTTGTACAGCGGAATCACAACCCTGCAGTCATGTCCCTTGTCCACGATGGCGGCAGGCAAAGAGCCAGCCACATCCGCCAGACCGCCGGAGGCTGCATAGGGAAGCGCCTCGCTTGCTGCAAACAAAATATTCATATGGATCATCCCTCCTGCAATTAAATTTTTGCGCCCTTGCTGATATAAAGGGGATAGCTCTGGGAGCCGGTCAGCACCCGGTCATCCACGATCTCCACATCCTTGTCGGTAATCACGCAGTTCAGGCTGCACTTGTTGCCGATGGTGGTATTCTGCATAATGACGCTGTTTTTGACCACAGCCCCCTTGCCGATCTTGACGCCCCGGAAGAGCACGCAGTTTTCCACCTTGCCCTCGATGATGCAGCCGTCTGCAATCAGGGAGTTCTTGATATCCGACTCCAGGCCGAAGCGAACAGGGCCGTTGTCCATAATCTTGGTGTAAATCGGTGCGGACTTCGTGAACAGGCCGTTCCGGTTTTCCGGATTCAGAAGCGCCATATTGGCGTCATAGTAGCTGGACAGGCTGTCCAGACGGGCAACGTAGCCCGTATGCTCATAGGCAGCGATCCGGTAGCCTGCTGCCTTATCCTGCAGCACATCCCGGCTGAAGCTGTACTGGTTCCGGCTCATTTTCTCCTTCACCAGCTGCTTGAGGAAGGACTTGCTCAGCACAAAGGTGTCCAAGCAAAGATTCCCGGTGCCCCGCATAGGCGGGTCAATCATCACGTCATCCACCATGCCGTCCGCCCCGATGCCCAGCAGGGTGGCATTCTGGTTTACGTCCTTGTCGTAAAAGCCCTTGGCATAAGCAACTGTAATATCCGCACCGCTTGCGATATGTGCACGGATCATGGGCCGGTAGTCGATGGTGGTGACAATATCACAGTCGGACAGCACCACATATTCCGCCGGAGAATGCTCCACATAGTCCCACACCCCGTCCAGCGCTTCAAGTCTGCCCCGGTAAATACCGGTGCCTACATGGCTGAAGGGGGGCAGCAGATGCAGACCGCCGTTCTTTCTGGACAGATCCCACTCACGGCCGGAGCCCAGATGATCCAGCAGAGAGCCGTAGTTGGACTTGGTGATGACCCCCACATCGTCGATGCCGGAATTCACCATATTGGACAGGGGGAAGTCGATCAGCCGGTACCGTCCCCCGAAGGGCACGGAGCCCATGGTGCGGCGCTTGGTCAGATCAATGATGGAGGAATCGTGCATACTTGCAAAAATCAATCCCATTACGCTAATATTTGCACTCATAGTCATATCTCCTTACAGGTTGTCAGAAATAATCTGCTTGGGCAGTACGGCTTTTCCTTCGGAAATATCCACCTTGTGACCTACAACTGCAATGCCCCATTCGTCACGGTTTTCAATGGTTTCCGGACTTGCGCCCACATGTGCATTTTCATGGATCACGCAGTCCTCGCCTACAATGGAATATTCCACAACAGCTCCGGCCTTGACCACTGTACCGGGCATGATGATGCTGTACTTGACGGTGGCATTCTCCTCAATCACAGCGCCGGAGAAAATGATGGAAAAGTCTACAGTTCCGTTGATCTCACAGCCCTCGGAGATCATGGAATTCTCCACCGCCGCCTTGTCCCCAATGTACTGGGGCGGCATATTCAGGTTCCGGGAATAGATCTTCCACTCCTTGTCATACAGATCCAGGGGCACGCTGGGGCTCAGCAGGTCCATATTGGCCTCCCACAGGCTGTCCAGGGTTCCAACGTCCTTCCAGTAGCCCTCAAAGGCATAGGCGAACAGCCGTTCTCCTGCTGCCAGCATAGCGGGAATAATATCCTTGCCGAAGTCCTTGGAGCCGGTGTTGGCGTTTTCATTTTCAATCAGATACTGCTTGAGCTTCTTCCAGGTAAAGATGTAGATGCCCATGGACGCCAGGGTGGACTTGGGCTCCTTGGGCTTTTCGGCAAATTCCACAACTCTGCCCTCTTTGTCACAGGTCATGATGCCCAGGCGGGTCGCCTCCTCCAGGGACACTTCCTGTACTGCAATGGTGCAGTCTGCCTGGTTCTGCTTGTGGAACTGGAGCATCTTGGAGTAATCCATCCTGTAAATATGGTCGCCGCCCAGGACGATTACATACTCCGGGTCATAGCGCTCGATAAAGCTCATGTTCTGGTAGATGGCATTGGCCGTACCCTCATACCAGGAGGCACCTGCATTGGTCTGGTAGGGGGGCAGCACATGCACGCCGCCATGCAGCTTATCCAGATCCCAGGGCTGCCCGTTGCCGATATAGTCATTGAGCACCAGGGGCTGATACTGGGTCAGCACCCCCACCGTATCGATACCGGAATTGGTGCAGTTGGAAAGCGGGAAATCAATAATCCGGTACTTGCCCCCATAGGGCACTGCCGGCTTTGCCATATCCTGCGTCAGGGCATACAGACGGCTGCCTTGTCCGCCCGCCAGAAGCATTGCTACACATTCTTTTTTAATGTACATAATTCATACCCGATTTTTCCAAGGAGGAAAAATCCACTCCTCTCTGCATTCATTGGTGAAGCTTATTTCTGCGCCGCTTTGGACGGTGCGGATTTCTTGGTGGATTTACGTTTTTTATAGGGCACCGGCTTGAAGAACATGGTGGACAGGGGCGCCAGAGTCAAGGAAATGCTGTTGTCAAAGCCATGCATGGGAATCGCCTGGGACCGGACGGACTTTGCAGCCACGCCGGAACCGCCGAATTCCACATCGTCTGAATTGAACAGCAGCTTGTAGCTTCCCCGATAGGGCACGCCGATCCGGTAATCCTGCCGCTCCACCGGCACAAAGTTGCATACCACAATCAGTTCGTCTCCCCTATCGTCAAACCGCCGGAATGCAATGACGCTCTGCTGATAATCGTCGTTGGAGATCCAGCTGAAGCCCTCCCAGGAGTCGTCCCGTTCCCACAGGGGCGGATGCTCCACATAGAACCGGTTCAGCTTCCTGGTGTACTGGAGCATGGTATTGTGCTTGGGATAATCCAGCAGCATCCAGTCCAGCTGCTGCTGATAATCCCATTCCTTCATCTGGCCGAATTCCTGCCCCATAAAGAGCAGCTTCTTGCCCGGGTGCGCCATCATATAGCCCAGAAACGCCCGGTAGGAGTCGAATTTCTGGTCGTAGCCGCCGCTCATCTTGCTGATCATGGAGCACTTTCCGTGCACCACCTCATCGTGGGAAATAGGCAGGATGTAATTTTCGGAAAAACAGTAGAAGAACGAAAAGGTCAGTTTATCGTGATTGCCGGAACGGAACAAAGGATCCATGGACATATAGCTGAGCATATCGTTCATCCAGCCCATATTCCACTTGAAGTTGAAGCCCAGCCCCCCGTCGCAGGTGGGCTTGGTCACCATGGGCCAGGCGGTGGATTCCTCCGCAATCATCATGGCATCCGGGAATTTTTCAAATACTGCTTCGTTCAGATGCCGCAAAAAGGCAATGGCTTCCAGATTTTCCTTGCCGCCGTCCTTGTTGGGACACCACTGGCCGTCCGGTCTGTCATAATCCAGGTACAACATGGAGGCAACCGCATCCACCCGCAGACCGTCCACATGGAATTCCTCAAACCAGTAGCATGCGCTGGAAATCAGAAAGGAGCAGACCTCCGGCTTGCCGTAGTCGAATACCTTGGTGCCCCAGGCGAAATGCTCCCCCTTGCGCACGTCCGCATACTCGTAGCAGCAGCCCCCGTCAAATTCAAACAGCCCGTGGCCGTCCCGGGGGAAGTGGGCAGGCACCCAGTCCAGAATCACGCCGATGCCCGCAGCGTGGAATGCGTCCACCATGGCGCGGAAGTCATCCGGCGTGCCGAACCGGGAGGTAGGGGCAAAGTACCCCGTTACCTGATAGCCCCAGGAGCCGTCATAAGGATACTCCGTCAGGGGCATGAACTCGATATGGGTGTAGGACATTTTCTGCAGATACGGGATCATCTGCTTGGCAAAGCTCCGGTAATCCAGAAAGCTCCCGTCCGGATTGGTGCGCCAGGAATTGAAGTGAACCTCATACACATTCACCGGACTTTTATAGATATTTCTCTGGCGCTTGGCAGCACGCCAGTCGTCATCCTGCCATTCATAACTGCTCTCATAGATCTTGGTGGCAGTAGCAGGCCTGGTTTCATAGTGGGTACCGTAAGGATCCGCCTTCATGCGGATCTTGCCGTCCCTGCCCTCGATGCTGTATTTATAGGCAGCAAATTGCTCCAGCCGGGGTGTGCAACATTCCCATACGCCGCCCCCGATGGGATGCATGGGGGTCTGACTTCTGTCCCACTGGTTGAAATCTCCCACCACGGAAACAGAACGGGCATGGGGCGCCCAGACACGGAAACAATGATACTGTGTACCCTCGTAGGATATCACATGTGCACCAAAGAATAAATAGGATTTGCAGTTTTTGCCGCATAAAAACAGAGACAATGGAAATTCATTTTCTTTTGTCAAATCTGGAATCATAGTATCACCTTCCCCTATGCTTTATTTTAACAGATTCCCTGTTCAGATTCAAGCATTTCTGCACATATCAAAAAAAGTTCATATACTCCGCCTAGAATCAACCTTGTGATTTATGCAATCTATACAAATTCAAAGAAGATATGGTGGAAAACTCCCGGACAGCCTCGTATAATTTTCACAAAATACCGCTGTGCGCAAAGAAGGCGGCATCCGCCGCCTTTCCTTATCCCGTTTCCCTCTTGACCTGAGCCAGCAGCACGGTAATATCATCCGGTCTTCCGTCCGGTGCGCTGCGCTGTGCCCTGCAGCAGATTGCCTGGGCAGCCTGCTGCAAGGATCCCCCTGCCAGCAGCTTCTGCTTGACAAAGGCATACTCCGTATCCTCCACTCCGTCGGACATGAGCACAATCACGTCTGCATCCTCCAGCTGCAGCCGGGTCACATGGGCCTCCGGCCTGCCCACGATGCCGATGGGAAAGGTGGGGGTCTGGTACATGGTCAGTACCTGTCCGTGCTGGATCAGGGTGGGAGCCGCCCCGTATTTCACCAGCAGGGTCTCCCCGGTTTCCTGGGAGATCCGGGCGATGTCCAGCGTGGCAAAGGTTTCATCGGTGGATTTGGTCAGCATAATCTGGTTCACCATATCCACCGCTGTCTGCATGGAAACCCCCATTTCAATCAGCCGCCGGAAATTGGACAGCACTAGCCTGGCGTCCAGGGATGCACGCCTGCCGGAGCCCATTCCATCGGACAATACCACATACTGATAGCCATGTCCGTCGCAGAACTGGTCATAGGAATCTCCCGGCGGATCCTCATCCCGGGCACCGGACTGGGCTGCAAACACCGCCAGTCTGTAGGGAGGCCGTTCCCAGAGGCAGATCCGCACCTCCTCCCCTGCAAGCCTGCCCTCGGTATACTCCAGCTCCAGCCCCAATGCTCCGGACAGATATGACCGGACCGAGCCGCCATCCGGAGCAGTATCCGAAAAGGCGTACAGCTCCAGCGCCAGCCTGCCGGCAGCGGAACGGTATGCCACCACGGTGTGCACCGGATACCCCTCCCGCTCCAGCAGCAGGGACACCTGCCGGGTCATGCTCCGGCTGTAGGACACGGCCAGCCGCTGTCCGGCGGTTTCCAGCAGTTCCTCCGTCAGTTCCATCTGAGAAAACAAAAAGTCCCGGGACTCTGCCAGCCGGGCGGACAGCATCCGGTGCAGAGCCGCCTGCCGCTGTGCCTGCTGCATATGTACCAGAAGCGTCTGTCCCCGGGCGCAGTCCTGCAGCTCCGGCGGAAGAGCCGTCCCCTCTCCGGATGCCACCTGCCGGAAGGCTTCCGCTGTCTGCTCGTACCGTTCCTCCCAGCAATCCAGGCGCCGGGAGCAGCTGCGGCACACCTCCTCGCAGACGCTCCGAGCAACGGTCTCCCGGCAGCTGCTGTGCTCCAGCATCCGGGAAATCTGCAAAGCATTCTGCCGCACCCCCGCAAGAGCATGGGCAAGATAATCCATCTGCACCGCAGCAAATCCCGCCGGTCCATGCTCCCCCTCCGGCTCCGGCAGCCATTCCTCCAGTATTTCACCCACCGGCAGGGTCAGATACAGCAGACAGCCGGCAGCCAGATTGACCAGCAGAATCAGGGCGGCGGCATCCGTCCCCAGCAGCAGCTGCCCTGCTCCCTGAATGGCCAGAAACAGCAGGCAGACCGTCCCCTTATGGAAGTCTGTGAAATAGCCGGCTGCCATACCGGACAAAGCAAGGAAGGCGGCAGCCTCCCCCAATGACCGGTCACAGAGCATCAGCCCGGCGGACGCCAGCACGCCGCATACCGTGCCCCCGGCAATGCCGTAGCGCTTTGCCCCATGGAGGATCACAAAGCCTGCAAGCATGATGCCCAGATTGCAGATCCACAGCTGGGCTGAGCCAAGGGCTCCCGTCAACAGCAGGAAGCATACCCCGAAGGCACAGCCGTTTGGCTCGCTGTATGCACCGGCGGCAGGACGAAAGGCGGCCAGCGCCTCTCCGCCGAAGTATGCCGCCACCCCGGACAGCACCGCCATGCACAGGTACAGCGCCAGATCCGCCAGATCGATGCCGCCCATGACGAAGAACACGCCGGCGGAGATGGCCAGCCCTGCTACCGCCGCCAGTGCGTCCATGCCAGGAGATCTTCGCCGAGGCAGGAGGAAACCGGACAGCACAATCAGCACCAAAGCACAAAGCAGAACCGGAGAATCCCCCAGGATTCCCCGGGCCATACAGGCAAACAGGCTTCCTGCCAGCACCGCCACCCCCTGCAGGGGAGAAACCACCGCCGCCAGAGAAATCTGCAGGGGCGAAGCAAAGCCGCCGAACCGGGCAGCGGTCAGCAAAAAAGCGCTGACACCGGGCAGCAGCAGTGCTCCTGCCTGTCCCCGTGCCAGACGCTCCGTTGTACGTTCCTTGATCATATGTATCCGCCTACTTTCTCCATCCGTTTGATAGAAACAGTATAACACAGGCGGCGGGCGGAATCCTGTCAGAAGCCCCTGTCCCTTTCCGGTTATTCCGGCAGGATCTCCATGGGAAATGCTGGGGCAATGAACATTATGCCGGCTGCAGTGCCCGTGCCAGCGCAAACAGCTGTTCCATGCTCAGCTGCTCGATCCGGGCAGCCGGCTCCAGCCCTGCCTGCTCCAGGGCGGCATACACCGCCTGCTTGGAAAGCCCCAGCATGGAGGCAAGGCTGTTGGCAAGGGTTTTGCGCCGCTGGGAAAAGCCCGCCTTCACCATCCGGAAGAAGAACCCCTCATCCAGCCCCTCCGGCTGGGGATTGTGGTGGAGATCAATGCGGATTACCGCAGAATCCACATTGGGCGCCGGCATAAAGCTGCCCCGGGAAACCGGGAAAAGCTGCCGGGCCTCCCCATAGTAATGCACCCCCACCGTAATAGCGCCTGCTTCTCTGGTGCCTACCCGGGCGCAGAGGCGCTGTGCCGCCTCCTTCTGTACCATCACCGTAATGGAGGTCAGGGGCAGCCGGCTTTCCAGCAGCAGCATCAGAATCGGGGAGGTAATATAATAGGGCAGATTTGCGCATACTGCAACAGGACGGTCACCGAATTCCTCCCGCAGCAAAGCCGCCACATCCAGCTTCATGATATCCCCCAGCACAATCTTTACGTTGTCAAATTCCGCCAGAGTCTCATCCAATACCGGCAGCAGCCGCTGGTCAATTTCCACTGCCACCACCTTATCCGCCCGCTTGGCAAGCTCCGCCGTCAGCACGCCGAAGCCTGTGCCGATCTCCAGCACACCGAAGCCGGGCTTGGCGTTGCCCAGCTCTGCGATCCGGGGGCAGACGGTGGGGTTGATGAGAAAATTCTGCCCCAGCCCCTTGGAAAAATGAAAGCCGTGCCGCCGGGCAAGCTCCTGCACCACTGAAATATTTGTCAGATTCTCCATGCTATGAACATAATCCTTTCTCTGTAAGGTAACTTGCTTTTTTCGCCTGGTTTTGCTATACTATATGTATCTGGCACAATTGCAATCAAGGAGGTTTTTCTGATGCTTCGCCGTGATAAAATCAATTATTACCTGGATATTGCCGAAACCGTTCTGGAGCGCAGCACCTGCATCCGGCGCAAATTCGGCGCCATTATCGTGAAACATGACGAAATCATTTCCACAGGCTATGTAGGGGCTCCCCGGGGCAGACAAAACTGCAATGACCTGAACTACTGCACCAGGGAGAAGCTGGGCATCCCCAAGGGGCAGCGGTATGAGCTGTGCCGCTCGGTGCATGCGGAGCAGAATGCCATCCTGTCCGCCGCCAGGGCGGATATGATCGACGCCACCCTGTACCTTGCCTGCCACGATGCCCGGACGGATCAGCTGGACGGAGAGGTGGAGCCCTGCTCCATGTGCAAGCGGCTTATCATCAACGCCGGCATCAAGCAGGTCATCGTCCGCCAGACCCGGGATACCTTCAAGACCTTTACGGTGTCCGACTGGGTGGAGCAGGACGAATCCCTCACCGGCAGCAACGGATACTAAGGCGTAAGCCGGCGCTTCCCTCATAGTATACCATTTTTGCGCCGGATAGTCAAAGATTTTTGTGCGGCAATGCCGAATTGACAGACGCATAATTTTATGCTATATTGAATATAGCAAATGTTGTGGTTTTCCCCGTATATCCGCCGGAAATCTACACAACATATTGATATTGCAACGCTACAATCCGTTTATGGAACGAGGAGGAAGCCATGAATTTCAAAAGCGGCATCTGGGACAGAGAAATCAACCTGCGGGATTTTATCGTCAGAAACTATACCCCCTATGACGGGGACGACAGCTTTCTTGCGCCCCCCACAGCCCGTACAAAGGCGCTGTGGGACAAGGTGCTGGCCCTGCTGGAGCAGGAACGGAAGGCGGGGGGCGTGCTGGACATTGACGAGCACACCATTTCCACCATCACCTCCCACAAGTGCGGCTACATCGACAAGGAACTGGAAACCATTGTGGGACTCCAGACAGACGCACCCCTGAAGCGTGCCATCATGCCCTTTGGCGGCATCCGTATGGTGCGCAACTCCCTGGAGGCCTACGGCAGGGAGCTGCCCCCGGATATTGAAAACGTGTTCAAGTACCGGAAGACCCACAACGACGGGGTATTTGACGTTTATACCGACGATATGAAGCGTGCCCGGCATACGGGCATTATCACTGGCCTGCCGGATGCCTACGGCAGAGGACGGATTATCGGCGACTACCGGCGGATTCCGCTGTACGGGGTGGACCGGCTCATCGAGGACAAGCTGGCAGCCAAGAAGGCCCACGATGCGGAGCCCATGTACGGGGACACCGTGCGGAATCTGGAGGAAATGGCCGAGCAGATCAAGGCGCTGAAGGAACTCAAACAGATGGCGGCAGAGTACGGCTTTGATATTTCCCGGCCGGCGGAAAATACCCAGGAGGCCATCCAGTGGCTGTACTTCGGCTATCTGGCAGCCATCAAGGAGCAGAACGGCGCAGCCATGTCCTTAGGGCGGGTTTCCACCTTCCTGGACATCTACGCCCAGGAGGATCTGAAAAACGGCACCTTTACCGAGGAGCAGATCCAGGAGCTGGTGGATCACTTCATCATGAAGCTGCGGATGGTGCGCTTCCTGCGGACCCCTGCCTACGATGAGCTGTTCTCCGGGGATCCCACCTGGGTGACGGAATCCATCGGCGGCATGTGCGAGGACGGCAGACACATGGTCACCAAGATGAGCTACCGGTTCCTGCATACTCTGGTGAATCTGGGACCTGCGCCGGAGCCGAATCTCACGGTGCTGTGGAGTCACAAGCTGCCGGAGAATTTCAAGAAATTCTGTGCCCGGATCTCCATCAGCACCTCCTCCATTCAGTATGAAAACGACGAGCTGATGCGGGAGTGCTTCGGGGACGATTACGGCATCGCCTGCTGCGTTTCGGCAATGCCCATCGGCAAGCAGATGCAGTTCTTCGGGGCAAGAGCAAATCTGGCAAAGGCGCTGCTGTATGCCATCAACGACGGCCGGGACGAACGGTACGGAGACCAGCTCTGCAAGGGCGTGGGACAGGTGCCGGATGGTCCCCTCCAGTTTGACGATGTGTACAGCCGGTTTGAGTATGTGTGCGAATGGCTCACCAAGCTCTATATCAACACCCTGAACATCATCCACTTCATGCACGACAAATACTGCTACGAGCGGCTGCAGATGGCCCTCCACGACGAGAATATCATCCGCACCTCCGCCTGCGGCCTTGCCGGGCTTTCCGTGGTGGTGGACAGCCTGTCCGCCATCAAGTATGCCAAGGTAACTCCCATCCGGAACGAAGAGGGCATCGCCACGGACTTTACCATTGAGGGGGATTACCCCAAGTTCGGCAACAATGATCCGAGAGTGGACGAGCTGGCCACCATGGTGGTGGAGCGCTTTATGAAGCGCCTGTCCCGCCGGAGAACCTACCGGAATTCCATCCCCACCATGTCCATCCTCACCATTACCTCCAACGTGGTTTACGGCAAGAAAACCGGCTCCACCCCGGACGGCAGAAAGGCGGGGGAGCCCTTTGCCCCCGGTGCAAATCCCATGCACGGCCGGGATACCAACGGCTGCATTGCCTCCATGCTGTCCGTGTCCAAGATTCCCTACACCTACGCAGAGGACGGCATTTCCTATACCTTCTCCATTATCCCGGATGCACTGGGCAAAGATGAGGAGGACAAGGAGAACAACCTGGTATCCCTGCTGGACGGCTATACCCGGGAGCACGGGCACCATATGAACGTAAACGTAATGAACCGGGAAACTCTGATAGACGCTATGGATCACCCGGAGCTGTACCCCCAGCTCACCATCCGGGTCAGCGGCTATGCAGTCAACTTCATCAAACTCACCCGGGAGCAGCAGCTTGATGTGATTCACCGCACCTTCCACACCCGGATGTAATCCCGGAAGGAGGACAAGGCAATGACCACCGGTTATCTGCATTCTCTGGAGAGCTTCGGCGCAGTGGACGGGCCCGGCATCCGCTTTGTGGTGTTTCTGTCCGGCTGCCCGCTCCGGTGCCTGTACTGTCACAATCCGGATACCTGGGTGCAGAAGCAGACCCTGTGCATGACGCCTCCGGAGGTCATGGAGAAAATCCGCAGTGAGCGCAGCTTCCTGCTCCGGGGGGGAGTCACCCTTTCCGGAGGAGAGCCCCTGATGCAGGCGGAATTCTGTGCGGAGCTGCTGACCCTTTGCCGGCAGGAGGGCTTCCACACCGCCATCGACACCAGCGGTGCCATCCCCCTGGAGCAGTCCCGGCATGCCATTGACCTGGCGGATATGCTGCTGCTGGACATCAAGGATATTGACCCGGAGGATTGCCGGACGCTGACGGGAAAAACCAACGAAAACGCCCTTGCCACTCTAGATTACTGTGAGCAGACCGGAAAGGATGTGTGGATCCGGCATGTGCTGGTACCCGGCTACACCCTGAACCCGGACAAGCTGCAGCGGCTGGCGGACAAGCTGTCCCGGTACAGCTGCGTGAAGCGGGTGGATCTGCTCCCCTACCACACCATGGGGCTGTACAAGTGGGAGTCCCTTGGGCTGACCTGCAAGCTGGCGGATACGCCAACGCCCACTGCCGAAGAAATCGCCATGGCAAATGCGTACTTCACCAAGTGGAAAACCCCTGCTGCGGAATAACCGCAGCAGGGGTTCTTTTGCGTATAAAGATCAGTTCTTGATGCTGTGCATGGGTGCCGGAATCCGTCCGCCCCGGGAAATGAACTTTGCCGGAGACTTCCGGTTGATCTGCATAATGGGGCCGCTGCCGAACAGACCGCCAAACTCCAGGATTTCCCCTTCCTTCTTGCCGATTGCCGGAATCAGCCGCACCGCCGTGGTCTTGTTGTTGACCATGCCGATGGCAGCCTCGTCTGCGATAATGGCAGAAATGGTTTCCGCCGGAGTATCCCCGGGCACTACCACCATATCCAGACCCACGGAGCATACCGCAGTCATTGCCTCCAGTTTTTCCAGCCGCAAAGTGCCGTTTTCAGCGGCTGCGATCATGCCTGCATCCTCGGACACGGGAATGAATGCGCCGGACAGACCGCCTACGTTGGAGGATGCCATAACGCCGCCCTTTTTCACAGCGTCATTCAGCAGCGCCAAAGCCGCCGTGGTGCCGTGGGTGCCGCAGCACTCCAGGCCGATCTCCTCCAGAATGTGGGCAACGCTGTCTCCCACTGCCGGCGTAGGCGCCAGGGACAGATCCACGATGCCGAAGGGCACATCCAGCATCTTGGAGGCCCGTGCCCCCACCAGCTGCCCCATCCGGGTAATCTTGAAGGCGGTCTTTTTGATGATATCCGCAATTTCGTTGATGCTGGCGTCAGGATACTTGCTCAGGGCAGCCCGGACAACGCCGGGGCCGGATACGCCCACGTTGATGACGCAGTCCGGCTCCCCCACCCCATGGAAAGCGCCGGCCATAAAGGGGTTATCCTCCGGCGCATTGCACAGCACCACCAGCTTGGAGGGACCCACACACTGCCGGTCAGCCGTCAGCTCTGCGGACTGGCGGATGATGCCGCCCATCAGGGCCACTGCGTCCATGTTGATGCCCGCCTTGCTGGAGCCAACGTTCACAGAGGAGCACAGGTTGGTGGTTACGTCCAGCGCCTCCGGGATGGAACGGATCAGCTCCAGATCCCCGGCGGAAAAGCCCTTCTGTACCAGTGCGGAATAGCCCCCGATAAAGTTCACGCCGCAGGCATCCGCCGCCTTCTGCAGTGCCTTTGCAAATTTCACCGGATCTCCTCCCTTGCAGGCTCCGCAGAGCATGGCAATGGGGGTTACGGAAATCCGCTTGTTGATGATGGGAATGCCGTACTCGGTTTCAATCTGCTGCCCCACGGACACCAGATTCTTTGCCCGGGTGGTAATCTTTTCATACACCTTTTCACAGGCACGGTCAATGTCCGGATCAATGCAGTCCAGCAGGGAGATGCCCATGGTAATGGTGCGGATATCCAGGCACTCGTCCTGGATCATGCGGATGGTTTCCAGAATATCATATACATTCAGCATATCAGCAGTCCTTTCCGATCAGATCCGGTGCATGGAGTTGAAAATATCTTCGTGCATGGTGTGAATGGACAGCCCAAGCTCCTGGCCCAGCTGATTCATCCGGTCGGACAGCACGGCAAAGTCCGTGTTCAGTGCGGAAATATCCACCAGCATAATCATGGCGAACATATCCTGCAGCACGCTCTGGGTTACTTCAATGACATTTGCCCGGTACTCGGCGCAGATGCCGCTGACCCGATGCAGAATGCCCACATTGTCTTTTCCGATTACAGTGATTACAGCTCTCATATGTAAATCCTCCAGATTTCAATTCGATCAGCCCGCAGGCATGACGCTCTGTATAAGTATAACACAGATTCCCGCAAAAAGAAAGCCCTTTGCACAATTTTTCATGAATCCCGGGAAGCAATTTTTTTCTGCTGCTACTTTTCCTTTCCGCAAATATGTGATATAATAGAGGAAACCCACACTATGTAAAAAGGAAGAGAATGCAATGCTGATAGATTGCCACAATCATACCCACAATTCCCCGGACGGTGCAGAGGAAAGCGTGCTTTGCCGCTGTGCCCGGGCGGCAGAGCTGGGCATCGGGGTCCTTGCGGTAACAGATCACTGCGAGGTCAACCGGTTTTTCAGTCTTGCCCACTACGGGGTGGAGCCCAACGGCTATGATACCTATGACTTCGGCAGGGACTTTGAGCTGTCCATGCAGGAGAACACCGCCGCCAAGGCCAAAGCCCCTGAGGGGGTGAAGCTGCTGTGCGGCATCGAGCTGGGACAGGCCACCCACGAGCTTGCTCTGGCGGAGCATATTTACGCCGATGTGCGGCTGGATTTCGTCATCGGCTCCATGCATCAGCTGCCCGGCTGGGACGATTTTGCCTTTCTGGATTACAGCAAGGTGGACGCCGCCGCCCTGTTCCACGAGAATTTACAGGAAATCGCCCGGCTTGCCCGGACGGACACCTATGATGTGCTGGGACATATCACCTACGCTCTGCGGTATATGGCGGCAGCCGGCGTGCAGCTGGAGCTTGCCCCCTACCGGGAGGAGCTGGCGGAAATCTTCCGGATCGTCATTGCCAAGGACAAGGGCATCGAGATCAACACCTCCGGCCTGCGGCAGGCATACGGGGACTGCTTCCCGAATCTGGAATGCCTGAAGCTGTACCGGGAGCTGGGCGGGAAAATCCTCACCATCGGCTCCGACGCCCATACAAATGCAGATCTGGGCAAGGGAATCGCCCGGGGGCTGGAAATCGCCCGGGAAGCGGGCTTTACGGAGATCACCTATTTTGAAAAGCACGAACCGCAGTTTATCAGGCTTGCGGACTTACTTGACTGAATCAGGAGGGAATCACATGAACGAACTGTTGCATCTGCTCAAACAGAACGCCCGGCTGTCCAACGAAGAACTGGCGGCTATGCTGGGCACCACCCCGGCGGAGGTGGCGGCACAGATCAAAAAGCTGGAGGATGACGGCATCATTAAGGGCTACAGCGTAGTGCTCAATGATGAGCTTGCCAATAAGGACACCGTCACCGCCTTTATTGAGCTGAAGGTCACTCCCAAGCGGGACTGTGGCTTTGAGGATCTTGCCAAAACCGTCATGATGTATGACGAGGTGGAAAGCGTTTCCCTGATGTCCGGCGCCTATGATCTTGCGGTGACGGTTACCGGCTCCAGCCTGAAGGTCATCGCTCTGTTCGTGGCACAGCGTCTGTCCACCATCGACGGCGTGCTGTCCACCGCCACCCACTTTGTGCTCAAACGCTATAAGGAAAAAGGCATCTTCATCGAACAGGAGCCGGCTGACGAGAGGGGTATGGTTTCACCGTGATAGAATACGAAAAGCTGCTGTCCAGCACCATTCAGCAGATCAAGCCCTCCGGCATCCGGAAATTCTTTGATCTGGCGGAAAATATGGAGGGGGTCATCAGCCTGGGGGTGGGAGAGCCGGATTTCCAGACCCCCTGGGTGGTGCGCAGCACCGCAATCCAGACCCTTGAAAAGCGCCGGATCATTTACAGCGCCAACGCCGGACTGATGGATCTGCGCCGGGAAATCTGCAAGTATATGAACCGGAAACTGGGGCTTACCTATGACCCCAAGTCCGAGCTGATCGTAACCGTAGGCGGCTCTGAGGCAATTGATATTTCCATCCGGGCCGTTATCAACCCCGGAGACGAGGTGCTGATCGTAGAGCCCTCCTTTGTCTGCTATTCTCCCATTGTGCGGCTTGCCGGCGGCGTGCCCGTACCCATGGCAACCCGGCTGGAGGATTCCTTCAAGCTAACTCCGGAAATTCTCCGCAGCCACATCACCCCCCGCACCAAGCTGCTGGTGCTGCCCTTTCCCAATAACCCCACCGGCGCCATCATGACCCGGGAGGAGCTGGAGGAGATTGCGGCCGTGCTGCGGGACACCAATATCCTGGTGCTGTCCGATGAGATTTATTCCGAGCTGACCTATGGCAGAAAGCACTGCTCCATAGCCCAGATCGACGGCATGCAGGAGCGCACCATTCTGGTCAACGGCTTCTCCAAGGCCTTTGCCATGACCGGCTGGCGGCTGGGCTATGTGGCAGCGCCGGCACCCATCATCCGTCAGATGGTCAAGATTCACCAGTACACCATTATGTGCTCCCCCACCATCAGCCAGTATGCCGCCATCCAGGCCCTGCAGAGCTGTGAGGAGGATGTACACCGGATGGTGGACGAGTACAACATCCGGCGGCGGTATCTGGTGGATCGGTTCAACGAAATCGGGCTGCCCTGCTTCAATCCGGAGGGTGCATTCTATGTATTCCCCTGCATCCGCAGCACCGGCATGTCCAGCGAGGCCTTCTGCGAGGCGCTGCTCAACGAGCAAAAGGTGGCGGTGGTGCCTGGAAACGCCTTCGGCGACAGCGGAGAGGGCTTTGTGCGGGTGTCCTACGCCTACTCCCTCAAACACCTGATGATGGCACTGGACCGGATCGAAGCCTTTCTTGCATCCAGAAAGGGGGAGCATACATGAAAGAAATCCAGGTACGAACCCCGGCAAAGGTCAATCTGACCCTGGACGTGGTGGGCAAGCGGGAGGACGGCTATCACAGTATCGAAAGCGTCTTCCAGGCGGTAAGCATTTTTGATGTACTCACCGTTACCCGGAAGGATACTCCCGGCATCACCCTGTCCAGCACAAACAAATACCTGCCCTGCAACCAGAAAAATATTGCCTATCAGGCGGCGGAGCTCTTTCTGCAGAAGGTTCACCGGCGGGACGGGCTGCACATTCACATTGAAAAACACATTCCCTCCCAGGCAGGGCTGGGCGGAGGCAGCTCCGACGGCGCAGCGGTACTGACAGCCCTGAACAGTCTGCTGGGCTGCCGGATGTCCATTCCGCAGCTTTGCGAAATCGGCGCCGAAGTGGGGGCGGATGTGCCCTTTTTCCTGGAAGGCGGCACAGTGCATGTATCCGGCATCGGTGAAATACTGGAACCCCTGCCTCCCCTGCCTGTGCTGTCCATGGTGGTGGCAAAGGGCAGAGCAGGCGTATCCACGCCGGAGGCTTACCGGCGCATTGATCTGCTGACGGATCCTGTTCATCCGGACACTGCCGGGGTGATCGATGCTATCCGGGAACGGAACTATCCGGAAGCCTTCTCCCGGTGCGGCAATCTGTTTGAAGCAGCCATGCAGCTGGAGGAGGTTGCACAGATCCGGAAGATCATGCTGGAAAAAGGGGCGAAATGTGCCCTGATGACCGGCAGCGGCTCTGCGGTATTCGGCATTTTTGAATCCGGCCCCATTGCCCAGAAGTGCTGCAATGCACTGCACACGGTTGTGCCCTATGCGGTAACCTGCAAAACCCTCAAGCACGGCATCCGGATTGTAAGCCGCAGCTGACCCACAGCAGCAAAACGCCCGGAAACGGTTTTTACCGCTTCCGGGCTTCTTTTTTTCGCTGAACTTATTCGGTTTCCTTGACCGCAATGCCGAGAATGTCCAGATTTTCCTTGTCCACTTCGGAGGGGCATGCGGACATCAGCTCGCTGGCATTCTGCACCTTGGGGAAGGCGGTCACATCCCGCAGGCTGTCCACCCCCAGCATGACCATGGCCAGACGATCCAGCCCGATACCCATGCCCCCGTGGGGCGGTGCGCCGAACCGGTATGCCTCCACCAGGAAGCCGAACTTGGCTTCAATCTCCTCGTCGGTAAGTCCCAGTGCCTGGAACATTTTCTGCTGCAGCTCATAGTTGGTGATACGGATGGATCCGGAGGAAAGCTCCGTGCCGTTGAGTACCAGGTCGAAGGCCTTGGCGATCACCTTTTCCGGGTCGCTGTCCAGATACTGCAGGCAGTCATCCTCCGGCATGGTGAAGGGGTGATGCATCGCCACCCAGCAGCTGTTATCCTCATCCCACTCGAAGAAGGGCATCCGGGTAATCCACAGGAAGTTGAACTGTCCCTCCGGGATCAGATCCAGCTTCCGGGCAACAGTCTGACGCAGGGCACCCAGCACCGGCAGAGTTACCTTATTCTTGTCTGCCACAATCAGCACCACGTCCCCCTGGGCACAATCCAGAGCCGAGAGAATCTCCTGGAGCTTTTCTTCCCCCACGAATTTTGCAAAGGAGCAGCTGGGTTTTTCCTCCACCCAGCGGACAAAGGCCAGTCCCTTGGCACCGATACCCTTGACCATTTCGGTGAGCTTGTCGATTTCCTTTCGGGTCAGCGTGCCTGCCGCCTGCTTTGCCACGATGGCACGGACGCTGCCCCCTGCTTCAATGGCGCCGGTGAACACCCCGAAGCCGCAGTCCTTCACGTATTCGCTGATATCCTGAATCTCCATGCCGTACCGGGTATCCGGCTTGTCGGATCCGAACCGGTTCATAGCCTCCGCATAGGACAGCCGGGGCAGGGGCAGGGGGATCTCTCTGCCCAGAACCTCCTTGAATACATGATGGACAAAGCCCTCTGCCATCTGGAGGATATCCTCCACGTCCACAAAGGACATTTCCAGGTCGATCTGGGTAAATTCCGGCTGCCGGTCTGCCCGCAGGTCCTCATCCCGGAAGCAGCGCGCCAGCTGGATGTAGCGGTCCATGCCCGCCACCATCAGCAGCTGCTTGTAAATCTGGGGAGACTGGGGCAGGGCGTAGAACTTGCCCGGATGCACACGGGAGGGAATCAGATAATCCCGTGCCCCCTCCGGAGTGGATTTCATCATCATGGGGGTTTCGATTTCGATAAAATCGTTGGCATAGAAATACTCTCTTGCCGCCTTGGCGATTTTGTGCCGCATCACCAGATTCTGCTGCAAAGGCGCCCGGCGCAGGTCCAGATACCGGTACCGGAGCCGCAGTTCCTCATTGACCCGGGTGTCACTGGTAATCTCAAAGGGAGGGGTCTGGGCCTTGTTGAGAATCCGCAGATCATCCACCACCAGCTCCACATTGCCGTTTTTCATCTCGTGGTTGATGCTTTCCCGCTCCTTGACCACGCCGTGTGCCATCAGCACATACTCACCCCGGCAGGTTTCTGCCTTGGCAAACAGCTCCGGCTGCTGGGTTTCATTGAATGCCAGCTGTACTATACCGGTACGGTCCCGCAGATCAATAAACAGCAGGGTGCCCAGATTGCGCACCTTCTGCACAAAGCCGCATACCACAGCCTCCGTGCCGATCTGACTCACCTCTCCGCAGAAATGTGTCCGTTT
>JALELB010000028.1 GCA_022768805.1 Ruminococcus sp.
AATCTTGATATAAAAATACCCTTTGTCGTCCTTCAATAAAATGTTATATTTGGGCTTATGTTGCTTGATGAGGCTGCATTCCAGCACCAGTGCTTCATATTCGGAATCCGTTACGATATAATCATAATCGTATACCTGGGAAACCATTTTCGCCACCTTGGGAGTATGGTTGGGCGTCCGGCAGAAATAGCTTGTGACCCGCTTTTTCAGATTCTTTGCCTTGCCGATGTAAATGATCTGTCCGGACTGCTGCTTCATAATATACACGCCGGGTGAACCGGTCAGCGCAGCGGTCTTTTCACGCAGATAGGGAATTCTTTCGTTCATCATTCATCCTTAAAAAACGTACTCTTGTATTCCTGTACCTTGGCACGGTCGCCGTAGCAGTCGATTTCAATCTCCTCCCTGTCGTAATAAAACCGGAGAGCAGCAAAAAAGAAGATATATGCAAAGGCGTTCATCAGTACGCTGCCATACACCCGCAGATTCAGCACTGCGGAGAACATTCCGGCTAGCATAATGCTGACGGCGATACCTACCAGGATTTCCAGCCGGCGCCGCTTCGGATCCAGGGACAAGAAGGAAAAGCCAACCAGTGCGGAAAGAATAGCATGGAGAATAATCAGCAGATTGGAACGGCCGTTATAGATGTCCAGATGGATAAAATCAAAATCCAGCAGCATCAGGAATACTTCCCCACAGACATACACCGACAAGAGGGTTTTCATCAAGCCTCTCTGCCGGACGGTGACGCAGATCCCGGCAATGGCAAGAGCCATCAGCCCGAAGCCGGTAAATTCCACAATGTAGGCTGCAATGTCGAACCCCAGCCGGAATGTGCCGGATTCAGAAAACGTATAATAATAGATCAGACAGATGACAATAAACACCACAAAGCATATATTCCCGATCAGGCCCAGCTTGAAGCAGGTATCCAGCCGGAAAGGTCTTTTCCGTTCCATAAACTTTGCCCCTCCTGCAATTCTATTTCTTTAGTTTAGCATGGCGGGCGTTTTTTGTCAAGGTGCAGGCGCAGGGACTCCCCCTGCGTTGCTCCACGGGTATTGAATAGGCAAAGCATCGATAAGTGGTACTGTTTTCCTGTATCGTCACAAACCCGTTAGCTTTGTAAAGAAGAAAACGACCAAGGAGGAAAGCTCTCTTTGGCCGTCTGTGGTGTTAGTAATCTGCTTGATAAATGGGAATTTGCGGGTGCGACCCGCTGCGAAATCGCACTGATAATTTGCGAGGGAGATTGGTTTTGTTTCCGCGCAATATGTTTTGTATCAGCCCGACATATGGGAATTTGGCAGTGAGGTAAATCAGAATTTACCAAATACAATCTGTATCTATGAATTCGTCTGTCATTATTCGTTCTAAAGATTTTTCAAAAGTTGTTCCGAAGCAAATTACATTTCCTTCATGTGCTGCAATCAATTCTGTATTCATACCGAGAAAATACTCGTCTTCAAAGTCTTTTGTGTAGCCAATAGGAACTATCAGTTTCATTCCGAAATATTTACCAATATCATTAACATATTCTATGGATTCTTTGATGTCAGAATCAGAATAATCCGGAGTAATAAAATGATTAGGGTTTATGGTGATTATCTCGTCTGTGTTATCTTCATATTTTGTAAGTCTGACTTGATATCTGTAGCAAGGTATCATTAAGGTTAATTCTCCAAAAGAAGATAAGAAACTTATAATTTCATCCGATACTTTAAATCCATATTTTTGATACCATTTTATATAATGCGAGGTATCAATTGCACGATTTTCATGCCAGCCACTTTCTATTAAAACTTGTTTTATATACTGATTCTCTATTATCATATCGAGCCTCACTCTATATATAAATTCCGATTTGTCGAGCAGAATATCAACCCGTTTTACGCATTATACGATAATCAACCGGGGATTGCAATATACTTGGCTGTGGCAACCGCATTAATGGTTTCCTGACACAGCATGCAGAACGGGATGCTTTTATCGTGTGACGGATACGGAAACACAGCTTGTCCCGGACAGCTGCTGGCTGAGGGGATCCGGCTGACAGGTTCCGGCGAACAGGGTAAAAGCCGTTCCGGTTACTGCCCGGATCCCCTGGTCATCCACGGATTCAAAGGCAGAGTCCGGAATCGAAATCTCCAGCTGCACAGACTGGCCGGGCTCCAGGCTGACTCTTGCAAAGCCGCACAGGCTGTGATTGGGCACTGCCCAGGGAGAATTATCCTTGATATAGAGCTGTACCACATCCTCAGTCTGCCGATCGCCGGCATTTTCCACTGTCACCCGGGCACATCCATGCTCATAGGTAAGACCGGTGCAGACCACTCGGGAGTAGGTCAACCCATACCCAAAGGGATAAAGTACATTTCTCCGGACATACCGGTAGGTCCGGTTCTGCATGCTGTAATCCGTAAAATCCGGAAGCTGTTCTGCAGTTTCGTAGAAGGTCACCGGCAGCTTCCCGGAAGGAGACACCTTGCCGAAGAGAATATTTGCAAGGGCCTGACCGCCCATCTGTCCGGGATACCAGGCCTGCAGCACCGCATTACAGGGAATTTCCGGATTCAACGCACTGCCGGCAGCAAGCACCAGGATCAGGGGCTTGCCGGTGGCATGCAGCTTTTCCAACAGCTTGCGCTGGGACTGGGGCAGGCGAAGATCCTGCTTGTCCCCGGAGGAGAATTCATTGCCGGTGTCCCCCTCCTCCCCTTCCAGGGTAGCATCCAGCCCCAGGCACGCAATGACCACATCCGCCGCTTCCGCAGCAGCCAGCGCTTCTGCGTACCGGTCATCCTCCAGGGCAAGCTGTGAGGTGCGGTCCCGGTACAGATGACAGCCCTGGGCATAATATACTCTGCCGGGAAAGGCGTCCTGTATGCCCTCCAGGAAGGTGATATACCGGTCTGCCGTACCGCAGTAATTGCCCTCCAGCGCAGTCCGGCTATCCCCGTTGGGACCGATGACTGCCACAGACCGGAGCCTGGAGGCATCCAGCGGAAGGATTCCGTCATTCTTCAGCAGCACCATGGATTTCTCTGCGCAGGAAAGGGCTTCTGCCTTGTGTTCAGGACAAGCAATGACATCATAGGTGTATTCCGGGAACTGGGGCTTTGGATCAAAAAGCCCTAAACGGATTCTGGTGCGCAGCACACGGATGCAGGCACGGCGGATATCCGCCGGATCTATCAGCCCTTCCTCCAGGGCAGCCAGCATATACATATAGGTATTGCCACAGTTCAGGTCACAGCCGGACCGGAGTGCCAGCGCCGCAGACTCTGTCACAGTTCTGGTCACCCCATGACTCTGGTGGAAATCCCGGATGGCCCAGCAGTCTGATACAAAGTAGCCGTCAAAGCCCCATTCACGCAGCTTGTCCATCAGCATGGGACTTGCACAGGCAGGCTCTCCGTTCACCCGGTTATAGGCACCCATAACTCCCTCCACCCGTGCCTCGGTTACCAGTGCACGGAATGCGGGCAGGTAGCTTTCCTCAAGATCCTTCGGGGAAACCTTTGCGTCAAAGGAATGCCGGACCGACTCCGGACCGCTGTGCACAGCAAAATGCTTTGCACAGGCAGCAGCACGCAGTATCGGCCCGTCCCCCTGCATACCCTGAACGAACGCCACTCCCAGCCGGGCAGTCAGAAACGGATCTTCTCCGTAGGTTTCATGTCCCCTGCCCCACCGGGGATCCCGGAAAAGGTTGATGTTGGGTGCCCAGAGGGTCAGACCCTTGTAAATATCAAAATCTCCGTGTTCAGCAGCTGCTGTATGCTTTGCCCGGGCTTCCACCGCAGTAATCTCGCCAATCCGGTGCAGAAGAGCCGGATCAAATGTAGCGGCCATGCCGATTGCCTGGGGGAACAAGGTGGCAGTTCCTGCCCGTGCCACACCATGCAGACCTTCATTCCACCAGTTATATGCAGGAATGCCTAACCGGGGAACCGGCGGAGCATCATACCGCAGCTGGGATGCCTGTTCCTCCACAGTCAGACGGTCAGTGAGATCCTCCGCCCGTTCCTCCGGCGTAAGAGAGGGATCCAGATAACGTTCCATAACAAACCTCCAGTAATATAGGACCATGCCTATAGAATTTATGGTGTAGTGCCGTTTGATTGATGTTTTTTCCTCCGCCCCGAACGGCACCGGAAGCAATGTGGAAGGTGCCGAGCAGAGTAATGGCTATAAAGAGTACGGGACAAACCCATGCATACAACAAACAGCATGGGGCCTGTCAGTCCTCGATGGGATCGTTGGCATACAGAATCTCACCGCTGGCTGCATCTACATATACAGATCTCACCACACTGTCTTTGATATCCGCATACCATACAAGAACAGGCTGTCCGCCATGAAACGCAAATGAAATGCCCGGTTCCGGTTCACCGTCAGTGCTGCTCTTATACTTGTCTTTAACCAGTTTTTTGATCGCTTTCCGGTCAACGGCGGGCGCAACATCAAATGTATCCATTGCATGATACCCATTCATGAGGATCGTCGGTGTACCGGACTGATCGACCATGACCTTCAGCACCTCCGACATTACAGGCACATTCTCATAGAATTGACGAAATGTATACGCCGTGAGTGATTGTCCTTTTACATCCTGCCTGTCAACAAACAGGATCTCCTGACTGACATCCTTGATCCCAAGAACGTTTGCCATAGAAGCGATGACACAAGCAGCATCCTGCTCATTCTGAACCTGAATATCGGAAAACTTTCCTGTTATCATTGCGATCTGTTCCGGATCATCTTTCTGGTATTCGATCATCACATCCTGATTCGCCGTCAAGTCGGACATCGACACCTGAGCAGGTAATGTATCCGGCGTAACTTTCGACGCAGGAAATTTTGATGTGGAATCACATCCGAAAAGTATGCAGGATATACTCAAAGCAGAAACCATTGCGACTACTTTTTTCATTATTATCATCCTCGAATAATAGATTTTAGGGTGATTTCAAGAGTACCCTCAATGAACCTCTGCTGCGACGGAGTTCCGCCGGGTTTAATCAAACAATCGACAGGGGTACAAAGTTATTCACCACTGCCTACATAATATTTCCCGAAAGCAGGCGCACATTGTATGCTGATAATCCGGTTTCATATCATCCTTCCTTGACAGATGGCTCAGTCTTGCTTATAATATTATATATCCAGATGCGGCAAAATGCTTGCCGTATATCATCATGCATTAACACAATATCGCCAGCTTGAGGTGTAAAAAATGTCAAAGCCGAAAATCCTGACCGACCGGAATCTCCGGGAGGTGGTTTCTCACGGAACCGCCCGGTTTCCCTTTGAATATCATCTGGAGGACATTCATCAGTTTGAAAACGGACTGATCTCCAGCCACTGGCATAAGGAATTTGAATTTGCCACAGTCCGGCAGGGCCGGGCTGAAATCAGTATCGGCTCCATGACCTTTCCGGTTCAGCAGGGGGACGGCATTTTCGTCAATACCGGTGTGATGCATGCATTCCGGGCTGAACAAACCACCATTCTGCCGGATATTCTCTTTGATGCACGGCTGATCGCTTCAGAGCAAACGGATATTTACGAGCATTTTGTGACACCCTTTCTACAGTCCGGCATCTCCCACCTGGTGCTGCACCGAGATATTCCCTGGCAGTCTCAGGTACTGGACATGCTGGAGGAAATCTATACTATCTGTGCCGATGCAAGAAACAAGAATGAGCTGGAGATTCATATCCGGATCTGTCAGATCTGGATGCTGCTGGCGGAGCACCGGGCGGAAATGATTTCAGACCGCCAGACCGGACTGACTATGCAGGCACAGATCCGGCTCCAGCAGATGGTACAGTTCATCGACACAGCATTTTCCGGAAGCATCTCATTACAGGATATTGCCGACGCCGCATGCATCAGCAAAAGCGAAGCCCTGCGCTGCTTCCGGCTGGGCATGCACTGTGCCCCGGTACAGTATGTGGTGGCTGTACGGCTGGCACGGGCCAGAAGTCTGCTGTTGACCACCCTGGAGCCTGTGACAGAAATCGCATTTCAGGTGGGCTTTGACAACTGCAGTTATTTTGACCGGGCATTCAAAAGAAAATACGGTATGACGCCTCGCCAGATGCGGAGGCAGGCTGGAGGAGATCATGGAACAGCAAAGCGCGTTTGAACGAATCTATGCGGTGGTACGCCGGATCCCCGCCGGTAAGGTTGCAAGCTACGGACAGGTTGCCGGGCTTGCAGGCAATCCCCGGTGGGCACGGGTGGTGGGCTATGCCCTCCACAGGAATCCGGATCCCGGCACCATCCCCTGTCATCGGGTGGTAACCAGGGACGGTCGTATGGCGCCCGGTTTTGCCTTCGGAGGCCCTGAAATCCAAATGCAGTTGCTTCTGGCGGAGGGTGTTGGTTTTGAAGATGGACGGGTTATCATGTCCGAGTATCAATGGCAATGCAACCCGGAGGAGCTTCACTGAATAGATTATACCCTATGCGTATGATTTTTGCAATCATGCGCTTTTTTTGATTTTCTGCTTGACATATGCAAAATCATATAGTATAATATCGATAGTATAGTATCGATATAGGAGGTACAGAATGTCTAAAGAGGACCAGGAAACACGGGGGCTGTCCATTCAGGCAATTCATCGGCTGCCCTATTATCTGCAATATCTGCGGGAACTGGCCCAACAGGGTACGGAAACCATTTCTGCTCCGGCAGTAGCAGCCCATTTCCGGCTTAGCGAGATCCAGGTCCGCAAGGATTTTGCTGCGGTCAGTACCAATGCGGGTAAGCCCCGTTCCGGCTTCCCGGTACACGGACTAATTGCGGATATGGAACATGTTCTCGGCTATGGCAATCCGAATGAAGCCGTGCTGGTGGGGGTGGGTTCCCTTGGACAAGCTCTGCTGTGCTACAGCGGCTTTGCAGAGTACGGGCTGGAAATCATTGCGGCATTTGACCAGGATCCCGCCCGAATCGGCATAGAGATCCAGGGCAAGCATATTCTCCCAGCGGACAAGATCACGGATATTTGCCGCAGGATGAATGTGCCCATGGGTATCATTACCGTTCCGGCTTCACAGGCACAATCGGTCTGCGATCAGCTGGTGGAGGGCGGCGTCCGAGGCATCTGGAACTTTGCTCCGGTTCATCTGTCCGCACCGGAGCATGTACTGGTACAAAACGAAAACATGGCAGCATCCCTTGCACTGCTTTCTAAGCATCTGTACAGGGATGAGGGGGAGGAATAATGCATGAATACCTTATTTTTCAAATATGCCATTGAAGTGGAGCAGACCCGTTCTATTACAAAGGCTGCGGAAAACCTCTATATGGCGCAGCCCAATCTGAGCAAGGCCATCCGGGAACTGGAGGATACTGTGGGCTTTCCGATTTTTGTCCGCAGCTCCAAAGGGGTAATTCCTACGGAACAGGGGCAGGAATTTCTCAGATACGCCCATAATATTATGCTTGAGCTGGACAAGATGACCAAAATCAGCGAGCTGAGTGATGGAGCGGTGCAGAGCTTCCGGATTTCCATCCCCCGGGGCAGCTACATTGCCCACGGATTTACAGAATTCGCCGCACAGCTGGATCCTGCCAAGCGGGTCATGCTGAACGTGGTAGAAACCAACTCCATGCAGACAATTCAGCATGTGCTGGACGGACAGAGCGACCTGGGAATCATCCGGTACCAGATGGCCTTTGAACCGTATTTTATGGACTATCTGCAGGAAAAGCAGCTAGCCTTTGAGCCCATCTGGGAGTTTGCCTACCTGCTGCTGTTTTCTGACAAGCATCCACTGGCAGAACGCCGGCAGATCAGCGAAACCGATCTGGAGAAATTTACCGAAATTGTTCACGGAGATCTTCAGGTTCCATATCTGTCCGATGCCAATCGTTCCGGCTATGGGGACGGCCGGAATATTCGCAGCAAGATCTATCTCTATGAGCGTGCTAATCAGTTTGAGCTGCTGAGCCGGCTGCCCAACACCTTTATGTGGGTATCACCGGTACCGGATTCCTTTCTGAGCCGGTATCAACTGATCCAGCGGGCTTGCAAGGCAGAACGGAATCTGCACAAGGATCTGCTGATTTATCCCAAGGACTATCAGTTCCGGCCCATTGACCGGCAGTTTATCGATCAGCTCTTTGCAGCAAAAAACGAAGTGGCCTTCAAGCACTACGAGTAAATCAGGGCACTGCTCCATCCAAACCCGTCACTATGCAAGCTCCTGTTTATTTTCTCAACTGTGGTTTTTTATATATCAGTAATACAATACTGATATTCCGGTTTTATATTTCCCTTTTGCACCGGGTACTGTTATAATACAGACAGCAAAGAAATTTGCTGAAGGATAGAATGTAAGCAGGAGGTTCTTATCATGGCTAGATTTACACTACCAAGAGATTTATATCACGGCAAGGGAGCGCTGGAGGCCCTCAAGACTTTTGAAGGCAAAAAAGCAATGATCTGCGTAGGCGGCGGCAGCATGAAGCGCTTTGGCTTTCTGGACAGAGCTGTGGACTATCTGAAGGAAGCCGGCATGGAGGTTCAGCTCTTTGAAGGCATCGAGCCGGATCCCTCCGTTGAAACGGTGATGAAGGGCGCAGAAGCCATGCAGCAATTCCAGCCGGACTGGATCATTGCCATGGGCGGCGGCTCCCCCATTGATGCTGCAAAGGCCATGTGGATCAAATACGAATATCCGGACATTACCTTTGAGGATATGTGCAAGGTATTCGGCATTCCCAAGCTCCGGAAAAAGGCACAGTTCTGTGCTATCTCCTCCACCTCCGGTACCGCTACCGAGGTCACTGCCTTCTCCATCATTACCGACTACAAAAAGGGAATTAAGTACCCCATCGCGGATTTTGAAATTACCCCGGATGTGGCCATCGTGGATCCGGATCTGGCAGAGACTATGCCGAAGAAGCTGGTTGCCCATACCGGTATGGATGCGATGACCCACGCAGTGGAGGCGTATGTATCCACGGCGCACTGCGACTTTACCGATCCCCTGGCACTGCATGCCATTAAAATGATTCAGCAGGACCTGGTAGATTCCTACAACGGGGATATGACCAAGCGGGACAGCATGCACAATGCCCAGTGTCTGGCAGGCATGGCTTTTTCCAATGCGCTGCTGGGTATCGTACACTCCATGGCACATAAAACCGGTGCAGCCTTTGCGGACTACGGTGCGCATATCATTCACGGGGCTGCCAATGCCATGTATCTGCCCAAGGTCATCGCCTATAATGCAAAGGTTCCTGCTGCAGCAGAGCGTTATGCCCAGATTGCGGACTTTATGCAGCTGGGAGGCGAAACCCAGCAGGACAAGATTCAGCTGCTGATTGCATATCTGCGGGGCATGAATGATGCGCTGAATATTCCCCACTGCATCGCCCATTACGGTGCAGACAGCTATCCCGCAGAGACGGGCTTTGTACCGGAGGACGTGTTCCTTGCACGGCTGCCGGAAATTGCGAAAAACGCCATTGGCGATGCATGCACCGGTTCCAACCCCCGTCAGCCCGATCAGGAAGAAATGGAGCGGCTGCTCAGATGCTGCTACTATGATACCGAAGTGGATTTCTGATTTCATATTTATCCGATATGCAGGACGCTTTTGCCGATTTGGCGAAAGCGTCTTTTCTTTTGAAAAAAACCTTGCTTTGTTAGCCGCAGGTCTTGACAAAATCCCATTCATGTGTTATCATATGAACAGATAATCATATGAGAGGATGTGATAACATGGAGGTAAAGGACGGTCACTGTGATTTTCTGTGTGTTCACCAGGACACAGTGGATCAGGTATGCCGGGATATGCCGGATGATGAAGTGCTGTACGACCTGGCAGAGCTGTTCAAGGTCTTCGGGGATACGACCCGGATCAAGATTCTGTATGCATTGTTTGAAAGCGAAATGTGCGTGTGTGACATTGCTCAGCTGCTTGGGGTGACCCAGACTGCCGTATCCCATCAGCTTCGTGTGCTCAAAACCAATAAGCTGGTCAAATTCCGTAAGGAAGGAAAAAACGCCTTCTATTCCCTGGCCGACGAGCATGTGACAAAGATTATTGCCCAGGGAATGGAGCATATTTGTGAGTAGGAGGATATTCATATGACTAAGACGTTTCAGCTGGAAGATCTGGATTGTGCCAACTGCGCAGCAAAAATGCAGGAGGCGATTTTAAAACTTGACGGGGTTATGGATGCCCAGGTCAACTTTCTAACCCAGAAAATGACCATCACCGCAGAGGATGCAGCCTTTGATCGAATCATGAAGCAGGTGGTCAAGGCCTGCCGCAGGATTGAACCCGACTGCACCATTCTCATGTAGGAGGTATGCCCGATGACCCGTAAGCAAAAACGGATCTTGTACCGGATTCTGATCTCCGCTCTGCTGTTTGCAGTGGCCGAGCTTCTGCCGGTTACCGGCTGGCTCCGGCTGATTGTGTTCCTGGTCCCCTATCTGCTGATCGGCTGGGATGTGATCCTGAAAGCCCTCCGGAATATTGCCCATGGACAGGTTTTCGACGAAAACTTTTTGATGATGCTGGCCACAGTGGGTGCAATCGGCACCGGGCAGTATCCGGAGGCTGTCATCGTTATGCTCTTCAACCGGATCGGAGAGCTGTTTGAAAGCTACGCCGTGGGGAAATCCAGAAAATCCATTGCTGCTCTGATGGATATCCGGCCGGATTATGCCAACCTGGAGCAGAATGGGGAGCTGCAGAAGGTGCAGCCGGACAAAGTCGCCATCGGGGGCACCATTGTGGTAAAACCTGGCGAACGTGTTCCCCTGGACGGCGTAGTCATGGAGGGCAGCTCCACCCTGGATACGGCTGCGCTGACCGGCGAATCGGTTCCCCGCAGCGTAACCGCAGGAGACGATGTCATCAGCGGCTGCATCAATGGAAGCGGCTTGCTGCGGATCCGGGTAACCCATGTTTTTGCGGAATCTACCGTATCAAAAATTCTCCAGCTTGTAGAGAATGCAAGCAGCAAAAAGGCTGCTTCCGAGCAGTTTATCACCAAATTCTCCAGGTATTACACACCCTGCGTGGTGCTTGCCGCAGTCCTGCTGGCAGTCATTCCGCCTCTTGTCACCGGCGGAAACTGGGTCAGCTGGCTGCACAGGGCATTGATCTTCCTGGTGGTTTCCTGTCCCTGTGCCCTTGTGATTTCCGTACCCCTGAGCTTTTTCGGCGGCATCGGCGGTGCATCCCGACAGGGCATCCTGGTGAAGGGGGGCAATTACCTGGAAGCCCTTGCATCCGCTGATATTGTGGTGTTCGACAAAACCGGTACCCTGACCCGGGGTGTGTTCAACGTAACTGTCATTCATCCGGATCAGATTTCCCGGAACCAGCTGCTGGAGTATGCTGCCTATGCAGAGTGCTACTCCGATCACCCCATTGCAAAGTCCATCCGGGAAGCATACGGCATTGTCATTGACCGGAGCCGGATTCAGTCTGTGGAGGAAATCTCCGGTTACGGCATCCACGCCCTAATTGACGGCAAGGAGGTTTATGCGGGCAATGACAAGCTGATGGAAAAGCAGGGCATCAGCTGGCATCCCTGTCACCATGTGGGCACAACTGTACACCTTGCCATCAATGGCGTATATGCAGGACATCTGGTCATCTCCGATGAAATCAAGCCGGATGCGGCGGACGCCATCCGGCAGCTGCGTGGACTTGGCATTTCCAAAACGGTCATGCTCACAGGTGATGCCAAAGAAATCGGCATCCAGACCGCCAATCAGCTGGGCATGGATGAGGTATACACCCAGTTGCTGCCGGCAGACAAGGTAGATCGTATGGAGGAGCTGCTCCGGGACAAGCAGCCGAACCGGAAGCTGCTTTTTGTGGGTGACGGTATCAACGATGCACCAGTGCTAACACGGGCAGATCTTGGCATAGCCATGGGCGCCATGGGCACGGATGCTGCCATTGAAGCGGCGGATGTGGTACTGATGGACGATCAGCCAACCAAGATTGCAGTGGCCATCCGGATTGCCCGGCGTACTACCCGGATTGTGCGGCAGAATATTGTCTTTGCTCTGGCTGTCAAAGCAATCGTGCTTATTCTGGCTGCCATTGGCGTGTCCAATATGTGGGAAGCAGTTTTTGCGGATGTGGGCGTCTCTGTGATTGCCATTCTGAACGCTATGCGGGCACTCACCTATCAGGGGCAGGAGGCATAAACAGTCTATAGCATAAATAAGCCTGAGAAGTTCCTGTCTGGATTCTTCTCAGGCTTATTTTGCAGAATTGGAAAGGCCCTCCTTCAACAGCTGCTTTGCACGCTTCATCCGGGATTTGACGGTGTTGTAGGGCAGGTGCAGCATGTCCGCCACCTCCTGGACAGAAAACCCATAGTAATACTTAAGCATCAGCACATCCCGGTATTCCCCGCTCAGCTGGGGGATCAACCCTTCCGCTCCCTCCGGTTCTCCTGTAGGTGCATCCTGCATCAGCACCGTGTGAGTGCATGCATCATCAAAGCTGACTCTTTCTGCCTCAGTCTTCTGCCGGCGGTATACATCAATCGCCCGGTTTCGGGTGATAATCACCACATAGCCGTTGAGCTCTTCCTCAGTCTTACCACGCAGCTTTTCAAAATTCTGTGCGATTGTCATAAAAACGTCAGAGACGATATCCTCTGCTGCACAGACGTCCTTCATTACGCTCAAAGCAATTCGGTATAACTGATCCCGGTACCGGAGATAGAGCGAATTGAATCGTTCCCGATCCTCGTCTGTTTCCAGCAGCGCCATATACACGCCCAGCATTTCGGCCTCCCAAACTCTTCAATAAACTGTCCCTGTTCTATTCTGTCAGCGGATTTTGCATAGCTGACCGCAGCTCCGCTTCAGCGGTTTCCAGCATCAGCCTGCTGGGATTCTCTCCGCCCATTATCCGGGCGATCTCCCGAATACGACCGGCAAAGTCCAACACCGTAACCGAGGTTTCCGTCCGGTTCTGTATGGTTCGCTTTTCAATCAGCAGGTGATGCTGCGCCATTACCGCAATCTGAGAAAGATGGGTTACACAAAGCACCTGCCGCCTGCTGCCGATCTGACGGAGCTTAATACCGATTTTCTGGGCTGCTCTGCCGCTGACTCCCGTATCAATTTCATCAAAAATCATCGTCGGAATCTGATCCCTGTCCCCTACCACAGCCTTCAGCGCCAGCATCATCCGGGACAGCTCGCCGCCGGAGGCGATTTTTGCAATAGGCTTAGGCGGCTCCCCTGCATTGGCAGAGATCAGAAACTCCGCCGTTTCCATACCATGCATCGTCAGCTTGCCCGGGGTGAACTGTACTGCCAGCTGCACCTGGGGCATGTCCAGAAAAGCAAGCTCCTGACCCACCCGCTGCACAAACTGTTTTGCAAGAGCAGCCCGGTGGTTGGACAAAGCCTTTGCCTTTTCCGTAACCACCTGGAGCAGTGCAGTCTTCTGCTCGGTCAGTGCCCGGACTTCCTCTGCTGCACTGGTATACCCCTGCAATTCCCGGACTGCATCCTCATATTTCTGCAGCAGCTCATCCGCATCACACTGATACCGGCGTTTGAGCACTGCAATAGCTTCCCTGCGGGCATTGACCTGGGCAAACCGGGCGCCGTCCAGATCCAGTCCGTTCAGCAAATCCGAAAGCTCGGAAACAATATCCTCCGATTCAATCCGGACTGCGGTCATCCGCTCTGCCAGGGCGGTAAGGGACGGATACAGCGCTGCACCGTCCTGCAGCTGTTCCTCCGCAGTCTGGAGCTGTTCTATGGCAGCGTCCGGCTCATTCAGCAGCGCCAGTGCATTCTGCATACACTCTGCAATCTGCTTGCCGTGGAGCAATACCTGATACTCTGCCTCCAGCTCTTCATCCTCCTGGGGGGCAAGCTCCAGCGCCCCCACATCCCGTACCAGTGTACGAAGATAAAGGAACCGCTGCTCCTGATTCTGCTCTGTTTTTTTCAGCGTACCAAGACGCCGTGCCAGGGACTGAAGCTCCCGGAAACTCTGCTGATAATCCTTCAGTCGGCTGTCGTCATCGCCGAAAGCGTCCAGAATATGCAGATGCCGTTCCGGCTCCAGCAGGATCTGATTGTCGTGCTGTCCGTGAATGGCAATCAGTGTGTTTCCAAGCTCCCGCAAGGCAGACACAGTGGCAGTACGCTGATTGATTCGGGCCACGCTGCCTCCATCCGCCAGGATCTCTCTGGTCAGGGTAATGCCGTCCTCCTCGTAGGGAATACCCAGTCCATCCAGAACCTGCCGGGTCTCTGCAGACAGATCTGTAAACAGTGCCGTAATCACTGCCCGCTCACAGCCGGTACGCACCAGATCCCTGGTGACCCGCTGTCCCAGCACCGCATTGATTCCGTGAATGAGAATGGATTTTCCTGCACCGGTTTCACCGGTAAACACATTCAACTGTCCATCAAAGGGAATGGTTGCCCGGGCAATCACCGCCAGATTCTCAATATACAGTTCCTTGAGCATCCTGTTACCCCCAAATCATCGCCTTCAAGGCTTCCGTCAGATCAGCTGCATTCTGCTCCGTACGGGTGAGAATAAAAATTGTATCATCCCCGGCCAGGGTTCCTACAATATCCGCATGCTGCATCATATCCAGGGCTGCACATGCCGCCTGTGCCATGCCGGTATGACACTTGATTACCACTGTATTCATGGCATAATCCACACCGGTCACCGTATCCGTCAGCAGGCTTCGCCTTGCAGTGCTGCTTTCCGGTGTGACATAGCGGTACCCACCGCCGGGAGTACTGGTTTTCATCAGCTTCAGCTCCCGGATGTCCCGGGAAATTGTGGCCTGGGTTACCGGAAAGCCACAGCTGGTAAGCATTTTCTGCAGGGCCTCCTGGGTGTCAATGTCCGCAGTAGCAATCAGCTCCAGTATCTTTTCCTGTCGTCGGTTTTTCATGCTTTCTCTCCGTCCTTCATTCCTTCAGGGCATGCATCATTTTTCCGTTCAGCGAATCAAAAAAATGCGAATCCGTCATTTCAATCAGGGACACCGTATGGCTGGATCGGGTCAGTACCACCCGATCTCCTGGCTGCATTTCCACCGACTCATTCCCGTCTGCGCTCAGGCTCAGAATGGCAGTCTTATAATCCTCCGGAACCAGGGTAATCCGCCGTTCCGCTGAGAACAGCACCGGCCGGGCAAAGAGGGAATGGGGACAGATCAGCGTCATTTCAATGCAGGACAGATCTGGCTCAATAATGGGGCCTCCTGCGGACAGAGAATAGGCCGTGGATCCGGTGGGAGTGCTGAATACCACCCCGTCTGCCCGGTATCTGCCGATCAGGGAGTCATCCGCATAGACGGAAAAGTCCGACATTCTTCCGCCATACCGGGAGGCGTACACGTCATTGAGCGCCGTGTACACCCCGATTTCAGCTCCGTTGCGCCAGAGTGCTGCCCGGAGCATCATCCGCTGACTGACCCGGTAGTCACCGGTCAGCAGTCGTGGAAGCTGATCCAGCTCGTCCGACTCCAGAGCCGCCATAAAGCCAAGCCTGCCTGTGTTGATGCCCAGCAGCTTTACCTCCGACCGCATCAGGCGGCGGGCACATTTCAGAATGGTGCCGTCCCCGCCGATGGCGATGGCAAACTCCGCTTGCTCCGCCAATTTGCGCAGATCGCCGAATGTGATGTAAGGAATATCCGCCAAATCCTCCCGGTGGATCTGATCCACCCCGATCTCCAGTCCCATCCCATGCAGGGCAGCACAAACCGACCGGGTTACCTCCGGTGCATGCTTTTTCCGGAAATTCGGATAGATTACAACCTTCATACTTCACCTCATTCCGCCCCGAAGGCAGATCCGACTACAGCAGAAACATCCGGCAGCATAGATACGCCGCCTTTTTTCAGATACAACAGGTACTCCCGGTTTCCGGAACCGCCCCGGACAGGGGACGGAATCAGTCCGCAAATGGACAACCCGTTCAGCTGTGCCGCAGCCAACACCGTCTCAATACTTCGGATGTGATCCTTGGGCTGCCGCACCACACCGTGCTTGTTCAGAGCGCCGGGACCGGCTTCAAACTGGGGCTTAATCAGCGCAATCATGCTGCCTCCCTCACGCAGCAGCTGTGTCGCTGCCGGGAATACATAAGTCAGGGACAGAAAAGACACGTCCGTGCCGATAAAATCAAAGGCCGGAAACTCCTCCGGACGGACTTCACGGATGTTTATTCCCTCCAGATTCACCACTCTCGGATCCTGCCGCAGCTTCGGCGCAAGCTGGTCATGTCCCACATCCAGCGCATAGACCCTGGCAGCACCGTTTTGCAGCATACAGTCGGTAAATCCGCCGGTGGAAGCGCCGATGTCCAGACAGGTCAGCCCCGCAAGCTGCACCCCGAACTGCTCCACCCCATGGGCCAGCTTCAGTCCGCCCCTGCCCACATAGGGCAGCTGTCCGCCGGTACACAGGATTTCGTCAGTATCCGAAACCTCGGCAGAGGCCTTTTGCACCGGTACACTGTTCACGGTAATCTGTCCGCCGCAGATCAGCTCCTTGGCTCGTGCACGGCTGGGCGCCAGCTTCAGTTCCACAAGCCTGCTGTCAAGTCGCATGCTGCTGTACCGCCTCTTTTACGTACTCCGTCATTCTGGCTGCGGACAAGCCCGCATGCTCCAGACTGCTGGCAACGGACGCCTGTTTGACAAAGCCCTGAACTGCCACCGAGGAATAGCGTCCGGCAAAGCCGGCTTCCATCAGAAGATCTCCCACCTGGGAAGCAATTCCACCGGTTTTTACGCCCTCTTCAAAGAAAATTACCCGGTCATATTCCTGCATGGATGCAACCGCCTGGGGCAGAATGGGAAAGATCTGGGTCAGTCGAAGCATATCGCAGCAGATACCCTCTGCCGCCAGAGACATTTGTGCACGGATCATCTCGCTGAAAACACGTCCATAGGTCACCAACAGGATTTTCCCACCCTTTCGGTAATGAGCCAGCGTAGTATTGGGATCCCGGAAAGCCGGCTCGGACTGATCCACGCCTCTGGGATACCGGACACAGACAAGACCGGCATCCTCGTACAGTGCCTTTTTCAGACACAGGCGGAGCTCCTCGTAGGAATAGGGTGCGTAGATTCTGGTATTGGGGATGGAGGACACCAGGGAAACATCAAACAGCCCCTGATGGGTCTCCCCGTCCTCCCCTACGATACCGGCACGATCAATGCCCAGCACCACATGCAGATTGCTGATCGCCACATCATGCAGCAGCTGGTCGTAAGCACGCTGCAGGAAGGAGGAATACACAGCGAATACAGGCAGATGCCCCATTGCCGCCAGGGATGCAGCAAAGGTAACCGCATGCTGCTCGGCAATTCCCACATCAAAGAACCGGTCTCTGCATTCAGAGGCAAAAAACTGGAGTCCGGTGCCATATTTCATGGCTGCGGTAATGGCGCAGATCCGCTTATCCTCCCTGCCAAGCCGGGCAAGCTCCTGGCCGAACACCGTGGAAAAACAGGTGTCCGCCGAAACCTCCGGATTGCCGGTCATCACATCGAATTTAGAAATGCCGTGATATTCTCCCGGATTCTTTTCCGCCGGCATATAGCCCTTGCCCTTGACGGTATTCACATGTACCAGCACAGGACGGTGATAGCTCTTGGCAACCTGGAGCACCTCTTCCAGCTCCTCCAGGTTGTGGCCGTTAACAGGCCCCAGATATACAAAGCCCAGATTGTCAAACAAAGTGGACTGATGATAGAGGGTATTGCGCAGGGTATCCTTGGAGGTTTTCAGTACCTTTGCAAGGGGCTTGCCCACCACCGGTGTCTTATCCAGGGTGCGCTCCACCGCCCACTTGGTTTTCACATACCCCTCTTTGCCTCGGATGGAAGCCAGGTACTTTGCCAATGCCCCCACATTCTTGGAAATGGACATATGATTGTCGTTGAGAATAACAATCAGATTATCCGGCACCTTGCCGCCGTTGTTCAGACCCTCATAGACCATACCTCCGGTCATAGCCCCGTCCCCGATTACCGCAACCGCATAATTGTCACGCTGGTTCATGCGCATGGACGCTGCCATACCGCAGGCAACGGATATAGAAGTGGAGCTGTGACCGCTGACAAAGGCGTCATGCTCGGATTCAGAGGGCTTGGGAAATCCGGAAATACCGTTTTCCTGCCGCAGGGTAGAAAATCTGTCCAGCCTGCCTGTCAGCAGCTTGTGGGTATAGCTCTGGTGTCCCACATCCCAGATGATTTTATCCTCCGGGGAGTGAAAGCACCGGTGCAGTGCCACCGTCAGCTCCACTACGCCCAGGTTGGAAGCAAGGTGTCCTCCGGTTTTGGAAACCGTGTTGACCAGCATGGTGCGTATCTCACGGCAGATCTGCCGGCACTGGGCATAGCTCAGACTGCGCAGCTCCTCCGGCAATTGCAGATCTGCAAGGTGCACCGGCTCCTGTGTCTCAATGTTGTTTTTTGATTCCATTTTCTTTAGCTTATCCATTGATAAGCGAACGCTCCTTTCGGATTCCTCTTGGTCTGCTTTGTCAGAAAGCTAAACAGGAACGACAAAGCCCAGTGCGATGCCCAGCAATGCCCCGCAGAAAACCTCCAACGGGGTATGCCCAAGGAACTCCTTAAGTTCCTTTTCCGAACAATCCGCCTTCTTGGGATCAGCAAAGCGCCGCTTGAGATCGTTGAGAATTTTTGCATGCAGACCGGCAGCCTGCCGTACATTCATGGCATCATACATGACAATTGCGGCGAAAATAAACATCACGCCGAACAAAGGAGCATCCACTCCGCAGATACGCCCGGTTGCCACAAGTGCAGCGCAAACCATGGCAGAATGGGAGCTGGGCATACCGCCCGAACCCACCAGGCGTTCCAGCCGAGCCGTATGGTTTGCAAGCATATACAGCAGGAATTTCAGGATCTGGGCAACACCCCAGCCCACGATTCCCGCCAAGAGAACAGCATTGTACTTCATTTCTTTTTCCGGAATTGCTTCCGTACTCCTTTATCAGTAATTGCGGTTGAGCAGAGCCTCGGTCAGCTCCTTCAGGAACTGATGCTCCGGAATATCCTCCAGTAAGCACAGGGCTTCCTCCGTCAGACGGGAAGCCTCCGCCTTGGCGCCCTCCAGCCCCAGCAGGGTTACAAAGGTGGTCTTGTTGTTGGCCGCATCGCTGCCGATGGGCTTGCCAAGCAGCTCCGGGGTGCCGGTCACATCCAGAATATCGTCCACAATCTGGAACGCAAGCCCCAACCGCTGTGCATATTCCGTGGCGGCAGTCAGCATCTTGTCGTTAGCGCCCGCTACCATACAGCCCATGGTGCAGGCAACCCGGATCAGCGCGCCGGTCTTGTGGGCATACATATTCACCAGATTATCCTTGTCCACATCCCTGCGGGTTTCATTGGCAATGTCAATCACCTGTCCGCCGATCATACCCTCCGGGCCGGCAGCGTTTGCCAGCTCTGCAATCAGGGAAACCCGTGTTTCCGCCGGCAGCGCAGTATCCGCAGCCAGCAGCTCAAAGGGCAGCACATTCAGTGCATCCCCTGCCAGAATGGCGGTCGCTTCATCGAACGCCTTATGGCAGGAAAGCCTTCCCCGGCGGTAATCGTCATTATCCATCGCCGGCAGATCGTCATGAATCAGCGAATAGGTATGTATCATTTCAATGGCCAGCGCCGGCTTCAGTGCCTTCTGTACATCTCCGCCGCAGGCACGGCAGAATGCCAGCACAAGCAAGGGACGGATCCGCTTGCCGCCGGCCTCCAGAGAATAGCGCATTGCCTCCAGAACCCGACCTTGGGGATTGGTTTCCGGCTTTGTACGGCAGCAATGCTGCAGTTCCTTTTCAATCCATTCAATGTCTGCTTCCATCTGACGCAGATTTGTTTCATTCATGATCCTTGCTCCTCCTGTTTGATGGTTACCTTCAGCTTTGCCTGTTCCAGGGCCTTGCTGCATGCTTCGCTGAGCTTGATGCCCTCCTCATACAAGGCAACGGACTCCTCAAGAGTCAGATCCCCCTGTTCCAGCTTTGTGACGATCTCTAATAAACGTGCCATATTCTGTTCAAATTCCATGTGATTCTCCTGTATGCGCCTGGACAACGGCATGAATCTCCCCGTCTCCCAGGCGGATGTGAAGCCTGTCCCCCGGTGCAGCATCCTGCACGCTGGTGACCAGCTTGTTTTCATGATAAACCAGGGCATATCCCCGGGTAAGCACCTTTACCGGGCTCATGGCATCCAGCCGGGCCAGCTGCTGCATCAGCTGGGCTTCCCGATGGGCAATGCCCTTCGCAGCGCTTTGATTCAGCCGGGTCTGCATCTGTGCAAGCCGCTCCTGCCACAGGGTCAGCCGCCCCTCCACAGAGCATGCCGCCAGACGATGCCTGTATTCCTGCAGCAGACCAGTGGCATGATTCAGAATCTGCTCCATGCTGTTCTGGAGTCCCTCCCGCAAGGCATTGACTCCGCTGCGCAGCTGTTCCATGGTGGGTACCGCAAGCTCCGCAGCAGCGGAGGGAGTCGGAGCCCGCATGTCCGCCGTCAGATCTGCAATGGTATAATCGGTTTCATGCCCAACCGCACTGATGGTGGGAATGGGGCAGGTATGAATAGCCCGGGCAACAATTTCTGTATTGAAGGCCTGCAGATCCTCCGCAGAGCCGCCGCCCCGACCCAGAATCAGCACATCGCAGTCACTGCGGGATGCTTGCTCCACTGCGACGGCAATAGAGTCGGGAGCCCGCTCACCCTGTACCAGGGCAGGATAGACCACCACTTCGGCAATCGGGCAGCGCCGCCGGAGAATATGCAGAATATCCTGGAGCGCCGCCCCCTCCTGAGAGGTAACCACAGCGATTTTTTTCGGAAGCGGCGGCAGCGGCTTCTTGGCGTTTTCATCAAAGTAGCCCAGCCCTTCCAGCTTTTCCTTCAGCTGCAAAAAGGCAATGTAGTTTGCACCTACCCCGTCCGGCTGCAGGTCGTTTACATAAACCTGATAAGCACCGTCCCGCTCGTAGACCCCCACAGAGCCGATTGCCAGCACCCGCATACCATCCCGGGGCTCAAAGCGCAGTCCGGATGCATAGCCTGCAAACATCACTGCCTTTACCGATGAGGTTTCATCCTTCAGCGTAAAATAACAGTGTCCGGATTTCCGGTAGCAGGTAAAATTTGAAATCTCTCCCCGCAGGAGAATACCCTGCAAGTGGGCATCTCCCTTGAGCTGCAGCGCAATATACCGGTTCAGTTCAGAAACGGTAAACTGAATCATAGGCCCTCCCCTTCTCCTGCCGCCAGGGCAGCGTAAATGGCAACACCGGCAGCGTTGTCACAGGAAAATGCCGGCTGCGCAAAATAGACCTTGCCGTGGCGGCAGATCTCCCGGCGGATCAGCTGATTGGACATTACGCCCCCTGCATACACCACCGGCAGCGGTCCATAGGCATCCTGTGCCGCCCTGGTCATGGCATAAACCGTTTCCGCAATTGCCATCAGACAGTACAGGGCAACTTTCGGAGCAGGCGTTCCGGTGTCCAGCATACGCCGGCACTGATTCTCCAGCCCCGACAGACAGCAGTCCATGCCCTTTATCACAGGGCGGGGGCGCACAGACAGCCCCTCGCACTGCATGGCAAGCTGCTCCAGGGCAGGGCCGCAGGGAAATTGCAGTCCAAGCATGAGTCCCACCCGATCCACGGCCTGTCCTGCTTTCAGATCCAGGCTTGTGGAAACCGGACTGATCCGCAAACACTGGGCCGGATCCGGCGAACACAGCACGCAGTCCGTCGTGCCGCCGCTGACATGAAAGGCAAGAAAGGGGGCTTGCAGCAGGTGCATGGCCTCCGCAGAGTAAAGGGCCGCCAGAATATGCCCGATCTGGTGAGAGGTACGGTAAAGCGGAAGCTGATGCGTCACTGCGAGTATGGATGCTGCGCCTTCTCCGCACAAAAAACAGGGCATATAGGAATCCTCCCCGCTGCGAGGCCGGGCGGATACGCCGATGGCATCAAACACCGGAGGCGTCTGGCTGAAAAGCTCCTCCAGGATCTTCGGCAGCTGTTTGGTATGGTGAAATACTGCATCACGCTGACGCAGCCCAGCCTCCCCGGGCTTTACCGGCAGCAGCTGCTTTGCCTGAATCATCCGGTGCTGCTCCGTATCATACAAAGCTGCAGAGGTGGTATAATTGCTTGTGTCTATACCCAGATAGCGTGCCATCGATCAGCCTTCTTTGCTGCCGTGTGCCCGGGCATATGCCCCCAGCACACCGTTGACAAAGGAAACATCCTCCGGCTGGGCATAGGTCTGGGACAGCTGCACAGCTTCATTGATGGCTGCATTCATGGGGGTTTTGTCATCATACAGAATTTCATACAGCGCAATGCGCAGCACCGCAAGGTTGATCCGGGCAATCCGGGAAAGCTCCCGCTTGGCACTGTATTCGGAAATAATGCTGTCAATTTCCGCAGACTTTTCCAGTGTGCCCTCCACCAGCTCCCGCACCTGGTCATTTACCGTGATTTCATCCACTTCATCTGCGATTGCGTACAGCTCCTCCATGGGGTCATCCCGCAAAAGCTTTTCAAAAATCAGCTTGAACGCACAGTCCCGCACTTCACGTCTGGACATATTGCTCATAGATATCCTCCAATTTCAACGTCCTGCAGACCAGTTATTTTTTGTCAAAGGCAATGCCTGCAACCACAACATTGACCTTGGACACAGCAATGCCTGTCATGGTCTGTACCTGGTCCTTCACGGTCTGCTGCACCTGCTCCGCCACCGTAGTTGCCCGGCAGCCATATTTCACAATGATATATGCGGTGATTTCCACTACATCCCCCATGAGATTTACCTGGATGGGAGCGGTCTTCTTTTTAAAGATGGATTTTCTGACTGCAAGACCGTCCACACCGGCAACCTCTGCGATAGCATAGTTTGCCATTTTCACAATCACAGCCTCGGAAATCCGCAGATCCCCCACATTTGTTTTTGTTTCCTGTTCCATTTTATGACCTCCATCACTGAGAGAAATAAGAGCAGGAGAAACCGGTTTGCATCGCTTTCTCCTGCGAATATACATTCCTAATTTATATTATACCAAAAAAATTCGAAAGACACAACTACTTTACTTCAAAAATTCTGATATTTTCTGCTGGAACCGAAACCTCCCCCAGGATAATGTCCTTGATGGCAGCTGCCTGGGCCGCATCCATCCCCTCTGTCTGCACCACAACCTTGGCGCTGGTGCCGTCCAGGTATACCACGCATTCATGAAACCCCTGGGCTTTGATGAGGGATTCAATATTTCCCTCGCTCTCTACCAGCTTGGAAAGCTCCACGGCATTGATGGCGTTGGTTACCATCTCGTCTTCTGAGAGATCCCCGCCTCCCATGATGCTCTGCAGAGTCTGTACGGCGTTGTCCCGGCTGGTCTGCTTCTCCAGCCGTGCCTGGGCAAAGTAATCGGCAGTGCTGCTTCCGTTGACAAACTGGGTATCCCCATAGTTCCCGCTTTTTTCCTCCGCCTGCTGTCCCACCACCGGTGCATCGGTTCGTAGGGTGGGATCCGACAGGCTCTGGTCGCTGAGCACATAGTTCACATACACTGCTATCGCCAGCATCAGCGTCAGGCAGGAAAGAATGATCTGCTTTTTTCCGATAATGAGATTTGGTTTTTTCATCAATATGACTCCTTTCCGGATCCGGATCGCCCTGTCAGGCGGTTCCGGTATTGCGGCACCCAATGGCCTAGGATTTCATCGCTGTCACATAGATTTGTGCGGTGGAGATGCTGCATGCAACCGACACCGCCTGGTAAACCTGTTCTTTGACCTGAATGCTGTCACCCCCCTCGCAAACCACCACCACCCCGGTAATCCAGGGGTCCTGGGTCTGTTCCACCAGTGCGGACTGTGAGCTGCCGCTGCCAACAAGCACATGGGTAGACTCCCGGCTGGTACGGCTACCGTCTGTTTCGGTTTTCTGCTCTGTTGCATAGATCTGGGTTTCACTGCCGGAAACCCGCAGCAGCACATGCACCCTGCCCACACCCCGGATCTGCCCGAGCATTTCCGTCAGTTCCTGTTCCATAGCAGTCTGATAGGCACATTCCGTCTGCTGCACACTGACAGTCCGGTTCGACTCTTGTTGGCTTTCCGTGTCTTCGCCGCCAATGAAGCCGGAGAGAAAAATCAGCAGCATACCGGCCATTCCCATCAGTACAATCCAGGTGGTTCGCCCCCGGCCTTTGCAAAACGCTTTCCACTTTTCCAGCCATGCTACCATGCTTCCACCTCTGTAATTCTGGTGTCCTGTCCAAGGGACTGCCGCAGTAAAGCCGCTGCAGACGGATAGTCCGCACACTGTAATCGGACTTCCCTAATACTTATGCTGTCTTCCTCGTCAATATGTATCGAAACCTGTATACGATGACAGGCTATTCCCGCTTCGTTCAGCTGCTCGCTGAGGGTTTCAGCCAGCTGCTCCTCCGTCTGCCGGGACAAAAGCGCCCTATAGGTCTGACTATAGCCGGTGCCCGCATCCTCCTGCAGGGCTAATGCAGGCAGGGAGAAATCCTGTTTCAGAAAGGGCTGGATCAGCGCAATCAGCAGCAGCAGAACCATAATCAGCCGCAGCTGCTTTGCAAATCGCTCCGTTGGAAGCAGTTGGGTCAGCATCCCGTAGGCAAGACTGACTGCACAGGCGCACAGCGCCGCTTGTCTGCATGTTTCCATAAATCCTCCTTTAGGCAGTTCCGCCGGCAATCAATACAATGGCTGTTGTCAGCAAAAGAAGAAACACAAATGTACAAAGCATCCCCAGCGCCAGGGAAAGCACCTGCTCCAGACTATGCAAGAGCTTGCTCAGTGACCGCACACCGGACAGCTCAGCCAGTGTGCCGGCTGCCAGCACAGCCAGACGATATAGGCCCAGTAAAATCAGCGGAGGCAGAACCATTGCCCCCAGCGCAATCATACCCACACTGCCTATACCGCTGCGCAGCACCCCCACACTGCCTCGCAGGGTGGTATAGGCGTCGGAAACCGCTCCCCCCACCACCGGCACACAGCTGGACAGCATGAATTTCGTCGCCTTGGTGGCAACGGTATCCGCTGATGCGGATACCACCCCCTGTACAGTCTGCAGTCCCACAAACACAGCCATCATCAGGCCAAGTCCCCACTGGGCCGCCTGCCTGATGCCCCGGATGATACTGCCGAAGGACAGATCCGGATGCACCGCATCCATAACCGCCAGTGCCAGCAGAATCCGCAGCAGCGGCAGCAGGTATAGCCGGCTGAGCTGTACTGCAAGCTCTGCCAGCGAAAACACCGCCACTTGATAAACAGAGGCAGATACGACGCAGCCGCCTGCTGCAAGGATGGAGGACAGAACCGGTGCAAAGCACAGCATGAACCGGCTGCCGGATTCCATCGTTTCAGACACCAGCGAAAAGCACTGCTCCATAGGCGTCAGGAGCACGGAAACGGTTACCATAACCACCAGGAAGCCGTATGCATCGGACAGACCTCGCTCTGAAATCGTATCTCCCAGCCCAGAAGTCAACACAGCGCACACCACCACCAGAGCCAGAGTGAAAAACAGCCGGAGAGGTGCTGTGCATTGGGAACGGAATGTGTTCCACATGGAACATAACAGCTCCTTGGGAGAAAGGGTCAGCACACTCTGGGGATCGGTAAAGGAAATGGACTGGCTCTCCAGAAAGGAACGGGTCTGCTCGTCCACTTCAATGGAATCCGCACCGCTCTGGGCCAGAATCTCCTCCTGGGTCACCGCAGAAACCTGCATGCCCGGCATCACCCACAGCACAAGTATGACTGCCAGCAGCAGTATGTTTTTCATCCCAGCACCTCCACAAGCATGGACAGCAACGCCCGGATCAGCGGCAGTGCCTGTAACATCAAGGCAATTTTCCCCGCCATATGCACCACAGAGCAAAGCGCCTCTTCCCGGCTGTCCCGGCACACATCCCCTGCAAGCTGCGTTACATAGCAGATACCCAGTGCCTTCCACAGAACCGCGATATAGGTCTGGGGAAGTCCTGCCAGCTCAAACAGCTGGTGCATCTGTGCCAGCAACGGCTCCAGCATGGTCAGAAGCAGAAGCAGCACCCCTGCCGCCGTACCAATAGTCAGCATCACTGCCTGTTCCCGGGCATATCGCTCCAGCACCTTGCACAGCAGCACAGCGGTCAGACACAGGGAAGCAACAGCAAACAGCGTATTCACCATAGTCCGAATACCGTCTTGATGGTATCAAACAGCTCTGCAATCTCATAGACGATCATCATCAGCACCACGATCAGCCCGGCAAGAGTGGTCAGCATTGCCTGCTCCTCCCGTTCCGCCCGTTTCAGCACAAGATTCAGCACTGCCACAATGATTCCGATTCCGGCAATTTTAAAAATCAGATCAATATTCATGTTCCGTCCCTTTCCGCTATGCCAGCAGGATTGCAGCCAATGTGCCCAGCAGCGTCCCCATGGCTGTGCACAGCTTCCCCTTCTCCAGACTCTGCTGTCGGGCGGTGTTCAGCAGCATATGCACCTGCTCTGCCGCAAGTCCGATGGCGCCCAGCTGACCGTCTATGTCCGAATTCCCCAGCTGACATCCAAGCTGTAGAAGAATCTGCCTTTCCTCCTGCCAGGGACAGGCTTCCGCCACTGCCCGGTTCCATGCCTGTCCGAAGGCTTCCTGCTTTGCATAGTTCCCGATGGCGGGCAGAAAGTCCAGAACCTTATAGGCCGGCTGCATGGACAGATCTCCAAGCAGCTGCTCCAGGGGCGGAGCCATGTACCGGATCTCTGTCTGCATGCTCCGGAGCAGTCCCTCCAGTGCTGCAAGCCAGGTAACCCGGTGTCGGAGCTGTCCGGCCTTGTGGAGGCCAAGCATGCTGCCTGTGCCGATGACCAGCAGAAGCCCTATCAGCTTAATCATGTCCCACCCGCTGCATGCCGGCAATATGTCCGTTCCCCTCCAGCAGCACAGCCCAGCGGAATACGCCCGCCTCCAGCAAAATACGCAGCTGGGGACGGCGTTCGGCCTGGGTAAGACTGCCGGCATGTGCTGTAGCCAGCAAGGATACTCCGCTGTTCATGGAAGCCAGAACGGCCGCTGTTTCCGCCTCGCTGCCAAGCTCATCACACACGAGATAATCCGGTGTCATGACCCGCAGGGCAATCTGCATGCCCTTTGCCTTCGGATATCCGTCCAGCACATCCGTCATAGGCCCTAGCTCATGCATGGGGACACCCTGTCTGCAGGCTGCCAGCTCTCCCCGTTCATCCACCAGGCTCAGCCGGTATCTGCTGCCCAGAAGCCGGCACAGATCCCGGAGCATAGTGGTCTTGCCGCTGCCCGGCGGTCCCAGGATCAGCACGCTCTGGCGGCTCCCGGCAAAGAGCTTATTGTAAAGTGCCTGTCCGCAGCCGATGACCTGCTTTGCGATACGGATATTGATACTGCTCACATACCGGATGGTTTCCACCTCTCCGTTCCGGATTACCGCATTGCCGCAGAAGCCGATCCGGTTGCCCCCCTCCACTGTAACGAAGCCCTCGGAAAGCTCCCGCTGAAAGCTATATAAAGAATCCGCACAGGCAGCTTTCAGACATGCCTGCAGCTGTGCCTGTCCAAGGGGTTCACAGCCCTGCAGAGGTTGTTCCTCCCTGCCGTCATAGATCCGGGGCAGCTGCCGTACCCGTAGCCGAATTTCCTGAAGCTGCGCCTGCTGATGCTCCGGCAGCTGCCGGATTCCCCGGGCCACACAGTCCGGCACATACCGGAGTACACAGGGCAGTCCTGTTCCTTGCTGCATGCTCATCGCCTCCTGCCATACTATATGCCGGCAGGGACAAGGATATGCCGGTTCTGTCAGCACCACGCATTGCATAGAATGAAGGTAGTACCACAGTCCGGTTAATCCGGACTGTGGCCGTCATGAATTACCTGACAGGAGGAATACGATGCCCCGAATTTTTTTAAGTCCATCCACCCAGGAGTGGAATGCATATGTGAACGGCGGAAACGAAGAGCAGTACATGAATCTGCTGGCTGATGAGCTGGAGCCTTATCTGCTTGCCAGCGGCATATCCTTTGTGCGGAACGATCCGGAGCGGAACGTGCTTGGTGCCATCCGGGATTCCAACGCCGGATACTATGATGTGCATCTGGCACTGCACACCAATGCCGCACCCGAATCCCTTGCAGGTCAGCTGCGGGGTATTGATGTATATTACTCCCCGGCCAGCTACAACAGCGAGCGGCTTGCAACCATTATGGCGAATAATTTCAAAAGCATTTATCCCCTTCCCCAGCGCAGCAATGCCCTTGCCACCACAAGCCTGGGAGAAGTGACCCAGACCCGTGCTGTCGCGGTGCTTGCAGAGATCGGATACCACGACAACCCGGAGGATGCAGCTTGGCTCAAGGAAAATCTTCAGCCCATTGCCGCAAATATCGCCCAGTCCCTTGCGGATTATTTCGGAATTCCCTTTAACGAGCCCTCCGGCATCCGCACCGGTATTGTAACTGCGGACGGCTCTGCACTGAATCTGCGGAGCTACCCATCCATGGAGGGCAGCATCATCGGCAGCATTCCCGATGGCAGTGCTGTGCAGATTTACGGCGCAGTGGAAAACTGGTATGTGGTATCCTACGGAGATCAGCTGGGCTATGCAAACGGGGATTTTATCACGCTGACCAACCAATGAACAAAGGAAGCAAAAAAGCCCTGCACCGAATGTTCGATGCAGGGCTTTTGCACGTTAAAACAATTGTTTGCCGCATTTAATGCAGAACTTCTGAACGCCTGGCTGGAGAATCTTTGCGCCGCATTCCTTGCAGAACGCTGGTGCAGATTCTTCCTGGAGGGCAGAATCATCCGGCTGTGCGGATTCTACGGATGGTTCGGAATCTTCCACAGATGCCGAAGCTTCCTCCTGTGTCGGTGAAGCCTCATCCGGCTGTGCGGACTCTACAGCATCTTCCTGGGGTAAAGATGTTTCCTCCTGTGTCAGAGGCGTGCCATCAGCTTCTCCAGCTACAGCAGCTTCAGCAATACCGGCAGCAACTGCAATCGGTTCCTGAACGGGTACCTCCGCAGAATCCGGCACTGCATCCGGGATTTCGCTGAGAATCTCCGGCTCGGGGGATGGCTTTCTTGTGATGGACAGGATCATAGAAGCCAGAATCAGCAGAAAAACGGAGCTCAGCACCCCGATACCGCCGAAGATCATCAGCGGAGAGGAAACGCCGGAGGTAATGTGCGCCAGAACCGGCAGTTCCCTGAGGGCATACTTTGCGGAGAAGAAGCCGCCTGTGCCGGCGATCAGATAGATACCGAAGGCAACCAGCACCGTAATGCCAAAGGCACGGATACCGTGTGCCGCCTTGCCTCTGCCGCTGGAGAACAGTACACACCAGCGAATCAGAATCAACACCAGAAGCACCAGTTCACCCAGCATAAACCAGAGATTCAGCTGCAAACGGTTCCAGAATCGACCAAAGGCAGTATTATAGTAGTGTACAACCCCCTGATTGTAATCATCACAGGGCTCCCGCATTTCAGCCACCAGTAGATCCTTGTCCCCTTGGGTGATCTCTATCTGGAGCTTTTCCCGGATGATACTTTCGTTCTGATCCAGAATTTCCACAATTTCCTGGGGCGTTATGGTTTCCAGGTTATCTTCAGTCCCACGGAAGTAATTCTGATAATTGTCCAGTTTCCGAATAGTAAAGGATTCCAGATCCATCTGGTTCAGCACAGCCTCCACATCCCCTGTGGTCACCTGCGGATCTGTTACATATTCCCGACGTATGTATTCAGCCAGCGTAATCTGCTCATGATCCTGCATTACCTGCATGGTGGAAAACCTGAAGCCATCCAGAGCCCTGTGAAGCACATCCTGATTCAGCATCACCCGGGCGGTGGCACAAATGATTAAATGATTGACCAGAATCAGCGCCGCCAGCACCAGCAAAACAGAATGACCCACAACCGAACCCTTGGAACGGGGCTTTTTCTTGCCGCATACGGTGCATTTCCCTTTCTCATTCAGGGCACCGCCGCATTTCTCACACTGCATATTGTTCCCTCCAAGCATTATTTAATTCATTATATCATATTCCACCAGGAAAGTCAAACAAATCCCCTCCGGCAAAACGGACACATTGTAAACTTATTGCTTATATTCTATGAACATAAACAAAAACGGAGAGATCCGGACAGATCTCTCCATTGATGCTGTTGTGCAATTTAAAGAATAATAGAAGTTCCAGTCATTTCCTCGGGCTGTTCCATATTCAGCAGCTTGAGCATGGTGGGCGCAATATCCGCCAGCACGCCGCCCTCCCGCAGCTTGACATCATCCCGGCCAACCACAATGAAGGGAACCACATTGGTGGTATGTGCCGTAAAGGGGGAACCATCCGCCTCATACATCTTGTCCGCATTGCCATGATCCGCTGTAATCAGCGCAACACCGCCGTGATCGGTCACCGCCTTAACCACTGCACCAACGCAGGTATCTACAGCCTCCACAGCTGCCTTAGCCGCATCAAATACACCGGTATGGCCGACCATATCACAGTTTGCAAAATTCAGGATGATTACATCCAGGGTATCCGCATTGATGGCATTGACCGCCTTGACTGCAACCTCATATGCACTCATGGAAGGCTTCTGGTCGTAGGTTGCAACCTCCTTCGGGGAGTCCACCAGAATCCGGGATTCACCGGGATACTGCTTCTCAACGCCGCCGTTAAAGAAGAAGGTAACATGGGCATACTTTTCTGTTTCAGCAATCCGAAGCTGGGTCAGCCCCTGCTGGGATACATACTCTCCGAAGGTGTTCTTCAGAGACTGGGGCTTGAATGCGATTTCCACATTGGGCATGGTGGCATCATACTGGGTAAAGCATACGAAATAAACATCCAGCTTTTCCCTTGCAAACCCGTCAAATGCCGGATCCACAAAGGTGCGGGTGATTTCCCGGGCACGATCCGGGCGGAAGTTGAAGAAAATCACGCTGTCGCCGGAATGCATCATACCCTCTTTGTTGATAACAGTGGGCACGACAAACTCATCCGTTACCTCGGCTGCATAAGAATCCTCCATTGCCTGCTTTGCACAGGGACACTGATTGCCCTGGCCGTTAACCATGGCATCGTAGGCCTTCTGTACACGATCCCAGTTGCGATCCCGATCCATGGCATAGTATCTGCCGCTGACAGTGGCAATTTCACCTACACCGATTTCCTGCATCTTCTCCTGCAGCTCTGCGATAAAATCCTTGCCGCTGGAGGGGGGCACGTCCCGGCCATCCATGAAGCAGTGCACATACACTTTGGTCAAGCCGGCACGCTTGGCAAGCTCCAGCAGACCGTACAGGTGTGTGTTGTGGCTGTGTACGCCGCCGCTGGACAACAGGCCCATGAGATGCAGGGCACTGCCATTCTTTTTGCAGTTTTCCACTGCGCCGCACAGTGCTTCGTTGGTGAAGAAATCCCCATCCTGAATAGACTTGGTAATCCGGGTCAGCTCCTGGTATACGATACGGCCGGCACCAATGTTGGTGTGTCCAACCTCGGAGTTGCCCATCTGTCCATCCGGCAGACCCACACACATGCCGGATGCGCCAATGGTGGTATTGGGGCAATTGGCAAAGTAGCTGTCCAGATAGGGAGTTGAAGCCGCCTGAATGGCATTGCCGTAAGCATCCTTATTGATGCCGAAGCCGTCCATGATAATCAGTGCAATCGGTTTTTTGCTCATATTTTCCATCCTTTACTTAAATGGGGCGAACCAAGTCCGCCCCATTTCAAATTTCCTAAAATATTACTTAGAAGCCTCAGCCAGCAGAACGCCGAACTTTTCAGCTACCAGAGAAGCGCCGCCGATCAGTCCGCCGTCGATATTCTCCTTGGCCAGCAGCTCTGCGCAGTTCTTTTCGTTCATGGAACCGCCGTACTGAATGGTCATGCCGTCGGCAATCTCCTTGCCGTACTTGTTGGCAACCACCTTGCGGATAAAGCCGCAGACTTCCTCTGCCTGGTCAGCGGTTGCGGTCTTGCCGGTACCGATAGCCCATACAGGCTCGTAGGCGATGATTACGTTCTTTGCATCCTCTGCGGAAATACCGGTGAATGCAGCAACGGTCTGGAGCTCTACAACGTCCTCGGTGATACCGTCCTCACGCTCTGCAAGCATCTCGCCTACGCAGAGGATCACCTTCAGGCCCGCAGCCAGCGCAGCCTTGGTTCTTCTGTTCACAGTCAGGTCTGTTTCAGCAAAGTACTGTCTGCGCTCGGAGTGACCGATGATCACATATTCCACGCCCATTTCCTTGAGCATATCAGCGGAAATCTCGCCGGTGAATGCGCCGCTCTTCTTGAAGTGGCAGTTCTCGGCGCCAACCTTGATGTTTGTGCCCTTGGTGAGCTCCAGAGCGGTTTCCAGATTGGTGTAAGGAACGCAGATAATCACACCGCAGGTTTTATCAGCAGCAATGGGCTTCAGGGCGTTGATCAGCTCAGCAGCCTCTGCTCTGTTTTTGTTCATCTTCCAGTTACCGGCAATGACTGCCTGTCTCAGTGCTTTATTCATAATGATAATGACTCCTCAACAATTTATTCGATCAACCAGAAATTACTTGTCAGCGATTGCTGCAACGCCCGGCAGAACCTTGCCTTCCAGGTATTCCAGAGATGCGCCGCCGCCGGTGGAGATGTGGCTCATCTTATCTGCAAAGCCCAGCTGCATAACTGCTGCTGCGGAATCGCCGCCGCCGATAATGGTAGTAGCATCAGTTTCAGCCAGTGCCTTTGCTACAGCAATAGTACCCTTTGCCAGAGTCGGGTTCTCGAATACACCCATGGGGCCGTTCCAGACAACGGTCTTTGCGCTCTTTACTGCGTCAGCAAACAGCTGCTGTGTCTTGGTGCCGATATCCAGACCCATCTGGTCAGCAGGAATCTTGTCAGCATCAACAACTGCAACCTCGATTTCTGCATCAATCGGATCCGGGAAGCTCTTTGCGATGGTGGTGTCAATGGGAAGCAGAAGCTGCTTGCCTGCTGCTGCGGCCTTGTCCATCATATCCTTGCAGTATGCAACCTTCTCATCGTCAACCAGAGAAGTACCAACCTCGTAGCCCTTTGCCTTCAGGAAGGTGTAAGCCATACCGCCGCCGATAATCAGGGTATCGCACTTTTCGATCAGGTTGGAGATAACGTTCAGCTTGTCTGCAACCTTTGCGCCGCCCAGGATTGCAACGAAAGGACGAACCGGAACCTCAACCGCATTGCCCAGGTACTGGATCTCCTTCTGCATCAGATAGCCTACAGCGGTCTCCTTCACAAACTTGGTTACGCCAGCAGTTGAAGCATGTGCCCGGTGTGCGGAACCGAATGCGTCCATAACGAACACTTCGTTGTTTACCAGATCAGCCAGCTCCTTGGAGAACTCCTCGCCGTTCTTGGTTTCTTCTGCACCGCGGAATCTGGTGTTCTCCAGCAGAACGATTTCTCCGTCCTTCATTTCCGCAACAGCCTTCTTGGCATTGTCGCCAACAACCGTGTCATCCTTTGCGAAGATCACATTGGTATCAACCAGCTCAGCCAGACGCTTTGCAACCGGAGCCAGGGAGAACTTATCCTCCGGGCCGTTCTTCGGCTTGCCCAGGTGGGAGCACAGCACAACCTTACCCCCGTCTGCGATCAGCTTTTTGATGGTGGGCAGAGCAGCCTGGATACGGTTGTCATTGGTGATAACCCCATCCTTCAGCGGAACGTTAAAATCGCAGCGCACGAGAACGTGCTTGCCCTTTACGTTGATATCATCCACGGAAACCTTGTTTAAACCTGCCATTGTAAGACATCCTTTCTGTTTATGATTGTGAGTAGACGCCGTTAGATTTTTCACAACTCTACTCCATATTTTACACTATTCCATGGGAATTTACAAGTCCCCGGCGAGAAATTTTCTGAAAAAAAAGCAGAAAAACAACGGGCGAATTTGTTCAATTCGCCCGAACTCCATAAATCTTCATGCAAGAAATGCATAACGCTTATTCCGCCGGATTCAGCAGGATATACTTGATCAGCACCAGATCTATTGCATTGATCTTTTCATCTGCGTTAAGATCTGCAACCGTTGCAACATCCGCAGTGAGATCCGACTTACCGATTAGAAAACGGCGAAGCAGCACCATATCAGCCACGGTGACCTGTCCATCCTGATCCAGATCCCCCAATACAGGGTCAGGCCCTTCCGAAGTCTCCAGCTGAATGCCGTAGATGGTCCCCTCCGTGTTGGGCTTTTCGTTGACAGAAAACCGCAGATAACCGGTACTGTCTACGGTGAGGCCATATATCTTCCCTTCCGCTGCTTCCTCGGCAGTCAGTGTATAAACCTCCTGCTTATCCGAACCATCCGGCAGGATACTGTAAATGGTATTCGCTGTGCCGTAGTACAGCCGTCCGTCAAATACACCAAGACCGCTGTAAACACTCAGCCAGTAGGAGCCGGAGTTTCCGCTGACATACCATTTTTCCGGAATATCCGTGCAAAGGGATGCCTCAGCAGTGTTGTCCGTGCTGTCATAGGAATAGAGATTGATAAGCCCCTTATTATGCACATCATCATAAAGCACTGCAGCCCAGCTGCCCTCAATCGGCACAATGGGCGCAACAGAATCATCCCAGAAGGAATCCACAAACTTGGTGTCAGAAGCCTCCGGCACTGTATCAAAGCCGTTAAGCTGCCAATCCGTGGCGTCATGTCCCAAGGCACGGATTTCCTCGTCTGTACACAGGAAATTATCGTGGTGTACAGTGCCAAGCTGATCCGGAGTAGGATCGTCCCAGGTCGCATCCACATGATAGAAGCTGCCATCCAGCTCCACCATATTCCAGGCATGGTTCAACTCATCACTGGCAAGGTAGTAGCAGTCCACCCCGGCATCCCGCATCAGATCCATGTAAGCAAGGGCATAGCCCTGGCATACAGCCTCCTTGGTGACCAGCACGTCATAGGCATCATAATTGCTGTAGGTCAGGTCATAGCTGGTGGTTGCCACAATGGCATCGTGCAGATACAAAGCCTTTTCCACCTGGGACCAGGCCGGATCCACTTCCGCCAGAATGGCCTGCTTGGCTTTCTCGTAGGCCGCCCGCATCCCGGGCAGCTCATCAGCGGTACAGTTATACGTGAAATAAACCTTTGTAATGTATCCGGTGGTGGAGGAATAGGAAAACTGGTAGCTGTGCTCCACAAAGAAATAGGAGGGTGTGTCCATCATCAGCCGGCGCATGGCAGTCTTGAAATCATCCCGCTTGATCTTCAGCTTGGTGAGATCAGCTGTATCTTTCATCCCATCCCACGCCGCAGTCACCAGTTCCGACATGGCTTCATAGGTATCCGCATTAACCGCACCGGCGGGTTCAAATCCGTTAACCTGAATCACGCCGCTGCTCTGCAGAGCAAAGGTCTGCAAGGGCATACATACACTCAGTACACACGCTGCTGCTCCCACAGCAGCAATCCGGGCAAAATGCTTGGTCAGTCCCATAAAAACCCTCCTATAAGCAATATTGTCACTCCGCAACCGTGCGGGGCTCCGAACGAATGACAATGCCGACCACATCCGGACCGGCATTACAGGATACCGTTGCGCCGATATGGAACAAATGCTCCGGGGGATAACCGAGCTTTTTCACCAGTTCCTTCTTCAATTCCTCTGCAAAGGTATCATCACAGCCTGCAATCAACGAATAGGGTGTTTTGGGGATCATCCGCTGCTGAATATACTTTGACATGGTGGGAACAATATTCTTATCCCCGCGGATTTTGGTTTCTACCTTGGAAACCCCATCCGTAATGCGGATCAGGGGCTTTAGGCCCAGAAGCTCACCGGCAAAGGCAGCGGCGGCGGAAATCCGGCCGGATCTCTTTGCATACTTCAGCGTCAGAGGCGTAAACAGCACCTCTGCACTCTGGAACCACTCGGTCAGATAATTCAGCAGTTCATCCACCGTTGCGCCCTTTTTGAGTTTCATGGCAGCCTGCATCACCGGGTAGCCATAGACGCCGGTGTAGTTTTTGGAGTCAACCACATGAATCCGCAGCTTCTCCGCCCCGGGAACCTGTGCATAGAAAGCATCCCGTGCCATCAGCGCATTGCTGTGGGTAGCAGAGCCGGTGGAGGAGATGCTGACATAAATCAGGTCTGTATATCCTTCCTCCAGGGCCTGCTGATAGGCCTCCTGAAATTCAAAAGCAGTCAGCTGGGCTGTGGTGGGAAAGTCCGCAGCATGCGCCATCATTTCATAAAACTCTGTATTGGTAAAATCCTGTCGTTCCCGGTAAGCGACTCCATCCACTGTAACCGGAAAGCACAGAATCTGGATGCCAAGGGACTGTTCCAGCTCCGGGTCAATGTCGCTAGTGGAATCTGTCATCAATTTAATTTTCTGCATATTACACCTCTTTGAAATTGGTATCCTCCCAGCAGTACGCCGTCAGGCTCCCTGTCCGGGAAAGATCCGGATAATTCCACTGCCGCAGCGCTTCATATACTGCAATGGCAACGGAATTAGAAAGATTCAGACTGCGCAGCTCGTTGCGCATAGGAATCCGTACACATTCTTCCGGATGTGCAAACAACAGCTCCTCCGGCAGGCCCCGATCCTCCCGCCCGAAAATCAGATAGGCGTTATTCGGATAAACGGCTTCGCTGTGAACCTTTCTGCCCTTTGTGGTAAAAAAGAAAAACGCTCCCGTATTCCCTTCGGCAAATTCCGCAAAGGAATCGTAGTACGTAATATCGAGCTTATCCCAGTAGTCCAGCCCCGCCCGCTTCAGATGCTTGTCCGTCACAGTAAAGCCCATGGGACGGATGAGATGCAGCCGGGCACCGGTCACCGCACAGGTACGTGCAATATTGCCGGTATTCTGCGGAATCTGGGGCTCAACCAGTACAATATTCAACTGATACATATGTTTACTCCATTATACCATATTCGAGCCGGAAACGCAACTGTTTTCTGCAGGATCCAGACTTTTTTCCTGTCCGCCAGAAGCATCTATATACCCTTAGCACGCAAATTTCCGCGTTATCCGACTGTGGATATTGTTTATTATAGCGCAAAAGCTGCTGCTTTGCAAGTTTTTCTGTGCGCCGGGATGGCATCTGCACAAAAAGCTGCCCCCGGCAGATACCGGAGGCAGGAATACAACTATTTTACCGTTTCCGGCTTTTTCTGATTCCGGAGCATCAGCACCAGGAACACTATACATACTGCAAAACTCGGAATATTGCACAGCAGACTCTGGGGAATGCTGGGGTGGAAATCCGGGGAAACACCGCTGACCAGCAACTGCCCTACTATACTTCCGCCGAAGTTCTGCATTGCATGCACAATGCAGGCAGGATAGATGGAGCCCGTCTTTTTTGTCAGCCACATCAAAAGCATACCCAGGAACATACACTCTACACACATGGCCAGGATTCCCAGATAGGGAAAGCCCGGATAATCCGTGCCGAAATTGTGTCCCTGAACGGTTAGCACAGCATGCCACAGGCCCCAGATGATGCCGCCCACAATGACAGTACCCGCCGTTCCCAGCAGCGGCTCCATATGCTGGTTCATGTAGCCCCGCCAGCCGAATTCCTCTCCGAAGGTGATGAACGCCAAGAGCGGCGCAGTTGCAAAGGTCATGATGATCGCACTGACAGCCTGCTGCCAGCTGTAACCGGCGCCCAGATCCGACCAGTCGCCATTGCCGCAGATCAGCGTAGTCATCACGCCGGACGGAATGCTTATCACACTTACGATGAACACCGCCGTCAGATAATACTTCAAATTCCCCCGCAGCCGCAGATGCAGCATACTGTTCTCCCAGCCCTCGTGGGTCAGCTTCCGGGTCAGCAGATTTGCAAGGGCGGGTGCATACAGCACCGGCAGCGCAAACAGGGGCATTTTGTTGGTTTCAAACCATGCATGATAGCCAAACACATGATTCAGAATCAGCGCCGGGATCCAGGCGATCCCAAAGGCCAGCAGCAGAAACAGCAGCAGACGCTTGGCATGCAGCTTTTTATCAGTCATTTCTGGCCCCTCCTTTCAGAAACAGCTTGCAGGATACTTTGTAGGAGATTCCGTAGGCACTCAGTGCAATCCAAGGACATACAGACAGAAACAGCGTGAGTCCGTTGCCTATATTCCCGTTATAGATATTCATCACAAAGTTGATGAGCTTTTCCTGTACCTCCTCCGGAAGCAGAGCATAAACCAGCACAAGGAGGAGGGAAATGCCGATGACCATCGATATCTTGATGATGCTGCCTTTTTTCGCACCGAATCGGACAATGAAGGGAATATCCAGGGCACTCAGAAACAGCAGCAGGAAAAACAGGGTAACGTGGAGATTCAGAAGGCCGCCGATTTCCTCCCCCAGGCTGAAAAACCGCAGGGTCATCAGGGCATAATCCATTACATACCAGACTGCAAGATACAGAACATTCATGAAAAACAGCAGTACATACTTGTAGTACATGGCTCCCTTAACCCCGGCAGGGGTGGAGGTGACAAAGCAGGCCCATAGCTTTTTGTCGTCCCCCTGGAATACCCCGGTAAGCATACTGCTGGCAATAAAGGCTCCAACTGCCGCCGCTGCAACCCTTACCCCTTTGGAGGTGAACACGGCAACCAGACTGCCGGACATTTCCTCCGGGTTGCTCCAGCGCGTAAGCGCAATCATCACGGCGATCAGCACAAGGATAAACACAGGCAGCAGCAATACCACCAGAATCCCCTGCCGGTTCTGGCGCAGCTCCTTGTAGAAAAATCCGGTGAAAAGGCTCTGGTTGTCGATTCCCCCGTCCTCGGCTTTGCATGCTTTTCCCAGGCGCTTCCAGGTATATGTACCCTCCGCAGAGCAAAGCCGCCAGTACATGACACCGTAATGACAGGCGATCAGCACCAGCAGCAGCGGAAGCAGCCACAGCAGATGCCGGGGGGCAAAGATCCGCATCAGATCGATGCCTCCCCAGTCGTCACCAAAAAGACCCTCGAAACGGTCCCTGCCAAATAGGTATATGCACAGCACTACTGCCGCTGACAGGGCGAAGAAAACCATGCCCCCTCGCTGGGTCAGCTTTTTCAGCTGGTCCGTATTTCTTGCCGCCAGCGTAAAGCATTCATTTACAATCACCGAAAGCAGCACAATATTCAGAACAGCCGCCTGCATCACCAGATAGCCGGCGCTGAAGGGAACGTCTGTCACAGCGCAAAGACCCACGATATTCACCAGACCGAACCCCATGCCCAGGGCTGTGCAAAGCCCCGTCCTGGTCATTCGGGCAAAAATCCGATCCCGTGGGGTGATAGGAAGCGCATAGGAATACCGGAGCCAGCCCGTTTCTAGATCTGCTTTGTAGGCGTAATCCACATACAGTCCCAGCAGCCCCTCCAGCATGGCAAACGCCATTCCACAAATCTGTACCATAGTTTCCATCCAGGCATGCTGTTCCTCGGGACTCATACCGGTGTTCTGCATACTGCTCAGACATGTGGCCCATAGCATACCTGCATACAGCAAGGACATGCCCCCCTGGCATAGCAGCCCCTTTCGGTTCAGCCGCCATTCCCGGTAAAGCAAAGCACGGAACTTCCCCATTATGACCACTCCCCCTCGTCCCGGTGAACATAATACAGCATGATGTCATCCAGATTTGCAGGGTCTATGATGGCACCGCTGTATTTACGGGAAGCGACCGTCCGGTCCCTGACCATCACCTCAGCTCCATAGGTGTTTGTGCGGATGCTGACCATATCCTCCGGATCCAGATCCTTCAGCTGATCCCGGCTGCACTTGAGAATGCCGTGGGATTCCAGAATATCGTCCTTATAGCCCGTCAGCAGGATTCTGCCTTTGTTGATAAAGGTCACGCTGTCGGCGATTTTCTCCAGATCCGAGGTGATATGGGAGGACATCAGAATGCTCCGTTCCCCATTCTGCAGATACTCCATAAACAGATGAAGGATTTCGTCCCGGACTACCGGGTCAAGGCCGGTGGTGGCTTCATCCATGACCAGCAGCTCCGCATTGTGGGACAAGGCACAGGCGATTTGCAGCTTCATTTTCATCCCCTTGGAATACTCCCCGATTTTTTTCTTGACAGGAAGCTGAAACCTGTCCAGGTACCGGGTGTAAATCGTATTGCTCCATTCTGGATACAGCCCCTGAAAAATCCGGGCCATATCCCTTGCATTGAACAGGTCATGAAAGGGCAGCTCGTCAAATACCACAGCTATACGCTGCTTGATCTCCTGCTCCTCCTTGATGTGATCCATACCCAGCAGACGGATTTCCCCCTCATCAATACCGATGATATTCAGCAGGCTTCGGATTGTGGTGGTCTTCCCTGCGCCATTCTGGCCGATAAACCCCATAATGCTGCCCTTGGGCACATCAAAGCTGATATGATCCAGGGTAAAGTTGTCATACCTTTTGACAACGCCTCTGAGTGAAATTGCATGTTCATATTCCTGCATTCTATTCCCCTCCGTTTACAAGCTCCAGCAGCTCATGCAGTTCTTCCATGGTAATGCCGCATTTACGTGCTCTGTCCCCTGCCTCAATCAGCAGGGACTCAATCTGCTTCAGCTGCTCCTCACGGAACAGTTCCAGATTCTGCGCCTTGACAAATGACCCTTTGCCTGTATAGGATTCAATAAAGCCATCCCGCTCCAGTTCCTCGTAGGCACGCTTTGTGGTCATAAAGCTGATACGGAGTTCCATCGCCAGATTCCGCATAGAAGGAAGCATATCCCCCTCCCGGAGCTTTCCCTCCAGGATCAGCGTTTTGATCTGGTTTGCGATCTGTAAATAAATCGGCTCACCATTGGCATTGCTGATGTTGATATTCATGTCAGTGTACACTCCTTGGGTTTCCGGACTGTCATGCCTTCCGGACGGCATTGACAATCTAATTGTATAACTACTATGTATACAATTATAGCATTCATGTTACAGGTTGTCAAGGGCTATGCAAAAAAATCTGAGAAAAAGCGGACAGCGCCTCCCTTCCGGGAAACACTGTCCGCAGATTCATTGATGCATTTTTGTGTGTAAACCTCTTTTTTCCGCCGGATGCATATTTTGCGTCTCCGGTCAGATACTAACAACAGATTCGATAAAGGGGGTGGAATGATGCAGATCAAAGCAATGGTTACCGGCATTGCAGCTGGAACAGCCGTAGGGACTGTCTGCTATATACTGGCAGGCTCCAGTGCACGGCAGCGCAGACACCTCCGGCATGCTACCGGCCGTGCCCTGCGGGCTGTTGGCAGCATGATGGAGGGTATGTCGGATATGATCAGATAGCCGTATTCTTGCGGAATGCAAGATAGCTTTCCAGAATGATGGTTGCTGCCACTGCATCCACCACTGCCTTCCGTTTCTTGCCTCTGGTGTTGGTCTGGTTCAGATAACGGTGTGCCGAAACCGTGGTGCACCGTTCATCCCAGAGCACGGTTTTGATGCCCGTCAGTTCTTCCAGCTTTTCGGCAAACAGGGCACATTTTTCCGCCCGCTCTCCGATGGTGCCGTTCATGTTCTTCGGATACCCTACCACGATCTGCTCCGCTTGATGTGCCGTAGCAGCCTGTGCGGTTTTCTGGATACATAAATCAAAATCCGTTTCGCTGATTACCCCCACCGGGGAAGCCAGCAGCTCGGAACGGTCACAGCACGCCAGTCCTGTGCGTGCGTCGCCGAAATCCACAGCCAGAATAATCATGCCTGTTCCCCCTTTTCCCCAGCAGATGCAGGCAGATAGTCCGTATTGGTCAGATAGGCTTTCCCGTCATGTCTGCACCACTTGGAGCCGGCCAGCGTGGAAAGCTCCGGGGGCAGATGGGAAGCGTCATTCTTGTAGATCAGCCTGCAATGGCCGTTCTCGTCAAATTCCACCCGGGATACCGCTGTATTATCCGCCCAGCCAACTTGATTCAAACAGCTGATGGGATTCCCTGCTGCATAACAGAGAAAATTGCGGATGGCGCAGCCGTGGGACACTACAGCCACAGTCTGTCCCGGATGCTTGGCAGCAATAGCGCAGACAGTGCTGCGCATCCGGTCAAAAACCTGCTGCATGGACTCTCCTCCTTCAATCCGGAACAGATGCATCTGCTCCTGCCATAGCTTATACGCCTCCGGATAGAGTCCGGGCAGATCTGCCCAGGACTTGCCCTCCCAGACGCCGCCGTTGATCTCCATCAGCTCGTCCATATATTGCACCGGAAGCTGATGATACCGGTTTACGGCTGCAGCTGTGGCTCGGGTTCGCTGCATGGGACTTGCATACAACGCTTCAATGGGTATGGTCCGGAACCGCTCTGCCAGGCAGTCCAGCTGCCGCATACCCTTTTCCGTAACCGCTGTGTCCACCCTGCCCTGAAAGGTTTCATTTACATTGCCGGAAGCCTCTGCATGCCGCACAAGATAGATTGTGGTTACCAAGGCTTCACACTTCCCGTCAGTTCCTGTGCAGTGGCAATATGGTTATCATCCAGCCACTGGTTCATCTCCCGGATAATCCGGATGGGCGCATAGGGATCCGTAAAGATGGCTGCCCCCACCTGTACCGCAGAAGCCCCTGCCATCATCAGCTCAATGGCATCCTTGCCGGTGGTGACGCCGCCCATGCCGATAATGGGAATCTGCACTGCATTGGCACACTGCCAGACCATGCGCACCGCAATGGGGAAAATCGCAGCCCCGGACATACCGCCCATATTGTTTTTCAGAATGGGACGGCGGGTGCGGATGTCAATCCGCATACCCAGCAGCGTATTGATAAGGGAAAGGGCATCCGCCCCGGCTGCTTCCGTTGCCTTTGCAATTTCCGCAATATTGGTTACATTGGGGGACAGCTTTACCACAAGGGGCTTGGTGGTTGCCTTGCGCACAGCTGCGGTAATTGCCTCTGCGCCCGCACAGCTTGCGCCAAACGCCATGCCTCCCTGCTTCACGTTGGGACAGGAAATATTCAGCTCAATCATGTGCACATCCGTCTGCTCCAGCTTCTGGGCAATGGTCACGCACTCCTCCACGGTGGAGCCGGCAATGTTCGCCAGAATCACCGTGTCCTTCTGCATGAGATAGGGCAGCTCCGTCTTGATAAACGCATCAATCCCCGGATTCTGCAAGCCCACAGAGTTCAGCATACCAGCGGTGGTTTCCGCGATCCGGGGCGCATCATTGCCGTTCCGCTTGGTGATGGTAGTACCCTTTGTGGCGATGCCGCCAAGCTCCGACAAGGGGAACAGCTCCTCGTATTCATGGCCGTAGCCGAACACGCCGGATGCAGGAATAATGGGGTTTTTGAAGGATACCCCTGCAACATTTACGGACAAATCAGCCATTCCAAGCCACCTCCTTTGCGTTGAATACCGGACCGTCCTTGCATACATGTGCCGCATGAATCTCGCCGTTTGCAAGCTTCGTTTTGCATGCGCACACCAGGCACGCACCGATGCCGCAGCCCATGCGTTCTTCCATGGAAACCTCACAGAAAATGTTGTGTTTTTCTGCAATCTGCGCAATGGCATGAAGCATGGGGGTGGGGCCGCATGCACAGATCATATCCGGCTTTTCCCGCTGAAGCTCCTCCAGCAGCGGCTCTGTTACCATGGCATGCAGACCGGCAGTGCCGTCATCCGTACAGAGGATGGTCTTTGCGCCTGCCTTTGCAAATTCCTCCTGGAGCATCACTGCCGGCATACTCCGGAATCCGCTGATTGCAGTTGCACGCTCTCTGTAAAGCTCCGCCAATGCCAGCATGGGGGGCACGCCGATTCCGCCGCCGATCAGGATTACACGCTTTGCATCCGGCAGTACCGTAAAGCCATGTCCCAGCGGCGCCAGCATATCCACATAATCCCCCACACGGAGATCCGCCAGAACAGCAGTCCCCTCTCCCCGGACTGCAAACACCAGCGTCAGCGTACCAGCTTTCCGGTCAATCTGACAGATGGAGATCGGGCGGCGCAGAGTGCTGCCCTTGGGAAGAATGTGCACGAACTGTCCCGGTGCTGCAATTTCCGCTATATCCGGGCATTCCAGCACAAACCGGTACAGATCCTGTCCCAGATTATCCTTGCGGATCAGCCGGTATTCGCCTTGCGTATATTTCATAGGATACCCCTTTCCAAATGCAACGGGGCGGGATTTGCCCGCCCTGCTGCCTGTTCTCAGATTTTTGTAATGTCAACCAGCTCCACATCCGACATCTGACGGCCTGTTTCCAGCACATTTGCCAGTGCCTTAGCCGTATCGATGGCGGTTACAGAGCAGATGGAACGCTCCACTGCCTTGCGGCGCATCTTCACGCTGTCCCGGGCGGGCAGCCTGCCGTTTGCAGAGGTGGAGATTACATAGTGAATCTTGCCGCTCTCCAGCAGGGTCAGCACATTGGGCTCCGGCTCCGAAATCTTGTTGATGACATTGGTGGCAATCATATTCCGGTTGAGGACACTCGCAGTGCCCTCCGTGCCGTAAATCTCAAAGCCCATACGGCTGAACTTGTCTGCAATGGGGATCAGCTCCTGCTTATCCGTATCCCGGACGGAAATCAACACGCCGCCCTCGCACTTCAGGTCATAGCCCGCTGCAACCAGGCCCTTCAGCAGTGCATCCTCAAAGTTGGTGGCAATACCCAGGCACTCACCGGTAGACTTCATTTCCGGACCCAGCATGGTATCCACATCCTGCAGCTTCTCAAAGCTGAATACGGGAACCTTTACGGCAACGTACTTGCCCTCCGGATACAGACCGCTCTGATAGCCCAGCTCCTTCAGGGTATGACCCAGCACCAGCTTGGTGGCGATATCCACCATGGGAATGCCCGTTACCTTGCTGATATAGGGTACGGTTCTGGAGGAACGGGGGTTGACTTCGATCACATACACCTGGTTGTTGTATACCACATACTGGATATTCACAAGACCCTTGACATGCAGCTCCGTGGCAAGCCGGCGGGTGTATTCCACAATGGTATCCCGGATTTCCTTGGACAGGGTCTGTGCGGGATACACAGAAATAGAGTCGCCGGAGTGTACGCCGGCACGCTCAATATGCTCCATAATGCCCGGAATCAGGAAGTCCGTACCGTCGCAGATGGCGTCAACCTCCACTTCGGTGCCCATCATGTACTTATCAATCAGCACCGGATTTTCGATCATGGTACGGGTGATAATGCCCATATACTCTACCACGTCGCTGTCCGAGTGGGCAATAATCATATTCTGACCGCCCAGCACATAGGAGGGACGCAGCAGAACCGGGTAGCCCAGGTCGTTTGCTGCGGCAACCGCTTCCTTCATGGTCATCACCGTATGGCCGGCAGGGCGGGGAATCTGGCACCGCTCCAGCAGCTCATCGAACCGCTCTCTGTCCTCTGCCGCATCAATATCATCCGCAGAGGTACCCAGAATATTCACGCCCATGTCCGCCAGGTGCCGGGTCAGCTTGATGGCGGTCTGTCCGCCGAACTGTACCACAACTCCATAGGGCTGCTCGGTTTCAATGATGGACTCCACATCCTCCTTGGTCAGCGGATCGAAATACAGTCTGTCGGCAGTGTCAAAGTCCGTAGAAACCGTTTCCGGATTGTTGTTGCAGATGATGGCTTCATAGCCCATTTCTTTCAGCGTCCATACACAGTGTACGGAGCAGTAGTCAAACTCGATGCCCTGACCGATGCGGATGGGGCCGGAGCCGAATACGATAACCCTTTTTTTGCCCGTATTGTTCCGTTCGATAAATTCCTTGGCTTCGTTTTCTTCGTCAAAGGTGGAGTAGAAATAAGGTGTTTCCGCCTTGAATTCCCCGGCGCAGGTGTCAACCATCTTGAATACCGCACGGCGGCGCAGGGGGCACTTCTGTCCGGAGAAGCGCTCAATGGTGCTGTCCAGATAGCCGTACTGCTTGGCAATGTTGTATTTTTCCTCGGTAAGCTCGTCCTCTGCCAGCCATTTTTCCAGGTTCACCAGATTCAGCAGCTTGCTGAGGAACCAGTTGTCCACCATGGTAAGCTCGTGAATCTGCTCAACGGAGATGCCCCGCTTCAGTGCCTCATAGATCTGGAAGCAGCGCTCATCCTCCACCTTGCCGTCCAGCATCTCCAGGATCTCGTCCGTGCTGTAGGCTTCGTACTTCTTCATATTCAGGGTATCCAGCCCCAGTTCAATGGATCGTACCGCCTTCATCATGGCCTGCTCAAAGCTGGTGCCGATGGCCATGACCTCACCGGTGGCCTTCATCTGGGTGCCCAGAGTTCTCTTGGCATATACAAACTTGTCAAATGCCCACTTGGGGAACTTGACAACCACATAGTCAATGGCGGGCTCAAAGCAGGCATAGGTCTTACCGGTAACCTGGTTGAGAATCTCGTCCAAGGTGTAGCCGATGGCAATCCGGGTTGCAACCTTAGCAATGGGGTAACCGGTTGCCTTGGATGCCAGTGCAGAGGAACGGGATACACGGGGGTTAACCTCGATCACCGCATATTCAAAGCTGGTGGGATGCAGAGCAAACTGACAGTTGCAGCCGCCCTCCACCTTTAGCTCCTGGATAATGTTGATGGCAGCGGTACGGAGCATCTGATACTCCCGGTCGGACAGGGTGACAGCCGGCGCAATGACAATACTGTCGCCGGTGTGCACGCCTACCGGGTCAAAATTTTCCATAGAGCAGACGGTAATCACGTTGCCCTTTCTGTCCCGGATTACCTCAAATTCGATTTCCTTCCAGCCGCTGATGCATTTTTCGATCAGCACCTGGGTAATGGGCGAAAGCCGCAGACCGTTCTTTGCAATATCCCGCAGCTCATCCTCGTCCGAAGCAATGCCGCCGCCGGTGCCGCCCAGGGTGAATGCAGGCCGCACGATGACAGGATAGCCGATCTCTTCAGCAAAATCCACTGCGTCCTGAATGGTTTCAACCACCTTGGAGGGAATGCAGGGCTCCCCGATCTTTTCCATGGTATCCTTGAAGGCCTGCCGGTCCTCCGCCTTGTGGATGGTCTCCGGGTCAGCACCCAGCAGCTTTACGTTGTGGGCATCCAGAAAGCCCTCCTCCGCCAGCTGCATGGACAGGGTAAGACCGGTCTGACCGCCCAGGGTGGACAGCACGCTGTCGGGCTTTTCGATCTCAATAACACGCTTCACGGTTTCCAGAGTCAAAGGCTCAATGTAGATCTTGTCCGCCATTGCCTTGTCGGTCATGATGGTTGCCGGGTTGGAGTTGATCAGCACAACCTCCAGGCCCTCCTGCTTCAGCGCACGGCAGGCCTGTGTGCCGGCGTAGTCAAACTCTGCCGCCTGTCCGATTACAATCGGGCCGGAGCCGATTACCAGTACCTTTTTTATATCACTTCTCAGCGGCATTTCTGTGCTCCTCCTTATACGTTGTCATCTTTGCTACAAATTCATCAAATGCATATGCAGTATCCAGGGGGCCGCCGTGTGCCTCCGGATGGAACTGTACAGTATGTGCATCACAGTCCAGATACCGCACGCCCTCACAGGTCTTGTCATTGGCATTGATGTGGGTCAGCACTGCCACCTTGGGATCCAGACTGTCCGCAACCACCGCATAGCCGTGGTTCTGGCTGGTGACATAGGTTCTGTCATGCTCCAGGTCGATAACCGGCTGATTGCCGCCCCGGTGGCCATACTTGAGCTTTTCGGTTCTGGCTCCGTGGGCCAATGCCATCAGCTGATGCCCCAGGCAGATGCCGAAGATCGGAATACCCAGCTTGCAGATCTGCTTCAGGTTTTCGATGACATCCACATTTTCCTCCGGATTGCCCGGCCCGTTGGACAGCATAATGCCATCCGGGTTGATTTGACGGATTTGCTCCGCCGTAGTGGTAGCAGGTACGACATAAACCTGACAGCCACGCTCAATAAGCATTCTGCGGATATTCCGCTTATAACCGAAGTCAAAGAGCACCACCCGCAGAGGTGCATCTTCCTCCCCGTATACACGGATCTGGGTATCCGTCACGCTCTTGACTGCGTTCTGGATGGAGAATGCCCGGATCTGCTCCAGGTATGCATCCTTATTGGCATATACATCCTCTGTGGTAATCATGCCATTCATGACGCCGGTTTCCCGGATCATTCTGGTGAGGCACCGGGTATCAATATTGTGAATGCCGATGACATTGTGCCGGATCAGAAAATCATTGATATCGCCTTCGCTGCGGAAATTAGAGGGTGTGTTGCACCATTCCCGGATAATATAGCCGCTCAGGTATGTATCGTTGGATTCTGCATCCGCCTCATTCACCCCGTAGTTGCCGATCAGCGGGAATGTCTGGGTAACGATCTGTCCATAATAGCTGGGGTCAGTCAGCGTTTCCTGGTATGCGGTCACGCCGGTGGTAAACACAACCTCGCCGATTACCGTACCCTTTGCACCGCAGCTGCGGCCCTCAAAAACCGTACCGTTTGCAAGGAGCAGATACGCTTTTTCGCCCTGATTGAATAATGACATCTGTTTGCTTCCCCTCTCACTTATTTGATGTTAATGTAGGAGGTCAGATCCTCCCGCATGCGGATGGCTTCTCGTCTGGCAGCCTGGGCAAAATCGTGCTCATCGCAGCCTTCCTTCTGGTATGCGCACATAATGGCTCGGGAGGAATTCACAATAGCCCCCATGCCGTTTTCGTCAAATGCACCAGCCACACCGGCAGCGCCGCCGCCCTGTGCCCCATAGCCGGGAACCAGGAACATGGTGTGGGGCAAACGGGCACGCAGCTCCTTGAGCTGCTCCGGATAGGTTGCGCCCACCACTGCGCCGATGGAGGAATAGCCGTACTGACCGATCTGCTCCTTGCCCCAGGCTTCACACATATCCCCCATAATGGCATAAACCGGAACGCCGTCAATCAGCCTGTCCTGGAGCTCTCCGCTGGAGGGATTGGAGGTCTTGACCAGCACGAAAATGCCCTTGTCATGCGCCTTGCAGGTCTGCAGCAGCGGATTGATCCCGTCGGAGCCCAGGTAGCCGTTCACAGTCAGTGCATCTGCACCAAAGGGGGTACACTCGTTCTCTCCTACCATAGTTGTGCCCAGATGCGCCGCTGTGTATGCTTCCATGGTTGCGCCGATGTCATTTCGCTTGCCATCGGTGATGACGAACATGCCTTTGAGCTTTGCATAGCGGATAGTACGCTCCAGGGTCTTGATGCCATGATGCCCGTACATTTCATAGTAAGCAGCCTGGGGCTTGATGGCAGGTACAATGTCGCAGATTGCGTCAATGATCTCCTGGTTGAACCGGAAAATCGCCCGGGATGCGGCCTTCAGGCTCTCCCCATCCACATCCATATAGGTTTTCTGAATGTAGGACGGCACATAGGAAAGCTTGGGATCCAGTCCCACAACGGTGGGGTTTTTCATCTCCCGGATTTTCGTAATCAGTCTGTCAAATGACATGGCGTTTCCTCCTTAATCCTTGTTGTATTGAAAGCGAATTTCTCCGCCGGTTATCGTGGTATGCACACGGCCCTGCAGGGTCATGCCCTTGAACACCGTGTTGTGGGATTTGGAATGGAGCTTTGCAGGATCCACAGTCCAGCTCTCATTCAGGTCCACCAAAATGAGATCTGCATCCGCCCCCTCCGCCAGCTGGGGAACCGGCAGTCCCAGAAGCCTGCGGGGTGTTTCTGCCATCAGCCGGACAATGTCCGTCAATGTCAGCTTCCCGGTATGGTACAGCCCGGTGAGGGTTGCCGCCAGGGAGGTCTCCAGCCCCACTACTCCGTTGGGTGCGGTTTCAAAGTCGGCTTTTTCCTCCGCACTGTGGGGCGCATGATCCGTTACGATACAGTCAATGGTGCCGTCACAGACACCCTGCTCCACCGCCAGCCGGTCGGACTCCTCCCGAAGCGGGGGATTCATACGGAAATCCGCATCCCGTGCCAGCAGCTTTTCCTCCGTCAGCAGGAAGTAATGGGGGCAGGTTTCACAGGTTACCTTTACGCCCCGTGCCTTTGCCTGGCGGATCAGCTCCACGCTGCCGGCAGTGCTCACATGAGCAATGTGGATCCGGGAGCCGGTTTCCTCCGCCAGCCGGATTTCCCGGGCGGTAATGCTGTCTTCTGAAGCCCGGTCCATGCCCTTGACCCCAAGCTGCTCGCTGATTTTCCCCTTATGCATAATGCCGCCGTTGATGATCTTCAGATCCTCGCAGTGGGAAATAATCAGCAGACCGTTCCGGAGGCTTTCCTGCATTGCCTTCCGCAGCAGCTGATCGGATTCCACCGGTCTGCCGTCGTCGGAAATCGCCCGGACCCCTGCATCCATCAATGCTGCGTAATCGCAAAGCGCCTTTCCCTGTATGCCCTGGGTAATGCAGCCCACCGGATGCACCTGTACTCCGGTATCCGACGCCTGTTCCAGAATATAACGGACAGTTTCCGGAGCATCAATGGGGGGCTTTGTGTTGGGCATGCAAGCCACACCGGTGACACCACCTGCCAGAGCCGCTGCTGCTCCCGTGTGGATATCCTCCTTATAGGTCAGCCCCGGATCCCGGAAATGCACATGCATATCGAACAGTCCCGGCAGAGCTGTCAGACCTTTTGCGTCCAGCACCTGATCCGCAGCTTCGTGTATACTGCCGATCTTCAGGATCTTCCCCTCCGCCAGCAGCATATCGCATTGCCTGCCCTCCAGGCTCACATTCCGAATCAGAATTCTATTCATTCAGCCCTCCTCCGCATACAAAAAGACACCATCGGCATTGTCAAGCTCCGTCATTTTCACCCGAACGGTTTCCTCTCCTGAGGTTGTAAGATTCTTTCCCACATAATCCGGACGGATGGGCAGCTCCCGGTGGCCTCTGTCCACCAGTGCCGCCAGCTGGATGCAGTCCGGTCTGCCCCGGGTAATCAGGGCGTCAATCGCCGCCCGTGTGGTGCGCCCGGTACAGATCACATCATCCACAATGACTACACGCATGCCGTTGATGTCAAAATCAATCCTTGTTTTTTCCGGTAAATCCGAATCCTTTTTATCATCCCGGTAAGGGGTGATATCCAGTGCGCCGCAGGGCACTGTTACATGCTCCAGTGCCTGAATTTTCTCGCTGATCCGTTTGGCCAGCACAGCGCCCCGTGAAAAAATACCCACAAGACACACGCCCTCGGTACCCTTGTTCCGTTCCAGAATCTCGTAGGTAATCCGGGTAATTGCACGCTCCATGGCGCTTGCATCCATAATCACACGGGTCTTCAACCAAACCGCTCCTTTCTGCAAAAAAACGTGCACCGGCTGACCGATGCACGTAGCTTGCAGAAACCCGGGCGTATACTTCGCCCTGACTCCGATTCTATTGCACCTTGTCAACCTCACAGGATCAACTTAAAGGCTCTATTTGTTATAGTATAGCATACTCTGCGGCATTTGTCCAGCACTTTTTCAAATTTATGACCGTCTCCGCCGAAAAAAACACACAAGTCTAATCAATACCCTGCCAACAGCCAGAACCACACAGGGTATGGTCATCAGATAAGCATTCTTCGCCAGCTGCACCTGCCGGGGCTCCGGTGCCCCAATGGTGAAAAATCTGCCGCAGCCGAATATCAGCTTCATACCTGTCCCTCCGGCTGTGCAATCAGGAACTTGATGCACTTGCCCTCGTCCGTAAACATTTTTTCATGCTCCGTTTCCAGATTCTCTGCAAATCCACTTGCGTGCAGATCCCAGGTCTGATAGGTAACCCGGTAGCCGCATTCCGGCAGATACTCCAGGGTTTCCTGAAAGAGTTCGTCATCATCCGTCTTGAACCACAGCTCTCCCCGCAGAAACGCCTTGTACTGCATCAGCTGTCTGGGATGGGTAAGCCGTCGCTTTTTATGCTTTGGCCGGGGCCAGGGATTGCAGAAATTGATGTAGATCCTGTCCACCCGATCCTCCGGCGCAAAGGCATCCGAAATATAGGAAATATTGAAAATGGCTATTTTCACGTTCTCCGCCGGCTGCTGCGCTGCGGCATATGCCGCCTCCAGCTTCCGCTTTGCAAGCCCCAGCATTTCATTTTTGATATCCAGGGCAATCAGGTTCACCTGGGGGTACCGCAGCACCGCCTGGGAGATCCAGCCTCCCTTGCCGCAGCCCAGCTCCAGATACAAGGGACGCTCTGGATGAGGAAACTGCTCCCGCCAGTGTCCCCGCAGAGCTTTCGGCTCCGGTACATAAAAGGGGCAGGCCTCCAGCTCCGGCTTTGCCCAGGCCTTATGTCTGATCCGCATATGCCCTTACTTTCCACACGCCAGCGCCCGCTGACCAATATCCTTCCGGTAGTGGGCACCCTCAAAGCGAATCTGTTCCACTGCTGCATAAGCGCCATCCAGCGCCTGCTGTAAGGTGTCCCCTGCTACAGTCACACCAAGCACTCTGCCGCCGGCAGTCAGGAAGATACCGTTTTCATACCTGGTACCTGCATGGTACACAAAGGCAGAATCCAGCTGTCCCTTTTCGTTCAGCCCGGAAATGGGCAGACCGGTTGCATACTTCTTGGGGTATCCGCCGCTTGCCATAATGACACATGCCACACAGCCCTTTTTCCACTGGATGTCCAGCTGATCCAGGGTTCCTGCGTGGATTGCCTTGATAATATCCACAAAATCCGTTTTCAGCAGGGGCAGAACCACCTGAGTTTCCGGATCGCCGAACCGGCAGTTGTATTCAATCACCTTGGGACCCTTGGGGGTCAGCATCAGACCGAAGTAGAGACAACCCTTGAAGGCACGGCCTTCCTTGGCCATGGCATCCACCGTGGGACGGAAGATGGTCTGCATACAGATCTCTGCAATCTCCTTAGTGTAATAGGGATTGGGAGAAACCGTACCCATACCGCCGGTATTCAGCCCCTGATCTCCGTCGTTTGCCCGCTTGTGATCCATGGAGGAGATCATGGGACGCACGGTCTTGCCGTCTGTAAAGCACAGCACAGAAACCTCAGGTCCGGTGAGGAATTCCTCCACTACGATCTGTGCGCCGCTTTCGCCGAAGATCTTATCCTCCATCATGGAGCGCACCGCAGCTTCTGCCTCGGCAAAATCCTGCGCCAGCACCACGCCCTTGCCCAGCGCAAGACCATCCGCCTTAATCACAGTGGGGTATGTATTCTTCGCCTTGATGTAGGCAATCGCTTGATCCGGCTGGGTAAAGACCTCATATCCGGCAGTGGGAATGCCGTACTGCTTCATCAGCTGCTTGGAGAATACCTTGCTGCCCTCAATGATGGCTGCAGCCTTGCTGGGACCGAAGGTCATGAAGCCCTCCGCCTCCATAGCATCCACCATACCCAGCACCAGGGGATCATCCGGCGCAACAAATACAATATCCACCGCCAGCTGCTTTGCCAGCTGCACCATGCCTTCAATATCCGTTGCCTTCACGGGATAACAGGTGGCATACTGTGCAATGCCCCCGTTGCCAGGTGCGCAGTACAGTGCGTCAACCTGCTTGCTCTCGGCAAGCTTCATGATAATGGCGTGCTCTCTTCCGCCGCCGCCGACTACTAAAATTTTCATTGGTTTCCTCCAGCTCTTTGGTGATGTACCCATCAATGATGGAACAGGCGGATGCCGGTAAATGCCATGGCAATGCCGTACTTATTGCAGGTTTCGATGACATTGTCATCCCGGATAGAGCCGCCAGGCTGTGCAATGTATGCAACCCCGCTCTTCTTTGCCCGTTCGATATTGTCGCCAAAGGGGAAGAATGCGTCGGAACCCAGGCACACGTCCGTATTCTTGGCAAGCCATGCCTGCTTTTCTTCCTTGGTGAATACTGCCGGCTTCACCTTGAAAATCTGCTCCCAAGCACCGTCTGCCAGCACATCCATGTATTCATCGGAAATATACACGTCAATGGCATTGTCCCGGTCTGCCCGGCGGATGCCGTCTACGAACTGTAAGCCAAGCACCTGGGGGGACTGCCGGAGCCACCAGTTGTCCGCCTTCTGTCCCGCAAGGCGGGTACAGTGAATTCTGGACTGCTGCCCTGCGCCGATGCCGATGGCCTGACCGTCCTTCACGTAGCATACGGAATTGGACTGGGTATACTTCAGGGTAATCAGGGAAATCAGCAGATCCCGCTTCTTGTCATCGGGAATATTCTTGTTGTCCGTAACCACATTCTCCAGCAGTGCATTGTCAATGTTCAGATTGTTTCTGCCCTGCTCAAAGGTAACGCCGAATACCTGCTTGCGCTCAATGGGAGCAGGCTCATAGCTTTCATCGATCTGGATAATGTTATATGTACCCTTCCGCTTGGATTTGAGGATCTCCAGAGCCTCCGGCTCATAGCCCGGTGCAATGATACCGTCGGAAACCTCCCGCTGAATCATTTTTGCGGTGGGCACATCGCATACATCGGACAGGGCGATAAAATCCCCGTAGGAGGACATCCGGTCTGCGCCTCTTGCTCTGGCATAGGCGCATGCCAGCGGAGAAAGCTCTCCCAGGTCATCCACAAAATAGATCTGCTTCAGCGTATCCGACAGGGGGGCACCCACAGCCGCACCGGCAGGAGATACATGCTTGAAGGAGGTTGCCGCACATATACCGGTGGCCTGCTTCAGCTCCCGCACCAGCTGCCAGCCGTTGAAGGCATCCAGCAGGTTGATATACCCGGGCTTGCCGTTGAGCACCGTAATCGGCAGCTCTCCGGACTCCATATAAATTCTGGACGGCTTCTGATTCGGGTTGCAGCCGTATTTCAAAAACATTTCGTTTGCCATGATGTTCTACCTCTCTCAGGAATTTTTGTTGACAATCTTGGAAATGGTATCGCCGGTATGCAGGTCAATATACCGTACAAACAGCGAAACCTTGTTATCCGAATTCAAACTATCCCACAGCTGGCGGGTGAATTCGGTGATGTCATTGGGAACTGCCACCAGCTTGGGCTCACCCTCAAAGCTGGGCAGCGGATTGCCGTCCCCCTGGTAGGTGTGGATAAAGTGCCCCTGGCCGTTGATGGGATTCTTGTAGGTAAAGGTGAAGCGCTGGCAGGAGGCCGGATCCCCGTTGGCACTCTTGAGGATGGAAAGTGCATAGTTGAAGTTCTCCCCCTCCTGCTTGATGACGCCGGAAATACGGGGAGTGTAATTGGGTGCATCCGGTTCAAATTCCCGGCTGCGCAGAGCCTGCTCAAAGGTCAGCTGATTATTCAAACCCTCATAGATCGTATCGGTCTGGTCACCGTTTGTCACGATGGTCTTGTTGCCCAGCACCCGCACCGGCGCATAGATGATGAGGCTCGGATCCGTCAGCTTGCTCTCGTCAAAGGCCTGGGTGCGAATGCCCAGCCCATCGTTGACGAAGACCCGGTTCCGGCTGTTTTCGCTGCGGCCCATGATAAAATACACGGCAACCGCATGCTTTCCATCCTGGCTTTTTCCGATCATAATGCCCCTGCCGGGGTATGCATTGTTTTTCAGCTCATCAAAAATAGAACGCATTTCCATTGTCAGCATCTCCTCAATCCAAATTATGCGTGAATCACAGTGCGGCCCTCCCGCACTTCAATCTTATCCTGACAGAACAGGGAAACAGCCTGGGGAAGGATCTTCCACTCCGCCTGTTCCATGATCCGCCGCTGCAGGGTTTCCGGGGTATCATCGTCCTCCACCGGTACCGCCTTCTGCAGGATGATGGGTCCGCCGTCGCAGACCTCAGTCACAAAATGTACGGTTGCACCGCTGACCTTGACGCCGCTGGCCAGGGCAGCCTCATGTACATGCAGCCCGTAAAATCCCTTGCCGCAGAAGCTGGGAATCAGCGCCGGGTGCACATTCATCATACGGTTCGGAAACGCCCTGCATACGCTCTCATCCAGAATGGTCATAAACCCTGCATATACCACCAGATCCGCCTGTTCCTCCTGCAAAGCTGCGAGAATTGCACGGGAATAGGACGCCACATCCGGATACTCCTTCCGCACCAGAACCCGTGTGGGGATTCCGTTTTCCCGGGCACGGGTCAGCGCATAGGCATCCGCTCTGGAGGAAATCACACAGGTGATCTTCCCACCGATGATCTCACCCCGGTTCTGGGCATCAATCAGCGCCTGGAGGTTGGTACCGCCGCCGGAAACCAGCACCACGATGCGCTTGTCTGTTGTCTGCATTTGCCTGTCCTCCTTGCGATCAGCAGATGATTACGCCTTCCTCGCTCTCCACCAGCTCGCCCAGCACATAAGCATGCTCACCGGCAGAATTGAGCACGGAAACCGCCTTGTCTGCATCCTGCTTGTCTACGGAAACAATCATACCCACGCCCATATTGAAGGTGTTGAACATATCCCGCTCCGGAATATGACCGGTTCTTGCAATCAGGTCGAAAATGGGCAGCACCTGTACCGCACTGCGCTCAATCCTGGCGCTGATGCCCTTGGGCAGGCTTCGGGGGATATTCTCATAGAAGCCGCCGCCGGTGATGTGGGAAATTGCCTTGACGTTGACAGCCTCCAGCAGGGACAGAATGGGCTTCACATAAATCCTGGTAGGAGTCAGCAGGCATTCGCCCAGGGTAGTGCCCAGATCTGCAAACTGCCGGCCCAGGGTTTCCTCGTTGACCGTAAACACCTTCCGTACCAGGGAGAAGCCGTTGGAATGAACACCGCTGGATGCCAGCGCAATCAGCACATCCCCCGCCTTCTGGGTATCCGGCTTCAGGATCTTGTCCTTGTCCACCACACCCACAGAGAAGCCTGCAAGATCGTATTCATCCACCGGATAGAAGCCCGGCATTTCTGCGGTCTCGCCGCCTACAAGGGCACAGCCGGACTGTACACAGCCCTCGGCAACGCCGGAAACGATCTCTGCAACCTTTTCGGGATAGTTCTTGCCGACTGCAATGTAATCCAGGAAGAACTGGGGCTTTGCGCCGCAGCAGATAATATCGTTCACACACATGGCCACACAGTCGATACCCACAGTGCTGTGCTTGTCCATCAGGAATGCAATCTTCAGCTTGGTGCCCACACCATCCGTGCCGGATACCAGAACCGGCTTGCTGATGCCGGTCATATCCAGTTCAAACAGACCGCCGAAGCCGCCGATCCCGGACAGCACGCCGCTGGTCATGGTTCGTGCAACATGTGCCTTCATCAATTCTACCGCACGATAACCGGCAGTCACATCCACGCCGGCCTTCTTGTAACTTTCAGAATAGCTTAACATCAGAACCTCCGTTATTCACCAATTTTACGTTCAAATTTATCCTTGGGCATCTCCTTGGGCACCGGAATCGGATACTCACCGGTAAAGCAGCCCACACAGAAATCACAGTGGTCGTTTGCAGCAATGGCTTTGACGCCCTCCACACTCAGGTAGCCAAGGGAATCTGCGCCCAGCTCCTTACAGATGCCCTCCACCGGCAGCCGGCAGGCAATCAGCTTGTCCTTGCTGTCGATATCCGTGCCGAAGTAACAGGGATTGGTAAAGGGCGGGCTGGAAATGCGCACATGTACTTCCTTTGCCCCGGCCTCCCGGATCAGGCTGACGATCCGGGCAGAGGTGGTACCCCGGACAATGCTGTCATCCACCAGAATAACCCGCTTTCCTGCCACAACATCCCGCACCACATTCAGCTTGATGCGGACTGCATCCGTCCGCTCCTTCTGGGTGGGCTGAATAAAGGTTCTGCCCACATAGCGGTTTTTGATAAAGCCCACGCCGTAGGGAATGCCGGAAGCATGGGACAGACCCAGAGCAGCATCCAGACCGCTGTCCGGCACACCAATCACCACGTCAGCTTCCACAGGATGCTCTTTCCAGAGAAACTCTCCCGCCCGCAGCCGGGCACGATGCACCCCAACGCCCTCGATGACAGAATCCGGGCGGGCAAAATATACATACTCGAATACGCAAAGATTGCACCGCTTGCCGCAGTGGGAACGAATGGAACGAACACCCTCCTTGTCCACCACTACAATTTCACCCGGATCCAGATCCCGGATAAAGGCTGCGCCGATGCTGTCCAGGGCGCAGCTTTCCGAAGTGAACACCAGGGAGCCATCCTTGCACTTGCCCATGCAAAGGGGGCGGAAGCCGTTGGGATCCCTTGCGGCGATCAGCTTGGTGGGCGACATAATCACCAGGGAATATGCCCCCTTGAACCGGTACATGGCCTGTTCCACCGCCGTTTCAATGGAGGGGAACTTCAGCCGCTGCTCCGTAATGGCGTAGGAAATCACTTCTGTATCGTTGGTATTGTGGAAAATCGCCCCTTTGAGCTCGTACTCCTCCCGGAGCTCCGCAGCATTGACCAGGTTGCCATTATGAGCAATAGCCATGGGGCCCTTCACATGGCGGACCACCAGAGGCTGAGCATTTGCTCGGTTGTTTCCGCCGGTGGTGCCGTAGCGCACATGCCCTACCGCAATATTGCCCAGTCCCAGCTTTTCCATGTGGGACTGATTAAACACCTCAGGTACAAGCCCCAGATCCTTGTGATAGGAAAACACGCCCTTGTCATTGACAACGATGCCGCAGCTTTCCTGCCCCCGGTGCTGCAGCGCATACAGCGCCATATAGGTCTTGGCAGCAACATCAGCGGTCTGCTGACTGAAGATACCGAAAACGCCGCATTCCTCGTGAATACCTGTTACCAATTGACCTCATTCCCTTCCGTTCCAGCAATAGGTACAAAGCCCGCACTGGGGCTTGCCCACAGCCTTGACCGTGCCCTCCAGCGACTGGAATTCCAGAGAGGTCAGCTTCAGGCGTCTGCAGATTTCGTCACGCAGCAGCTTTCCTCGTTCCGTTGCCGAATCGCTGTATTCTTCAATATACTTCACCCCTTCGGCGCCCTCCTGCTCGTCGATGATCTGCCGTGCGATCAGCTCCAGCTCGGAGGTGCTCCGGGAAAAGTTCAGATATTTGCATCCGTACATAATCGGCGGACAGGCCGAACGCATATGTACTTCCTTGGCACCATTCTCATAAAGGAATTCCACTGTCTCCCGCATCTGGGTACCCCGGACAATGCTGTCATCCACAAATAATAGCTTCTTGCCCTCGATCAGCTCATGTACCGGGATCAGCTTCATTTTTGCTACCCGGTTCCGCATGGACTGATTGGCAGGCATAAAGCTTCTGGGCCAGGTGGGGGTGTACTTGATGAAAGGCCGTGCAAAGGGAATGCCGCTGCGGTTTGCATAGCCGATAGCATGGGGCACACCGGAATCCGGAATCCCGCACACATAGTCCACATCCGGCAGCCTGCCGTTTTTCATGTCGTTTTCCGCCATGATTTCCCCGTTCCGGGTCCGCATAACCTCCACGTTGACGCCCTCGTAGCAGGCAGTGGGATAGCCGTAATAGGTCCACAGGAAGGTACAGATCTTCATCTGCTCCGTTCCGGCACTGAGGATTTCATAGCCATCCTTTGTAATCCGGGTAATCTCCCCCGCCTGCATTTCGTGACAGGTGGAGTAGCCCAGCTTCTGATAGGCAAAGGATTCAAAGGAGAAGCAATAGCCATCGGATCGCTTGCCGATAAGGATGGGCAGACGTCCGTCCTTATCCCGGGCTGCGATGATGGCATTTTCCGTCATCAGCACCAGGGACATAGTGCCCTGAATCCTGCTCTGGGCGTAGCGGATGCCCTCCACAAAGCTGTCCTTCTGGGCAATCAGTGCGCCGATCAGTCCGGCAGAATTGATAGCGCCGCTGCTCATGGTTTCAAAGTTTGCACAGCCCCTCTCCAGCAGTTCCTCCGCAAGCTCAGTTGCGTTATTGATGATGCCGATGGAGCAAAGGGCATACAGGCCCAGCTTTGACCGGACCATAATGGGCTGAGGATCCGTATCGCTGATGCAGCCGATACAGATATTCCCTCGCATTTTCTCTACGTCCTTTTCAAACTTTGTCCGGAACGGAGAGCTTTCAATGCTGTGGATGTTTCTCTGGAAGCCCAGCTCCGGCGCGTAGGAAGTCATACCGCCCCGGCGGGTACCCAGATGGGAGTGATAGTCCGTGCCGAAAAACACGTCCTGGATGCAGTCATTTGCAGATACAGCTCCGAAAAAACCGCCCATATGCCTTATTCTCCCATAACCCGCTTGATCATTTCCTGATAAGCCTCTTCTACGCCGCCCATATCTCTTCTGAATCTGTCCTTGTCCAGCTTTTCGTGGGTCTTGGAATCCCAGAACCGGCAGGTGTCCGGAGAGATCTCATCCGCCAGCAGAATCTGGCCGTGGAACCGGCCGAATTCGATCTTGAAGTCAATCAGGTCGATGCCGATATTCTTGAAAAAGCCCTTCATGAATTCGTTGACCTTGAAGGCATACTTTGTGATGTCCTCAATTTCCTGCTCAGTGGCAAGCCCCAGACCCAGCGCATAGTACTTGTTGATGAAGGGATCACCCAGCTCGTCACACTTGTAGCTGAATTCCAGGGTGGGCTGCTTGAGGGGTGTACCCTCCGCAATGCCCAGCTTCTTGGAAAAGCTGCCTGCGGCAACATTTCTGACGATGACCTCCAGCGGAACAATTTCCACCTTCTTGACAATGGTCTCTCTGTCGGAAATCTCCTCCACCAGGTGGGTGGGAACGCCCTCCTGTTCCAACAGCTTGAGCATATAGTTGGTCATCTTGTTGTTGATTGCGCCCTTCCCGGCGATGGTGCCCTTCTTTTCACCGTTGAAGGCAGTGGCATCGTCCTTGTAATCCACGATGACCAGATCCGGATCAGTGGTTGCAAACACCTTTTTTGCCTTGCCTTCATAGAGCTGCTCAGTCTTCTGAATGTTCATTGTCATTTCCTCCATATATCTCAAACTTTGGGTTCCCTTGATTCAGTCCGGTCTTTTCAGACCTGTATGCAGATTACAGCGCTGCAACCCGCTCCTGCATAGCCCTGTCCTTTTCCAGAACGCCGGCCTCCATCTGTGCCTTCCGGGCAATGAGCTTCTCCTTCAATGCCGGATCAGACAGAGCCAGCATCTGTACAGCCAAGATCGCCGCATTGGCTGCTCCGTCAATGGCAACCGTGGCAACCGGGATGCCGCTGGGCATCTGCACCGTAGCCAGCAGTGCATCCAGACCGTCCAGAGTCGAGGACTTCACCGGAATGCCGATCACCGGCTTCACGGTATGGGCTGCCAGCACTCCTGCCAGATGTGCCGCCTTTCCGGCAGCTGCAATGATGACATCCACATCATTCTCACAGGTGGCCTTTGCAAAGGCTGCGGCCTGCTCCGGGGTGCGGTGTGCAGACATGACATGCACCTCGTATGCAACGCCGAATGCCTTCAGCTCCTCAATGGCTGCTCTGACAACCGGGAAGTCACTGTCGCTTCCCATAATCACTGCTACTTTACTCATGTTTCAATCCGGACGGTTCTCCGTCCTCTCCTTTCATAGATTCCGCAATCACTTCTCCGGTCTGCATATCCACCGGCATCTCCTGTACACTGTACAGCAGCAGGATTCCATCCTCATCCCGCCGCATCCGCAGGATCAGATCGGAAGCACGGGCCTCCCGGCCTGCATCCGTCTGCAGCTGATAACAGAAACGGAAGGTACAGGCATAGCGCAGCACCGGCTCACTTTCATTCCACTCCGTATCCAACAGGGTCATGGAGGTAAAATAGCGGTTCTCCATCCGATCCTCGTCAATGACCTCGCTGTAGGAATCCGCCGCAGTGATGCTGTAAACATCGCTGTAATCCCTTTTCAGCATGGCCTTGAGATACTGGTGGGAAATCTGCGCAAGCTCGGACAGCACGGTATAATTCTCCACCCCGGCAAGATCCGATGCATCAAAGGAGAAGTACAGAGGCTGCCCTGCCAGCACCATGCGCATGGTGATTGCCGTCATGCGGATTTCGGTGCCGCTGACCTCAGCGGTATACTGGGCGGTGCCGGACATGAGCCGCAGAATCCCCTCCTCCATAGTGCAGCTGTCCCATGCCTGGGAAAGCAGCTGCTGGCCCTCGGTGGAATAGAGAATGGTTTTTCCATCCTCCGCTGTAACCGCAGCCAGAATCTGTCCGGTCAGAGAGGTAATGGAGCTGTATGCAAATGGGATCAGTACATTTTCGTTGATCTGGATCATACCGTACCGCAGCGCTCCGCCCGTCCTGCGAGAGACAAGCAGCGTCTGCTCCCCGGCAAAGGAAAGGGAATCCCATTCCGCATCCACCAATACACGCTCATTTTCATTCCGCACACCGTACAGTCCGGTGTCATCGTCCTGAAAGATATAATACCCCTCACGTCCAGCAGACTGCTGGGGCGATTTGGTATCCCCCGTGTCCTGGGAGGTGTCCAGATTCAGTTTAATGAGTCCCGCAGCCAGTGCCAGAATCATTACAGCCAGCACCAGCACCAGCAGCCGTATCCGCCGTGTCACGCCCGTTCCTCCTTCAGCCCTGCTTTACAGCCTTAGTCCTGCCGCTCCGTCAGCTTGTCCCGATAGATCTGCTCGGTTTCCCGCACAATGTAGATGGGACGGCGTTTGGTTTCCAGGTAGGTTTTGGACAGATACTGACCCAGCACGCCGATACAGAAAAGCTGCAGACCGCCCAGCAAAAAGATGGCGCACATGATGGAGGGAAATCCCGCCACAGCTTCACCGAATGCCAGGGTTTTGATGATGATCCAGATCATCATCAGAAAGGCGATGACACAGCTGACAAGACCCAGCACTGAGGCTAAGGCCAGAGGCGCCGTGGAGAAGGCGAAAATTCCCTCCAGGGAGTAACGGAAAAGACTCCAGAAGGACCAGGCCGTCGTGCCGGCGGCACGCTCCACATTCTCATACTCGATATACTTGGTCTTAAAGCCAACCCAGCTGAAAATGCCCTTGGAAAACCGGTTGTATTCCCGCATGGACAGAATCGCATCCACCATCTGCCGGCTCATAAAACGGAAATCCTGGGCACCGTCCACAATCTCTGTCTGGGAGATCTTGTTCATAATCCGATAGAATTTCCGGGCAAACCAGGAACGGATCTTGGATTCACCCTTGCGGCTGACACGCCGGGTGGTGGCACAGTCATATTCCCCGTCCCGCACGTAGCTGTACATCTCCGGCAGAAAAGAGGGCGGATGCTGCAGGTCCGCATCCATGACCACGACAAAATCCCCTGTTGCATTCTCCAGCCCGGCAAACATACCGGCTTCCTTACCGAAATTGCGGGAAAAGGAGATGTACCGTACCCGCTGATCCTTGGAGGCAAGCTCCCGCAGCTGCGTCAGCGTCTTGTCCCTTGAGCCGTCATCGATGAACAGCAGCTCAAACGTCAGCTCGGCGTAAGTGCGCTTCATTTCGTCCATCACCCTCGTGATCTCTGCATAAAACAGTGGAAGCACCTCTTCCTCATTGTAGCAGGGCACGATGATCGAAAGCTTCTTCACAGGATTCCCCCTTATTGATGGATGCGCCGGAACGCAGACAGCGCGCCCATAAAAATACTATTATATAATACCGCAAAACGCATAAAAAAGCAAGGGTTTTTTTCGTTTTTGTCAAAACCCCTGCCCTATTGTATTCACTTTTCTCTCCCCGGCTTCTTTTTCCGTACAGAAAAACCAAAATCGCCCAGCTTCCGTCCCAGTGCAAAATACTCCCCGTGGGCATATGCTGCAAGCCCGCACTGCTGCAGATTCAGCCTGCCCTTGCTGTCCAGATACCGCTCATCCACATCCACCCCAACAATCTCCGCCAGAAACATTTCGTGGGTTCCAAGTAGCCGGCTCTCCGTAACACGGCACTCCAGCGCCACAGGGCATTCCTCCAGAATGGGAGCGGAAATCCGTTTTGCCGGTAATGGATGCAGACCGCAAAGGGCAAACTTGTCCACCTGTGCACCGCTGCGCACTCCACAGAAATCCGCCGCCCTGACCAGCCGGGAGGGGGTCAGATTCACTGCAAACTCCCCTGTCTGCCGGATCAAGCCGTAGGAATACCTGCTGGGCCGGACAGAAATATACGTCATCGCCGGCCGGGTACACACAATCCCCGTCCAGCCGATGGTCAGCACGTTGGGCTGCTCCATGGTGCCGCAGGTAACCAATGCAGGCGGTGCCGGTGCCAGCAGAGCACTCCCCTCCCAGAATACCTTACCCATAGGTTTTGCCTCCTTTCCTTTAGGCTTTAGAACAATGAAAGCTGTGTCCCTGCCTGTTTGTCTTCAAATGCATGCAGATACGCAAAAATCTGCTGCTGATCCGTACAAATGTCATAACGGCGGCAGTCCTCCTGAAAAATCCGGTATAAAGCCTCTGCATGGAGACTGGGCAGTTCATAGGCATTGTCATAGGTTTTCTGATATTTCTCCTTCAACCCGGGAAAATGCTCGTCCAGCTTCTGATAATAATACTCCCGGTTTCCCTCCCGGAGGGTGAGCCCCATCCCAAAGGAAAGAATGCCCCGGACACCAGCATCTCTGCACCCACGGAGAATCCGGCGCAGATTGTCCGGGGTGTCATTCACAAAAGGCAGCAGGGGCGTGAGCCATACCACCGTGGGAATCCCCCGATCCCGGCATGCATGCAGCGCCTCCAGCCGAGCACTGGTTGGCGCTACACAAGGCTCCAGGATCTTACACAGCTGGTCATCATAGGTTGTAATGGTCATTTGAACCACGCACTTTGTGGCACGGTTAATCTGATCGATGAGCTCCAGATCTCGCAGGAAATCCGGTGACTTGGTCTGGAATGCGGCACCGAATCCATAACGTTCAATCAGCTCCAGACAGCGGCGCATATGGCATAGCTGGCGCTCCAGGGGAATATAGGGATCCGACATGCTTCCGGTGCCAATCATACAGCGATGCCGTTTCCGCCGCAAGGCTTCCTCCAGAAGCTCCACTGCATTTTCCTTGACCTCCACGTCCTCAAAGGGGTGATCCATCTGATAGCAGGTGCTGCGGGCATCACAGTAAATACAGCCATGGGTACAACCACGATAGAGATTCATTCCGTTTGATCGGGACAAAATGCCCCTGACCTTCCGCATATGCATATGCCCGTCCCCCCTTTCTTTTAGCTTACACTATTTTTCAAAAAAGCACAAGCATCTGGGGAAAATCTGAAAAAGATAGTCGCCTCCATTATGTTCAGCACTGTAATGTTGAAAAAAATATACGGTATGCACAATTTTAAAAAAGAAAGAAAACTAGGGTTGACTTTTGCCGCATCATGTAGTATAATAACAAAGTCGCAGTTATGTTATGCGGCATTAAGCGTGGCGGCATAGCTCAGGTGGCTAGAGCACTTGGTTCATACCCAGGGTGTCGTTGGTTCGAATCCAATTGCCGCTACCACGGCCCGTTGGTCAAGAGGTTAAGACACCGCCCTTTCACGGCGGAATCATGGGTTCAATTCCCGTACGGGTCACCAAATCATATGCTCGGAAACAGCGTAATATCGCTGTTTCCGAGTTTTGCTTTTATAGTGAAAATAGGGTTTGTCCGCTACTTGTCCGCTATTGCGTTTTTGTAGCGGACATTCTTATTTTAAGTTGTTGTATCCTGCGGAAGGAAACTGAACGCTCCGTCCATCGCCTGAGCCACTCTCGCCTGTGCGGTCTGGAACATATGAGCGTAGACGTTCAGTGTCGTTCCTGAATTGCAATGCCCTAACGCTCCCGATACCGTCACCACATCAAGCCCCGATGAGATCAGGGCAGAAGCTGCGAAATGCCTGAAACTGTGAATACCGTAGAAAGGCATATCGTTCTTCTCGCAGAACTCTTTCAGCCAGCCGTAAGGGGTCTGGTTGTTCATGGGTTCGCCGTTCCACTTGCCAAAGAGTCTGTCACTCTCCACCCACTTGTCACCCAAGCGGAGTGCTTCCTCGTCCTGCTCGTCTTTCAGCTCTTTGAGGATACCCATGATGTACGGACTGATCTTCAATACACGCTTTGAACGCTTGGTCTTAGTGGTGTCGGTGTAGATGCCACGCTCTGAGGTATAGTTGGAAGTGCGCTTGATGCTGATGATGTTGTTCTCGAAGTCGATGTCTTTCCACTCCAGACCGAGCATTTCGCTCCTACGGAAACCGCTGTACGCTATCAGATAGAAGAAAGCACGGTACTTTGTGTCCTCACCGTTTATCGCCGTGAGAAGCTGTGCGATCTCCTCCTGAGAATAGATAGGCTTCTCCTTGACCTCGCCTTTCGGGATAGTCACTTTCCTGCACGGGTTGTCTGATACCAAGTCCATACGAACCGCATAGCTGAACACGTCCGAGATAAAGCTGAGATTGTGACGTATCGTTTTCGGTGCGAGGGGCTTGCCCGTCTTTTCGTTTGCACCCTCTTTGGCAAGAGAGTTCACGAATCCCTGCAAAAGCCTTGCTGTGATTTTGTCGATACGCAAGTGACCGATAGCAGGATAAACACGGTGGGTAAGCTGGAGCATTCTCTCATATGTAGTGCTTCTGAGAGCGTTCTTCGCATAATTCTCGAACCACTCCTCCGCAAGTTCCTGAAACTTCATAGCCGAGGTCTTGAAACCGTGATTGACCGACTCCTCGAACATCACCGCCTGACGGTTCAGTTCCTTTTCGATCTGCTTCTTGGTCATACCCTCATCGGGTTTCCATGTCATAGACTGTTCCTTGTGATTGCCGTTTATATCGTATCCGCAGCTCACTCTGATAAGATAGCTGTTGCCACGCTTTTTTATTGTTGCCATAGATTACCTCCTAAGATCTATGACATACCCTTGTACATCTATGATTGTAGCGCAATATTTCGGGCTTGTCAAGAGATTTGACGTATCTTTTCAGGGTATGTCATAAAGTTTCATCTTTTGTTCTGTTTTATATTATTCCAGTCCCCACGATTTTTTCTTTCTGGTGGTGGACTGCTGCTGTACTTCCTGTTCACGCTGACTGTGAACATACTCCTGTGCCTGTCTGACCTCAGCATACTTTTGCGGCTCTAAGCGTTTCAGCAGGATCATAAATTCTGTCAGGTCATCGACCTCAGCTGACAGTTCAGCATTATCACGACGAAGCTCCGTGCGTTCTTCTGCTGCACATTTCCAGCGCTGACACGCATCATCATACTCTTTCATCGCAGCATCGAGCTTCTCATGGAGAGAGTAGATCGTATTGCCGGACTTGTGAGCGTTATCATTGACTTTTTTGACAAGCTTGCAAAGTCTCTGCACCTTGGCGATGATAGCATCCTTGTGCTTCATGATAGACAGCTTACCGTCAAGCAGACCGATCAGCTCTTTGCGGAGCTGATCGCACTCATCCTCAATCTTGAACTCCTTTTCATAGTCGGGAATGTAGTTGAGTATCGTCTTGACCTGAGCTGTCTTCTGCTCAATCTGCTGGTCGAGATCTTCCCGCTTTGCCTGTTTCTCAGCAAGCTCACTTTCGACCTGAGCCATTTCAGCATTGAGAGCTTTTATCTCATCCTGATGCTTGCCGTATTCCTCAACTGTAAAGCTGTAACCTCTGGACTTCTGCGGTTCGCTGATATCAATACCGTGTTCAACACAAATATTACTGAGTACAGCCCACTCCTTTAGCCTCCAGCGGTTGATCGCTCTTGAATCATGACCGAAGTTCATTTCCTCAAGAGCTTTCGCCATAGCGTTCCTGGTATCAAGACCTCTGTCATAGTGACCGACAGGAATGTAGTTGATGTGCAGGTGCGGCGTTGCTTCATCGAGGTGCATGACCGCATTGAACACATAGAGATTCGGATTTCTTTTCTGGAAACCCTCCATGTATTCTTTCAAGCAAGCGACAGCAACTTCCGCATCTGGAGTGCCGACACCTGTATCGTCCTTAGTACCGATCTGTACCAAGTCTTCATAGAAGCTCTTCTGCTTGTTCGCTCCGGTGATAACACTCTTGCTCGGCTCACGGTTGAACAGGTGCTGGAAGTAGTCGTCGATCTTACGATCCTTTCTTTTCTGATAAGCGTTGTATCTCGCTACCGCTTCATCGAAAAGCTGGTGGTAAGCATCACCCAGATCCTGCTGAACGAACACGATGTTATCCGCAGTTCTTGACGGGTCGATGTTCTTGGCAGTGAACTCCCTGTTGTTATGTGAAAGGCTGCCTTTGCCCTGGCACATTGAAATAGTTTTTGTGATCATATTAACAATCTCCTTTATAATCATAGTTGTACCCTCTGATGAGGGGGATTGCTCGCACAAGACACAGCTATGTGCTACGCAAAGCCCTGACGGGCAAATTGGCTTGCAACGATAAGGATATCGGCAAACCAAACGGCTCGGAGAGCCGGATTTACTTGCGGTGCGCCGCCAGTAACCCCATAGCACTTTTGACAGCCTACTCGGACTATCAAAAATGCTAATGTGGCTCTGCGAGGCTGAACGGCTGACTGAGCAGCCGAAATGTGGGTACATTTATTCAAAAATCCGCATTACATTTTTTGAAAAACATCATATCGGAAATGATATTTTCTGCAAAAATCTTAGCTCGGATTCTGTTAAAATACTCGCTCCGATATCATAAGAATCAGAACGGCGGCTCCTCCTCGACATTGAGAGTTTCGAGCAGATATTCTATCTCTTTTTCATAGAGATAGCTCTCATAACCATCGAGGTAATGAATGTTGCGAGCAACAGCATCGCGAACATCAAGACCGCTTCTTTCTTCAAGGATAGAAGTCAGCGCTTTTACCTTTTCCATATCGGGCATATATTGCACCCCCTTTCATAAAAATGATAATCATTCAAACCCTGCATCGATGTGCGTCGGTGGTGACGATGTTTTATACGCCCCTCAAACCATCGACGCATCGACGCACATCGTCACGCTAAAGCGTTGTCGATCATCTGCTTATAAGCTCGGTCATAATCTTCACCTGCAATATCATCAACCGTGTCGGCGCTGATGATGATCTCTCCCTTAACGGCAGGAACACCATCTGCACTTTTTTCGGTTTCTTCTGCCGGTTCAGGCGAGATCACGATTGGGTGATCAGCATCATAGCGGAGCTGAATCAGCTTTGCCTTGTGTGTCCGCTTATTGCTGTACTGAACAAAGTACAAATTATACAGCTTTCCTGCATTGACATTCAGCTTCAGCGACAGGGCATTCGGCTTGATGTCAAGCTCCAGCTTTTCGATAAGCTCGGTCGCCGTACCCTCCCAAGTCGGATTATCCACATTGATGAAATTGCCTATCGCTTCAAGCACAGGTTCAGGCGGCTCAGTGTATTCGGGAGATTTTTCTCCGCTCAGTTCCCAGCACAGCGTTTCTTTATTTCGGGAGAGCATGAATTTCTTGTCCGGCTGATCTCTGCCCGATACCTCAATCGTTGCATCACCGTCGGAACGCTTATTCTTATACATGATGAACGCTCCGTCCGCTGCACCGAGCAGACCGTTTGTGCCTGAGATACGGTCAAAGCTGTCATCGGACTTCTGCTTGCGGGTGTGGTGAACGAGTATCAGACAGATACCCGTCCTGTCGGCGAACGCTTTCAGCCCTGCGATAATATCGTAGTCCCTTGCATAACTGTAAGTGTCGCCCTCAGCTTCACGGACTTTTTGCAAGGTGTCGATGATGACGACTGAGGTTTCGGGGTGTTCATTCAGAAACGTACCGAGCTGATCGAGCAGCCCCTCATTCAGCGACTTGGAAGCAACTGAAAAGAAAAGATCAGGTGTCGTTTTCGTTCTGAACATTCGATACAGACGCTCCTGCAATCTGCGGTAATCGTCCTCCAAAGCGAGGTAAAGCACCGTACCCTTGCGGACAGAATAGTTCCACATCGGTGTACCCGAGCTGACATGATAGGCGATCTGAGCCATCATGAAGCTCTTGCCGACTTTAGGAGCGCCGACGAACAGGTATGTGCCCGGGTAGAGGAAATGGTCGATGATCGGCGGTTTGCCCGGATAGACCATCTCATAAAGCTCCGGCATCGAAACTGTTTGCATAAAGCCCGGTGCAGCTTCTCGCTCCGCTTTCGCCTGTGCTTGCATTTCCTGTTCGTACTGCATCTGAGCCTCGAACATTTCCTCGGCTGAGGGGTTGAAATCCTCCCCGTAATCTGGTATAATAATAGGTGTTAATTCTGATGACTGCTCTGCACCTGCGCCAACAGGTGCGTCGAGGGCGGTCATTTCTCTTTCTTCGGTCATTCTCTATCTCCTTTCAGACCATTCAGAGTTGTTGTAATGAGCTGTATTGTGGACAACAGCTCATCGTCCACAGCAGAGCCGTTTTTGATTCTTTTCAGCTCGCCGAGGACTTCGGCAAGCTGATTTTTCAGAGCTTTGTATACTCTCGGATTGCCCTGCACCACCACATCACGGCACAGCAGCCGTTTTACGATGTAGTCCTGCTTGGTTAGTCCCGAAAGCGCCACCGCCGAATTGATGAGCTGATCTTCTTCGGGCGATACACGGAAACCAATCGTCTTCGCCCTAAAACGTCCCTTGCTGTCAAGATTCTTTGCTGACATTAAAATCACCTCCCTTCTTCAGCTCACCGAGCCTATTCGCCATCTCTTTCTGCTTGGACGGGAACAGATGTGCATAACGATAAGTGATCTCGATGCTCTCATGTCCAACACGGTCAGCGATCGCCACCGCAGAGAAGCCCAGCTCGATCAGGAGCGAAACATGGCTGTGACGCAGGTCGTGGATACGGATACGCTTCAAGCCTGTTGCTTTCACACCCCTGTCCATCTCATGGTGCAGATAACTCTTGGATATGGGGAAGATACGCTCGTCGGGCTTCTGATCGTACAGCATACTGAAATACTCCTGCATCTCCTCACAAAGAAAATCGGGCATTTCAATGGTGCGGTTGCTTTTCTTGGTCTTCGGCTCTGTGATGACGTCCTGTCCCTTGAGACGCTGATAGGACTTGTTGATGCGGAGCTTTCTGTTCTTGAAATCGAAGTCCGCAGTTGTGAGAGCCAGCAGCTCACCGAGACGGATACCGCACCAGTAAAGCATCTCAAAGGCGTAGAACGAGATTGGCTTGTCCATCATGACCTCGGAGAACTGCATATACTCGTCCTTCGTCCAGAAGTTCATCTCCTTGGCATTCTTCACGCCGATGCTTCCTGCCTTGGCTGCGGGATTGGTACTCAGGTCATAGTAGCGGACAGCGTGGTTAAAAATACACGAGAGCTGGTTATGCAGGTTCTTCAGGTAGGTTTCCGAATAGGGCTTGCCGTTCTTGTCACG
>JALELB010000030.1 GCA_022768805.1 Ruminococcus sp.
CTCCGGCAGTATTCGCAGCCGAACAGCTGCTTGCCTGCGTCGAACTTCAGCTCGCCGCCGCAGTTCGGGCATTTATATTGGATCGCCTCCAAATACAATCAACTCCTGTCGTGTTCTCAGCTGCGCTTTGTGCCGCAGTTGGAGCAGAATGCACCCTCGTTGACTGCGCCGCATGCGCAGGTCCATTTCCCTGCCTGGGGTGCGGGGCTGCCGCAGTTGGGACAGAACTTCCCCGTATTGGTCTGACCGCACTTACAGGTCCAGCTGCCTGCGGGAGCCGGCTTGGGGCCGCCGCAGTTGGAGCAGAACTTGCCGCTGTTCATCTGACCGCACTTGCAGGTCCATGCCCCGTCGTCCATCTGCTGGACTGCCGCATTGGGCTGCAGCGCCTGCTGTGCCTGCTGTTGCTGCTGCATCTGCATCTGGGCTGCATTGGTGGCGGAAGCTGCCCCCATAAAGTTGCCGGCAGCCCCCATGCCCATGCCCATTGCCATAAAGGCATTGCCTGCGCCGGCGGTATTGGAGCCTGCTGCCTGCAAGCCCCCTGCCACGGCGGACTGCACATAGCCCTCCCGGATGGTGGCGTCGGACATCATTGCGCCCTGGTTCCGCATATTGATGAGCTTCTTGCTCTCCTCGTCGTAGCTGATGCTTGCCACGCCCACGGAGCAGATCTCCATGCCTCTCAGATTGGTCCAGTCCTCATCCAGCACCTTGCTCATGTGCTTGCCCAGCTCCAGGCTCTTGGAGGGCAGTGCGGAAATCCGCTGACCCTCTACGGACATCTGTCCGATGGCAGCCTGCAGCGCACTGAGGAATTCGTCAAAGTACTGCTCGTTGATGTCGTTGATGTCCACATGCTCCGCATTCCGGGGCACAGCCTCGCTGAAGAACTTCAGCGGATCGGTGATCTTGATGGAATAGCTGCCGTGGCACCGTACAAACAGCTCTGCGTTATAGAAATTGTCGAAATACTGCAAAGCGTTCCGGGTGCCGAACTTGATGCCCTTGATCTCCTGCAGGTTGATAAAGTACACCTGCTGGCAGGCGGAGGGCTGACCCCCGAACTTGATGCGGCTGAAGGTTTCCTTGATGGAGTCCTTCAGCTCCCCGTTGAACATGGAGGGGGTGGAGGACAGATAAACCTCGTAATAGCCCGGCTCTGCGGAATAGTCGATGATCTTGCCGCCGTCCACCAGAAGCATCATCTGGTTGACGCCTACGTGGATCACGGAGCCGTTGGAAATAATGTTTTCATTCCCCTTCTTGTTGCTGCTGCGCTTGTTGCTGACCTGCACCCCTCTGGTGCAGACAGTGGTTGCTGTCATATTATCCGGCTCAACGACCTCCAGCCAGGAATCCGCCAGGCCGCCGCCGATGGCGCCTGCTACTGCTTTCAGAATACCCATACGCTAACCTCCGGTTATGTATTATTCACCGCACCCTAGTGCAGTATGGTGATATTATAGCATACCGCCGGGGAAAAAGCAAGATAAATTATATAATATAGGCAAAAAGATATGGGTAAAACACGAAAACGCCCGGAGGAAGCCTCCGGGCGCAGGATCAGCCCTTCCCCGCCGGGAAGATGAGATCCGGAATCTTCTGGTACATATGCTCCGCCGAAGGGGAAACCTCCTGGAAGCCTCCGCAGTCATCCACCCCGTTGGAGGTCCAGGGAAATACCCCCTGCCAGCCGTTATTGTATGCGGATTCGGTACACTGGGTCAGATCCTTCCCCGCCTTCTGGAGTCCCACCGCCGGGCATTCTCCCAGCACCACCGGCCGGTCATCCGGCATGCCGAAGGCCTTGGGGGTCTTTTCAAAGGCATTGCCCCAGTTGGACACCTGCCACTCGTAGAAGTGGGGGGAGTAGTAGTCCAGGTAGGCGTCCTCTCCGGCAAAGCCCTTCAGCACCTCGTCGGAAACGCAGTTGCCGCTGTAATTGTCGCTGTTGTACTTCACCATACCCATGCCCACGGTCACCAGCACATCGGAATTCCGGTGGACGCCGGCGGCGCACTGGGCAAAGAACCGGGACAGATCCTGCCACGGGAGCTGACCGCACTCGGCATTCTCCACAATCCAGTCCGGCTCGTTGCAAAGATCCACGCTGAACAGGTAGTCGTTGCTGTCGTAGCGCTTCACAAAGGGAATTACATAGTTGTCCACATAGGTCTGGCTCAGCTCCTCGCTCTGGAGCATGGTGCGCCAGCGCTGGTGCTTGCTGTTGCTGTCCTTGCAGTGGTCAAAGGACATGAGGGTGGCCATGATATAAACCTGGTGCTTTTCGGCGATGGCGAAAAAGCTGTCCAGATCCTCCCACATCTTGTCCTTGACGCCGGTAACAGAGCCGTCCTCCTTGATTTTGATGCCCACCTCTCCGTTGCAGCTGATCCACACCCGGGTGGCGTTGATGCCTTTTTCGTGCAGCTGGGCGAAATGCTCCTCCCAGAACTGGGGGTCATAGGTTCCCCCGAAGTCGTTCCAGTTGTTCCAGGGAGTGTTGGCGCCGTTGAACCAAAGCTCCTTCCCGTCCACCCGGAAGCCGGTGCCCTCCACGGTAACCCGCCGGTCGGCTTTCTGACTGTCCCCGGAGGAATTGTCTGCACAGCCAAACAGCAGAATGCAGAGGGACAGTGCCATTGCGATACATCTTTTCATCATATACTCCTTATTTTTCGGAAATCTGTGCGGACTGGTGACAATCCGTCAGCTAATAATATAATAAAGCATTGTATCCCCTTTGTCAATATGATATACTCAAGGTAACACCAAACAAAGCACGCCTGGCGGCTTTGCACAGCATCTGCCGCACAAGCTTTGTCCGGTGTCACCTTTGACAATTCGGAAACACTATTGTAGTACGAATTAGCTCCGGTCATCCCCTCCCCGAGGAGGCGGCTGGCCGGTGGATATCCGCTCTTCCTTCAAAGGTCCCCTCCTCTGAAGTCCCTCTCTTTTATCAGAACGGATATCCCGCAGGCGGGCGCTTGGGTACGGCTGCCCGGTCTGCATGATTTTCACACTGCCGCATCATCCGGCAGTGTTTTCTTTTTTGCCGTTTTCTCCCAATATATAGAAATCGCCGCTCCGGACACTCCGGAACGGCGGTTTTTTCGTATTTCATCAGTCCATGGTAAAGAACCGCTGATTTGCCTCAAAGGTATCGTGGGGCCGGATTTCCCGGTAGCCGGTGGTTTCCCGGGGCAGCTCCAGGTTGGGGGCGTCGATCATGGCGGTCATGGGCTCCGGGCAGAAGTAGCCGTTGAAGCCCTTGTCGTTCCAGATAATCCAGAACCCGTACTCCGGGGAAATCTGGTAGCAGATCCGCTTGCCGCTTGCCGTATCTTCAACAATGGCGCCGTAGAAGGACTGGCCCTCCAGCTCCGTTTCCTCTGCAAAGTACATATCGTTGTTGATATCCTGGAGCACCGGGCACTTGGTGCCGTTCTTGTATTCCAGATCGTACAGCTTCAGGTCAATGAACCGCTGGGTGGGCAGGCAGCGCTCATCCAGCTCGCAGCGCTTGCCGATGGGCACCGTCAGCCGGATGTCCTCCTCCTTCCCGCCGTCCACAAAGGGGGTGTTGATGGTGGTGTGGGTGGCAAGGGAGATGGGCATCATCTTGTCGGACAGGTTGGTGAGCCGCACCTTATGCTCCAGCCCGCAGGCGGACAGGGTAAAGGTATACTCCGCCAGGAAGCGGATGGGCAGATGGGCAAAGAACGGGTCGTTCTCGTCATACCGGTACTGGGTTTTCAGCACAGCGCAGTTGTCGTCTGCGTGATGCTCCACCACGGTGTGGGCACGCTTGTGCAGAAAGCCGTGAATGTGGTTATGGAAGGGCTCCGCCTCGTTAACGGGCAGCTGGTATACGGCGTCCGAGGTTTTCAGCACCCCGTCTGCAAACCGGTTGGGCAGATACAGGGTGGGCAGCCCCCAGACCTCCGGGGAATTCCTGATGGTTTCCGCATCATTATCCTCCCGGTAGCGGAAGATTTCCATGCCCCGTTCCTCGTCCCGGAACCGGATTACGTTTGCACCGATCTCATAGGCAATCCAGGCACGGTAGCCGCCTGCGCACAGCTCGATGCAGGGGGTTCCGTTCCATTCTATCTGCTGGGTTGTGTTCATATGCTTTCTCCTTTTGTATCCGTTGCGCCCCGGCCCTCTCTCCGTCCGGGGGCTAAGCCGTGCAATGTCATGTTATCTTTATTTTAGCACACTGCCCGGTGCTTGTCAAGGCAGTGCCGCCGTTCCGATCCGTTCCCCGTAATGTACTGCGGTTTCGACGCCCTCTGCGCTGTTTTGCAGAATATCCCCGTCCAGCACCGCCGCATCCTTTTCCAGCAGCAGCACCACCGTGGAGCCTCCGAACCGGAACATGCCCTTTTCCTGACCCCGGCGGACGGGCCCTGCCCCGTGGTGGTTCACGATCTTCCCCACCATCAGTGCGCCCACCTCGATCATGGCGATCCGGCCGAAATGCGCTGTGTTCAGCAGGCAGGCAGACCGGCAGTTGCGCTTGTAGATATTGTAGCCCTCCAGGGCGATGGGATTCACCGTATGCAGCTCGCTGCCCAGCAGGCGGTTTTTGCTTTTCACCCCGTCATCCGGGTAGCAGTACCGGTGATAATCCTCCACCGTAAGCCGGAAAATCAGGCACTGTCCCCCGGCAAACCCCTTGGCAAGCCGGCTGCAGCCCAGCAGATCCGACACCCGGTACCGGCTGTGCTTGATGGGAAAGGTGCTGTCCGGAGCGATGGGGTACACCGTGAGCTTGGCGTCACAGGGGCTGATGAGCGCCTCCGGGGTCTTGTCCACCGGCCGTGCCGAGGGGCGGATCTGCCGGGTGAAAAAGGCGTTGTAGCTCCGGTAGGTTTCCTTTTCGTACTGGGAAAGGTCAATGTGATAATGCCGGATAAAGGGGGGAATCAGCACCGTGGAAAGGGGATGCTCCAGCACCGCGCCCCCCAGGGCGGACACCCAGGGCTGCACCAGCAGCTTCAGCGCTGCCCGCCCCGGCGCCGTGTGATATAAAAGCTCCAGCGCTTTGTCCTGTGTTTCGTCGGTAACGGTTTCAGCCCCGTCCCGTCTGCGGATAATGCCCATACTCAGCTCCTGGTCTTGTACAGCAGCCAGGCAAGCTCCAGGGCGCCGATGCCGATAAAGGCAAACATGCACCGCATCCCCGGCTTCTTGATTTTAAACCGTGTAATGAACGCCAGCCCCACCAGCAGCAGCAGCGTGCCGTAAACCTGGGGGAACATGGCGCCGATATCGTGCCGGAAGCTGAACAGGGGCGGAAAAATCAGCGCCACGCTGGTCACCGGCAGTCCCTCATACACCTTGCGGACCTCAGTGGTCTGCTTCTGACGCTCATCCTCGGTGACATTAAAATACGCCAGCCGGATCAGCGCCGCCAGGGTGAAGAATACTAAAATCACCAGATCCAGAGGCCGGTTCAGCCCGCAGGCGTAGCCGATCACCGCCGGCAGAAGCCCGAAGCACACCAGATCCGACAAGGAGTCGATCTGGATGCCGAACTGCTTTTCCGCATCAGTCCGTTCCCGGGTCCGTGCCACCTTGCCGTCGAACATATCGCAGAAGCCCGCCAGCAGCAGCAGGATGATGCCGATGCCCGGATGCCCGGACAGGGCGTAATAAATGCCGCAGCAGCCGCATGCAAACCCCGCATACGTCAGCACGACCGTATAATTATAAAAACCAATCATGGTAATCCCCTTTATATCCCGATGCAGAGAAGCCCCCGCAAAACCAGTCTGTGTGTCTTTCATTATAACAAATTGTTCATAACATTGCAAGGGGGTGGGGCAAGAAAGTTCTGTTATCCCGTCGATTTTTGGTGCAGGTATGCAAAATCCGCCGTTTTTCTGTGCAATCTGCCCCTTTGTTATCGCTCTGTCACCCGGTGTCATTCCTCCGTAACGGTTTTGCCCCGGATTGTCAACGGATCTGCATCATTCTGTTATTGCATTCCCCCTCCGGTATGCTATAATAAAGACAGCAACAGACCCATTACCCACACTCTCTTGGGGCAGGCGCCGCCCCCACACCAAAAATCCGGCGCCGGGAAAGGCGGTGCAAAGGAAAAGACAGCATTCACACGAACCAGCGCCGGCACCTGCCGGCAAGCATAAAAAGCAGCCGTTCTGTTCTGCGCACAGGACGGCTGCTTTGTGTCCGGGCTCCCTTAGCCCGGCTATTTTTTTGTCTGCTTTCCGGAGGCTTCCGGGGTTGGCTTTGCCGCCGGCTTTCCGGGAACCGGCTTGGGGGCCTCCTCCGGCTCCAGCTCCTTGAGCCGGTTCTGGAGATAGGTATACACCAGGGACAGCACCGGGATTCCCAAAATCATCCCCAGGATTCCCCCCAGGCCGCCGCCCAGCACCACCGCCAGCAGCACCCACAGGGGCGGCAGCCCTACGGAGCTGCCCACCACTCTGGGGTAGATGAGATTGCTTTCCAGCTGCTGGAGGACGATAACGAACAGCACGAACCACACCGCCTGTCTGGGGCTTGCCAGCAGCAGCACCAGGGCGCAGGGGATGGTACCGGCAATGGGCCCCACAATGGGGATCATATTGGTGATGCCGATGATGACGCTGATGAGCACCGCATAATCAAACCGGAACACCTTCATGCCGATATAGCACAGCACGCCCAGGATAAAGGCCTCGGTAAGCTGGCCGTTCACAAAGCTGGAGAAGGTGTCCACCGTCAGCTTCATGGCTCCCGCAAACCGGCTGTACCGGGGCTGCTTTAAGGCGAGCTTGGCAAGCCCCTGTGCCATTTTCTTCAGTCCCCGCTTATCCGCCAGAATATACACGGAAAAGGCGATGCCCACGAACAGATCCACCACCACCCCGAACAGGCTTGCGGTGAAATCAAAGGTTTTCTGCAGCATTTCCGGCAGATACTCCGTCAGCCCCATCAGCTTCTCTTCAATGCCCCACTGCTGGAGCCAGTCAAACACCGCCATATCCTTGTGGGACAGCAGCAGCTGCTCCACGTTTTCATAGTAGGTATCAAAATTGGCGGCAAACTGCCGGATGCTGTCGGCAAACTGGGGGATGATGATGCAGACGATGGCGGCAACCACCGCAGCGGCAAAGAGATAGGTCAGCACCAGTCCCAGCCAGTAGGCCAGCCGGGGCATGGGCTTTTTCTTCGGGCTGAGCCGTTCTGTAACCCACAGCAGCCTCTGCTCCAGCAGACTGAAGGGGGTATTCAGAATGAACGCCAGTACCACCCCGATAATTGGCGGACGCAGCACCTGAAACAGGGTGCTGAGGGCGGCGAAAAAGCCCTCATACCGCAGCAGGATGAACGCCAGGATCAGCAGCACGGCGCCGCTGAAGATCAGGCTTTTCACCAGCCGGGAGTGGACAAAGGAAAAACGGCCTTTTGAGGAATTCATGGGCAGTACCTCCTGTGATGCAGCAGTACGGTCTGTTTCAGCGTCTGAGCATGGGCAGCTTTACCCGGTCCAGGGCAAAGGCAGCGATACAGAACAGGGCGGCGGAGCAGCCTGCCTGCACCAGGTTTGCGGGCACGGTTTCCGCAATCTGTGCCACCGGGTTGCCGTAGAGGATCACCGCAGTAAGATAGTAGCCGATCACGGTGATGGGCACGCACAGCACGGAGGCAATCACGCTGCGGCGGCTAAGCAGGGTCTGGGTCTTCTGCACTCCCATGCCGTAAAAGCAGCAGGCCAGCATGGACTTGATGATTGCGGTGGGGAGGGCGTAAATGGCATAGCCGCTGAGCAGATCCGCCATGCTTCCCCCCAGGGCGGCGGCAATGATGCCGTAGGGCATGGGCAGCACGCAGGCAGCCAGATAAATAAAGCTGTCACCCAGATGAATATAGCCGTTGCCCACGGGAATGTGCAGGATAAAGGCGGTGGTGAGACAGATGAGCGCCGCAAACAGCCCCGTAAGCACCATATGCCGCAGTCTGCTTTCCTTTTCCATCATAAACAATTCCTTCTTTCTTTTTTGTCGGTTCCCGAAGGAGCCGCATTTATTTCTCCTGGCTCTGCGGATGCATAAGCCGTGAAAGGCATGGTTCAAAGCATACCCCCTCCATAGCGGGCGTGCCCAGGGAAAGGGTATAGCGGGTGGCGGCGGCGATGAAGCTGCCTGCAAGGGATACCGCCTCCGGCAGAGATCCCCCTGCCGCAAGCCGGGCGCTGACGATGGAGGCGAACAGATCCCCGGTGCCGGAGAACATACGTTCGGTGCGGGTTTCCGCATCAAAGTACAGCTCCCTGCCGTCATAGACCAGATTGCACAGCACCGGCTCCCGGACGATGCCGGTAATCACCACTGCCCCTGCCCCCAGTTCATACAGCCGGCAGGCAAGCTCCCGGGCCTGGGCGGTGGTCAGCTCCTCCCCGGAATAGGGGGTGCCGGTAAGGATGCAGGCCTCGGTTACGTTGGGGGTAATCACGTCCGCATGGGACACCAGCCGCCGCATGAGCCTGCACATATCCGGGGTGTAGGTGGGGTAGATCTTCCCCCCGTCCCCCATCACCGTGTCGATGATGACGTGGGGCGGGGTGCTCTGCCGGGCACGCTGCTGGGCAAGGAACCCCTCCACCAGCCGGATCTGCTCCGCCGACCCCAGAAAGCCCGTATACACTGCGTCAAACTCCAGCTCCGCCCAGTCCGCCATATACGCCCCCATGTGGGGGGTGAAGTCAGTGAAGGTGTAGCGGTCAAAGCCCGTATGCTTGGAGAGAATCGCCGTGGGCACCGGGCATGCCTGAACCCCCATGGCGGACAGCACTGCAATGGCGGTGGTCAGGGAGCAGCGTCCGTAGCCGGAAAGGTCGTTGATGCAGGCAATGCGCGGGGGTCTTTGTTCATTCACCATGGGGGCACCTTCTTTCTTTTTTGTTTATGGGATTGGGACCGTTTGCTTGCGGCTTATCTTTTATACTGAACCGTGCCGGTTACGCAGTACGGGTTTACTACTGTCTTGGGGAGACAACCCCAAGCATCCGGTAAACCAGTCATGCGTAACCCCTACGGTTAATCATAAAAGACAACACAAAAGAAACCGGTCACCACAATCAACAGGGCAGGCGAGCGGGAATCACTCCTCCAGCAGCGCCCGGTACAGCTCGTTCTTGGAAAACCCGGATGCCTTTGCCGCCGCCTTGCAGGCATCCGCTGCACGCATACCGGCGTCCACCTGCCGGCGCACCTGCTCCAGCACCTCTTCAAAAGTCAGC